>NZ_JACKXD010000001.1:0-326986 GCF_014212355.1 Halobellus ruber
CTCGGGAGTCCGCTTGCGCTCCACAAACGACAAGTCAATCCACTCGATACACTGACTGAGGCGGTCGAATTCTGTCATAGACACTCAGAACTCGTCCGCCTCATCCTCTAAATTAACGCGACCGCTTCAAGCGGGCCGATCTTCTTTACGAACCTCTGATCCTCAAGTTTCGGTAATTCTGCATTGATGTAATTACGGTCCTTCCCAATCCGTCTCGCTAAGTTTGCCGCGGTATCCCACTCACCGTCGGACAACTCTTCCAAAATCAGGAAGCCAGTTGGTTGGGATAATCTCATCCACCTGGAAATTATATACTATCAGTACTTACTTTTGCGCTCTTGGGTAGCAGATTGTTGGTCGGATCTCAGCAGTAGCTAGGAGTCGTAGCGGGCAAGGGTGGCGCGACGCGCCACCCGACAAACGATGATTCCACTCAAGACGTTCGTCTCGGAGCGTCGGGCCGCGAATCTGCTGGCACAGATTCGCTGGCGTGACGGCGTCTATTGCCCGCGCTGCCGTGCCGAATCTGTGATTCGGTACGGCAGCTATCGGGTCTTCCAGCGATACCGCTGTAAGAATTGCGACCGCACGTTCAACGATCAGACAGGCACCGGTTTCGAACACTCACCAGTCGCTCTCAGCAAGTGGTTTTTCGCCGTCTACACCTATATCCGTTTCAACACGAGTCTCAGACAGTTAGACGTGGAAATAGAAGTCTCTTACAAGTCGGTGTACCGGCGCGTCCAGTGCTTCCTGCGAGCGCTGGACGCGCCTCAACTACACCTCGAAGGCCCGGTCAAAATTGACGAACTGTGCGTGAAATCTGGGCTCAAAGGCCGCGAGCGCGACTCCCGGTCGCGCTCGCGTGGCCTGTCCACGCGTGGACGAGGGACGTACGAACAGGACAAGCCACCGGTGTTCATTCTCGCTGATCGTGGAAGCGGTGACCACTATGTGCTCCCAGCGAAAGCCGCCGACGAATCGACGATTCGACTCCTGCTGGCGGTCGGCCAGCAGGAGTCGTTAGTCGTCTACACCGACGGCTTTCGAGCGTACGATCCGCTTGATGAGGACGACACATTCACCCGCGAATACGTCGTCCACGGCGACGGAGATGTCCACGTCAATACCTGTGAGAGCCACGGATCGCTGGCGCGATCCTGGCTCTCGCCGCATCGAGGCATCTCAGAGGACAAACTGACGCCGTATCTCAGAGTATTCCAACTCCGTCGTCGTGTCTATCGAAAACCGGGGAAAGAAGCACTCAAAACCATCCTCGAAACCGCACTCTGCTCACCAACAATCTACGCCACAAGAGCGTAAGCCGTATCTCAGAGCGTTCCAACTCCGACGTGAGGTCTTCCGAAAACCAAGGGAAAGAAGCGCTGAAAACCATCCTCGAAACAGTACTCTGACTCATCAACAATCTACGCCACAAGAGCGATGACATTTTTATCTCCAGCCAGTGGGACACTCGCGAGAACGCGATGGCCTTCTTCGGGTCTGACCAGTTCGGCGAGATTCTCGAGTGGGGCCCCGACGCGCTGGCCAACCGCCCGCGACGCGCCTCCCTGGCGTAGCGTGCCTACCGCCGCGGCTGGGGAGGCGAACGCGAGGGATGCTACACCCCCCGTCGCGATCCTACACCTGCTGCGACGCCGTCGGGTCGCACAAGAGGACCCACTCTAGGGTGGCGAGCAGCACCGCGGTGCACAGAAGCGGCGTGATCACCGCCGGAGAGAGCGCCAGCCCGGCTATCGAACCCAGGCCGAGGATCCGGAGCGCGGTCGCGGCCGCCGCGGCGACGAGGAGGACACGGAGGAGGTACCACGCGGCCAGGAAAGCGTATGTGCTCCGGCGAGCCGGCGGAAGTGATCTGGCGCCGTCGAGCCGGAGCACCGCTGCGCGCCCGGAAACCGCGAGCACGAGGCCGATACCCAAGAATCCGGCCGGAGTCGCGGCCGAACTAGCTCCGACGGCGAGCGCCCAGAGCGCGACCAGAAGTAAGCCGAGGCCGCCGACGCTGCGGCCGCCAGGCGACGGGAGAAGCGTCGCCCCTCTGGTGTGGAGCAGCCGCCAGACGGCGAACGCCAGCGCCGCGGCGCCGGTCGCGCGCAACGCTGCCGGGTTCGGGATCCGGATGGTCGTCCCGCCGACACCAAGCGTCAATGCGAGCAGGCCCGCGCCCAACCCGATCAGCGCGAGGAGGCCGCCCACGTAAGCAATCCGAACGAGTCGCCGGCGCCGGTTGTCCGCCGGGGCGAGGTGTCGGTCACACACATACCGGAGGCTCTCGACCATCGCCAGGATCCCGAGGGTGTGGTACAGCGGATCCCACCGCCACCACTCGACGGCGAACCCGCCGCGGAATTGTAAACTTGGCTCGACGCTGGTCCAGAGGGTCGCAGCGCCGCCGAGCGCCACGGCGGCGGCCAGCAGACCGCCGGTGAGCGGTCCGATCCGGGCGCCGAGGTCCGGCGCATCGAACCGGGAGCCACGCCGGAACAGGTCGACCTCGAACCCGCCCCACACCACTAAGACGACGAGCCCGAGTCCTCCCGACACGAAGTCATATACCGACACCCAGAAGGGGAATATCCACCGCGAGAGCTGGTAGGCGTCGGTAACCGGACTGGTGAGCGCGTCAACGGGACCACCGGCCGTGTCCGGCATCCGCGCGGTTTCGAACTCGTCGCGGAACTCGGTCATCGGCGGCCCGTCGGGCTCGTCGCCGAGTCCGATCCGCTCGACATCGTACGGAAACTTCGAGATCCGCATCTTCCAGACGGTCTCCCGCGACGGGGTCACCTCCATAACGAACCGGCTGTCGACGAGCAGCGTGTTTCCGTTCGGAAGCCGGTCGGCGTCGCGCGGCCACACGAGGTCCTGGTCGTACTCCCAGGTGAGTTCCCACCCCGTGTCGGTGCGCCGATATTCGACGATCCGGTCGTTTTCGCTGTCCGCGACGAGCACGGTTGGCGGGTCCCGCGAAATAAGGTTGGGGTTGTGTTGCTCGTAGAGAATGTTGTAGTTGTCCTCCTCCCCCAGTGTCCACCTAATTTCCTTCGTCGAGCGGTTGATCAACATAACCCGATCAAAGTTGCGTGGGCTCACGAGAAACGCCGAGGCATTGTTGACCGCATCGACGTCGTTGAGGTGGGTGTAGTCCCCGGCATAACTGGTTGGATCGCCCCCGCCGACGTCCGGCGGGAACCGATCGGTGAAGTTGTACGTCCACACCCGCTCGCGAGTCCCGTTCGAGCGGTCAATGACAATTACTTGATGGCTCGTACCGTCGACGTACGCGTACCGCCCGTCGCCGAGTCTGTCGACGTCGTGGGTCCCGTTTGCGATCCTGAACTTCGCGTGTACTGCCCCGGTCCGCCAGTTCTGTACGACCGCGAACGACTCGCCCGCTCCGTTCTTGGCGGCGTACAGCAACGTCGTGTCGTTGAGTGGATCCACGTCGAAGTACGTCGCGTACGTCGTGTTCTGGTGCACCGTTCGCTCCGTGTCCGGTTCAACGACGACGAGCCGGGAGTCCCGTCCGTTCCCGAGGTCGTCGCCCTGTGCGGTAACAACCACCAGTTCATCGGCGTTCGTGTCGTCGGCCGTTCGCTCCGACCGGATGTCGTCGTGAGTGACGGCACTGGTCACGACCGGGGTGAACAGGAGGGCCACGATAACGAGTGCGGCGACGCGGGCACGGGTCCGCTGGTCTGCCATTGATCACCGTTCTGACGTATCCGATAAATGCGTTTCGTGTTTCGAGCGGCGGTCCCCGACGGCACCGGGAGGTACCGTGCCGAGGCGGTTGTCAACCGCCTCAGGAAGGATGTCGACGCCGCGTACGCCGACGGCCGCGACGCTGCGGGCGACACATACGCCCTCATCGACGACCTAGTGGCCGTTCTCGACTCGCTCACCCTTTAAGCAGTGAATACTGCGTTCGGAGTCCGACCCGTTCGTGGGATACGCACAGCATAGGAAGACGTGCGTAGCGGAACAATGCCCACTCCATCACACTGTGATACCTTGTCCGAGTTGTTTCGATCAGAGAACCCCGAACTCACGAACACACACGTAGTGTGTGCTTCAACAAGGGCGATACCAAGCAAGGTCGATAAGTGGGTCGTCTGCCGGGAGTTCAACTCAGTCGTCCGTCCTATCACTCTTGTCGGATGGTCACTGGTGGGGTGCGGAAATGTTCACCCAGGAATGAAGCTTCTGGTACGCCGAGTCGACAGTTGATTGCTGTGGCGGAATCCCCCCGGTACAGGAGGTAGGTAAGCCGGAGTTGGCCACCTGTCATCGTTGGGGCGCCTCTTCCGTATCTGTATCTGTTAATTCCACCCGGATATGAGTTTCCTATCGAGCACACGTTATGGATGGTCCCGATCGGCGGTACCTGGGCCCTCACGCCTGACTTCCATCACATCGCGGGGAGATACAAAACCACATTGTATGCGTTCCACAGCAGCCCGCTAGTGGAAACATTCGAACTCCACTACGCTTGATTGACTAGGAATCCGCCTCCTGTACCACGAGAGTATCTTCGCCCTGATTGCTCTCTTTGCGATTGCTATCGCCTCGTTTTGCTTCTCCGCCCGGTACAGCATAGCAACACGATCCATAGCCTCTTTCAGAGGCCAGGCGGCGGTTGTGTATCTTGCCACACTGCTCCCCACTGGGCTTGCGAGGTCGCCTTCGGCGCCGTGCTCAGCGTGCAGAACCTCCTGCCTGCCATCGCTGCGTCGTTCGAGCGCTCCGACGTCTTTGTCGGCTAAGTCCGTGGGGATGTCTGGGATCTCCTCCGGGGTACTTCTGACTCTCACGCTCGAACTCGCTGTCCCGGAATCTCGTCCCTTGTATCCGGTTATGAGAGTCCTCATCGGGTGCAGTCTTGGTCCTGTAGTATGGCTCGCTGACGCACTCCTCATTATCCCACTCCTCAGCGATCGGTCGCCTCCGGTATTTCACTGGGGCGGCCTTGCTGCACTGCTCATATATGGCCCCGTATTCGGTCCCGTCTACACCATCTTCTGTGGGCCTCCACCCATTCACCAACTCCGTTTAGTGACGCGCCGACCGCGAACGACAGGTCTCACGCACAGAGCCGCCAGCTGTCCTTCCACTGGGAATACGGCCTGGAGTCTATCTGAGGATAGGACTTAGATTCGGACACATATTATAAGTCCTCAAAACGGATACTTCAACTCGGCCATTCTTACCAAACCACATTCGGTTTCGTCCGTCAAACTCGCCTGGTCGCTGTAGACCAGGCGGTGAGTTCTTAATATATTTACTCCGTGATAGGAAACGAGTCTGTGGATCCAAAATCCGATATAAGCTGTATGTCTCCTGTATCACGACTAAGCTTAGTACTCGTGAAATACCCAGTTAGTTTATGTAACACGGAAGGATTTGACTGAGAGTGCGTCTTGTCAGTGTAGTATTGCGTCGGAGATCTGCAGTCAAGTGGGAACTCCACGCTTCTGTCGGCAGGAAAGGAATCTACTGACACGCTCACCACTCCGCTGATGATGAGGTTAGACCTACCTCCGATGTCCACCACCAGTTGCTCTCTCCGTGGGTAGCGCTGTCGCTATTCGGTGGAGCGCGCGAAAGAAAGTGGAAAACGGAAGGACCGGACGAAGTCCGGTGGTTAGTTGGCTACGTTAGTCTCGCCGGATGGCGAGCAGCGCCGCGGCCAGGAGCGCCGTCAGCGCGACGACCACACCGAATCCAGGCGTGCTGGTCGGAGTGGAGGTCGGCGTGTCGGTGTCCGGCATCGGCGTGTCGGTGTCCGGTTCGGGCGTTGCCGTGTCCGTGTCGGGCTCCGGCGTCGGAGTATCCGTGTCGGGCTCCGGCGTGTCCGTGTCGGGTTCGGGCGTCGCGGTGTCGGTTGCGACAGCCTCGACGACTGTACCATCCTCGGTTTCGTCGCTCGCGAGGATAATGCCCGTGCTGCTGACGGTGATCTCGTAGGTGTCACCGACGTTCTGCCCGCTGAAGTCGAACGTTGCACCGAAGCTTCCATCCGAACCAACGACCGGCGTCGCCGTCTTCAGGAAGCTCGGGCTCACGCCATCGTCACTGCGGACGCGGAGACGCACTTCCGTGCCCGGAGCAATGTTGGTCGTGGCGCTGATGGTCTGCCCGGACGCCTGCGAGACGTTGAACGGTTCTTGAATCGTCACTTCAGGCTCGTTGGCGTTAAATGTGACGAGCGTCTCGGAGTTCTCGTCGTCGTCGAAGTCGTCTTCAGGCACGAAGTCCTGTCCGAACGGCGAGTCACGGTTCAGAACGGTGAAGTTCGTCTCCAGAGCCGTGTCGCTGTCGCTCGGGAGCGTGTCTCCGTTCTTGTAGTTTACCGAAGCGGTGTCGACGATGACGAAGTATGTGTCGTTCGGACCGTCAGCGATGACGGTCACGTTAGCGTTGCTGCCGGTGTAATCGAGGTCGAGTTCTCTGGCATCCTGGTTCGCACCGGGACTAGCTTCCTCGATTGTCAGGTTGATCGGGCCAGTTGCGTTAAGGGTACTGAACGCCTGGCTAACGTCCTCATCCTCACGTGCGTTGAGTGCTCCCTCGAAGCCGGACGCTTCGAGTTGGTGCACCGCGAAGTCACCGACAGCAACCTCGGAGGACTGCGTGATCTGGCCTTCTTCGATGGCCTCGTTCACGTCCTCAAGATCAGAGACGCTACCGATGGCCTCCTTGCTTCCGGTCCACATCCGAATGTTCTCCGTGCTACGGTCCTCTAGCGTTACAGTCGCAATGTCGTCGGACTGGGTGACTCCAGTGGTAACACCTTGATCGCCGGCTTCGGCTTCGAGATCGTAGTCGCCGGCGTCAAGAAGCTCACCTAGACCGTCGGCGCTCGGACCGTTGGCCGGGTTGTTGTTCTGGGTCTGGTCAAGCAGGACATCGTCGCTGTCGGAGTCCAGCGCGAAGACGTTGGCCTGATCGTCTTCGAAATTGTACGTGTTGACATAGAAGGTGACTTGATCATCACCGTTGTCATCCTCAAAGGTGGCGTTCGCGATGACACCGTCGTCCTTGGAGCCGAAGGTAACCGTTGCTTCGGAGGTCTCCGTCATCTCGATCGTGGCCTCAAGGATATCTCCACGCTGGTCGGTGATGGTGGTGCTGACGAAGCTGACATCCTCATCCTCTGCTTCAGAGACGGTGATCTCCGAGGATTCGACCGTGACGCCGGTCGCATTATCGGTTACCTCAACCGTGTACGTGCCGGGATCGAGCGTATCGCCATCATCAGCGGAGCCAGCATTGAAGTCGATGTCGGCCTCACCCTGACCGTCAAGGGTAGCCTGCGTCGTGTTGATGCTGTCACCAGTGTTATCCAGCAACTCAGCCTCAATGTCTCGCGAGCCGGCCACGGCCGAGACGGTGGTCTCGATCGTGTCGTCGGTCGAGACGTTCAGGTCGTCGGCCTCGATGTCCAACTGCAGATCGCGGACGTTGATGAACGCGCGGTTGGCTTGATTGTCACTATTGTTTATGAAGACCCGGTACTCGCCGAGCTCGCGGTCTCCCGTGTTGAAGGTGTACACGGAACTGTTCACACCGGTACTCCCTTCCTGGAAGTAGGTGTTGTCCTCGCCCTCAACAGTCACCGGGACGTCGCCGCCGGCGGCTTTCGTCCGGCTGATGTTGTTGTACTTTGAGACGTTGATTGCGATGGTAACGCCTTGATACGCCGTCACGTTGGTCGCGGTGTTGGCCTGCACGTCGGTACCGCCACCGTTGGCGTCACCTTCGTATTCAAGCGTCTGACCGGCGAAGACGACGGTCTTGTCACCGTCGTTGGTGATCGTGTCGCCACCCGGCGACTGAATGTTCTCGCTCAGCGAAACCTCCAGATCGTTGGATGGGTAGGCCCGATCCAGAGTGAGGATAACAGTCGCGTTCCGTTGCCGGAAATTCTGGATTGATGACGTGTTGTCGCCATCATCCAGAATCGTGAAGTTATCTCTGTCCAGCGACGCAGCTTCAACGTTGCCTTCGAACGGTACTTCGACTACTGGGTCGCCGCCGCCACTCTCGTTTACGTAGTGGACGGCATTGCCGCCATATGTCGGCTCTTCCGCAGCGACACTCCCCGAGAACGCCACGGTCCCAGCGAAGACGCTGAAGATCATGAGCGCCGCGAGGAACACCGCGCGGACTTTCTTTGTGTTTCCTGTCATAGTTTGGTTGGATCGCATCGATCGGCGACACCAGCTTTGCGCGCACCGAGGCGCCCGACCGATTCGGGCATCCGAGTTCGGCTTGCGGTACTCGCTTCTGCCACCATAGGTAGGGGTACGTCACAAACGTGCACCACGCCCGGTAAATACTTTGTGTAGTTGTCTGACGCTAAACGGCTGTGAGAGTTCCCACAACCCCCGGAATCTCTTGCGAACGGTTCACACACAATCCGGGCGGAAGTGTATAAACCAGCGGGAGGCGTTCGCGTGTGCGAGCGGGCGAACGATGAGTAATTGCGAGTGGCCGAGTCACGTTGAATTGCGAACGGCTGTTCTACGATGGTGGTAGATTCCGATATCCTGACCGAAACCGCCGACGAATATCGAATCCCCGTCCTACCCGCGGATCACGGGTGTTTTTACTTCGGTCACCGAAAGCCCGCGTATGCGAAGACTCGTTCGGCGTTTCCTCGGCTCTGTGGTGGCTCTTCTCTCGCTCACGGGGCTTCCCTACGTGGTCTATCTCCTGCTCGCGAAAGTGTGGAACCCACACGGGTCGCCCGCGGATAAGCGTCGAGCGGAGCCGACGGTGAGCATCGTGCTGCCGACCTACAACGAGGAGCGGATCGTCGAGAACAAACTCCGCGACATCGTCTCGCTCGATTATCCGATGGCGAAGATCGAGGTCGTCGTCGTCGATTCCAGCGACGACGATACGCGAGAGATCGTTCGGGAGTTCTTCGCGGACCGAGAGGCGCCCGAATTGACGCTGTTGGAGGAAGACGAACGCCGAGGGCTCGCACCAGCGTTGAATGACGCTTATGCGGCAGCGTCGAACGAGATGGTCGTCAAGACCGACTGTGACTCGAAGCTCGCCCCCGACGCGCTTCGGGAGGCCGCCGCGAACCTCGCGGACTCGGACGTTGGTGCCGTGACGGGACGAAACGTCGACGTGCTCGGCGGCAGCGACGTTGAGGAGGGATACCGGGACGTGCAGGCGACGATTCAGACGTTGGAGTCGCATCTCGATTCGACGCTCATCTTCCACGGGCCGTTTTCCGCGTTCGAGAACGACGAGATCGTCCCGATCGATCCTGACTCGATCGCCGACGACACGGAGTTGGCGCTGAAGATCCGGAAGAACGGGAAGCGGGTGGTGTTCGACCCGGAGATTCGGTACAAGGAGGCGTCACATTCGGCGTTTGGAAAGCGTCGAACGCAGAAGGATCGCCGAGCGATGGGGTTGATTCGGTTGCTGCTGCAGCATCGGGATATGCTGGGGCGGTATGGGTTGTATGGCGGTGTGGTGTTGCCGTTCAACTGGTGGTTTATGCTGGTCTCGCCGTGGTTGTTGGCCGCTTCGATCGGGCTTACAACGGTTCTGGGGCTAGCTACCGCTGGGCCGCTCGGACTGATCATTCCGTCAGGCATTAGCATATTCACGGTTTTAGGTTCCCGTGATAAGCTTGGACCGCTACAGTCAGTATACGCGGTGTTCGATACGCAGGTGTCACTGTTGTTTGCTGCAGTAAAGTTGCGGCGTGGTGAGGGGTCTGCAGCGTGGGAAGTGGATGAGGAACTGCGAGACGTTTACGAGTGACTAGTGGGTGAGAGAGTAATGAAGATCTTGCAGGTGACGCCGCGGTACCCGCCGCAGTCCGGTGGCGTAGAGACACACGTCAAAGAGATCTCTGAGCGGCTTGTTAAACGCGGTCACGAGGTGACCGTGGTCACTGCGGATGCAGGGAAGGACGGCGAACGTCGCGAGCGACGGAGCGGAGTTACTGTTCGCCGGTATCGAAGCATCGCCCCGAACGACGCGATGCATCTCTGTCCGCAGATCGTAATGGCTGTTCGGGAATCGGAAGCGGACGTGGTACACGCACACAACTACCACTCATTTCCATTGTTTTTTGCTGCACTGGGTATCGGTGACCATCGGTTTGTAGTGACAACTCATTATCACGGCGGCAGCGCAAATTCTGTGCGAGATCACCTGTTGTCGCTGTATCACCCACTCGGTCGGTGGGCGGTTCGGCGTGCAGATGTGATTGTTGCGGTCAGTGAATGGGAACGAGAGCAGTTGAGGTCCGATTTTGATACAAATGCGACGGTGATCCCCAACGGGGTAGATGTGGACCGGTTCGCGAAGGCGAAGCCGGTTGAACGGGAGCGGCCATACATGTTGACGGTTGGTCGGCTGGAAGCGTACAAAGGTATTCAGCACGCAATTAGGGCGTTGCCCAACCTTCCGGAGTACGATCTACTCGTAATTGGGAGTGGTCCATACCGAGAAACATTGGAACAGATCGCTAGTGAGAGTGGGGTCGAAGACCGAGTGGAATTTATGGGATACGTTGACGCCGATACGTTGCCGGGGTTGTACTCCGGTGCAGAGGTATATCTTACTCTCTCCGAATTCGAGTCCTATGGAATGACTGTTTCAGAAGCTATCTCGGCAGGCACGCCGTGTGTGGTCCGCCAGGCGGCTGGTCTGCGGAACTGGAATAAGAAGGATTGTGTAGTTGGTGTTGAGGAACTAACACCGGAAGTAATTACGGAATCTGTTCACACAGCGGCAACTCGTGAGCCTTCACCTCGGAGGCTTCCTACCTGGAATGAAACCACTACCGAGTTATTATCACATTACGATTAGTCGAAAATACGTCGCGTTGTCCTCCGAGACTACCTCGTTCGGTCTTAGTGGTACTCTTCAAACAGCGGATCATTGGCCATCATTTCGTTTACCTTCTGGTGGTCTTCGGGTGTATCAACAGGATATGTCTCCCGGTCGGTCCTGATCAGCCGAACGTTGTGCCCATTTTCGAGCAGTCGCAACATATCGATTGATTCGACCCGCTCCAACTGAGTCTCCGCCATCGACGTGAATTCGAAGAGGAATTCCCGTTCGAAGGGGATTACACAGACCTGGTGGTACACCGGAGCCTTCTCATAGTTCCCGGCTTGTATATACGGAACTGGCGACCGTGAGAAATACAGGGCGTCCCAGTTCTCGTCGACAACAACCTTCACATTGTTCGGATCTTCATACTCGGATTTGTTAGGAATCGGCCTGGCGAGGTTAGTCACTTTGACACCATCCTCATCCCGAACCGGTGCGATAGCGTCGTCAAGCATATCTGGATACACCAACGGCTCGTCGCCCTGCATCACAACCACGATATCTGCATCAAGGCTCTTTGCTGCTTCTGCCACGCGATCGGTAGCACGAGGATGTTGGCCAGTCATAATGGCCTCACCGCCGAAAGACTCCGTTTCCTTGCGAATCTCCTCGTCAGGGGTAGCGACGTAGGTTTGATCCACGGCGTCGCTCATCCGAGTCCGACGATATACGTGCTCGATCATAGTCACCCCGTGGATATCACATAGCGGCTTCCCGGGATACCGCGTCGATCCCATCCTGGCGGGGATGATAGCAGCAACGCTCATACCCACCGAATCTCTTACTTAAATAAAAAAGTTCCTTTAATACCGTTGCAGACAAGTTGAGTGATGGCGAAGCAGAAACAGATTTGTGTCCTGACTATGTTAGAATCGATTGATGGAATCGCCACGTGCCTCAATTATCGTTCGGTCTTACAACGAGGCAGAACACCTAGGCAAACTACTTCACGGGCTCGAAAAGCAGAGCTTCCAGGATTTTGAAGTCGTCCTGGTTGACTCCGGTTCTACGGATGGGACGCTCGAAATTGCCAATGAATACGGCGTCGAAACGATTGAGTACATTGATCCGGAGAACTTCTCGTTCGGCCGTGCACTGAACTACGGTTGTGACGCTGCCCGCGGGGAGTTCTGTATCATCGCAAGTGCACACGTATATCCGAAGCGCGATGACTGGATCGAGTGTTTACTGGAGAAATTTGAGAACGACATTGCATTGGTGTACGGGAAACAGCGTGGGAACGATACGACGACGTTCTCCGAAAATCAGATTTTCAAGCAGTGGTTTCCCGAGCGAGACATCGAACGGCAGGATCATCCGTTCTGTAACAACGCCAATGCAGCTATTCGACACGAACTGTGGGAAGAGTACCCGTACGACGAGCAGTTAACCGGTCTTGAGGATGTCGACTGGGCCAAGCGCGTCCAGAAAGACGGGTATGATATCTCCTACGCCGCCGATGCGGAGATCATTCACGTTCACGACGAGTCCGCAGGGGAGGTTCTCAACCGATACCGACGAGAAGCGTACGCCCACAAGCAGATTCTCCCGAACCAGTCGTTCTCACTGTGGGACTTCTTCCGACTGTCGGCGACGAACATCGTCTCAGACTGGAACGCAGCACTAAAACAAGGGGTGTTTTCCGACAATTTATTCGAAGTCCCAAAGTTCCGCCTCCTACAGTTCTGGGGGACTTACCGAGGATTTTCGCAGGATGGGCCGATCTCTGACCGACTCTGGCAGCGATTTTATTACCCTGACCGAGACTCCTACCCTGATCCAGATCGTGAAGTCAAAACTGACCGCCCTGACCCGTCTGACGACCGCGAGGGCAACTATATCGATTACTCTGATGCCGGGCTGTATCCCGGTAGTCCGGAAGAGGAACCACGATAGTGATATGGGCCGCGGTTTTCGGTGCCCGACAAAGCGAAACACTCTCCGAACAGGCGATTACAAGATATTGTGATGAGTGACTATCGTGTCCTAGTTTCTTGCCCGTTGATCACCGATGATATCGATCAATACGCGGATTTGTTCGCAGAGTACAACATAGCGTACGATGTCGCGAATGTTGACCAGCAGCTCAGCGAGGATGAGCTACTCGATATCATTGATAAGTACGACGGAGTGTTGGCCGGCGACGACGAATTCACTCGTAAAGTCATCGCCGCTGGCGACCGACTGAAGATCATCGCAAAGTGGGGGATCGGTATAGATGCCATCGATACCGATGCCGCGGCCGACCACGGCGTTGCTGTCGAAAACACACCCGGTGCATTCAACGACGAGGTGGCTGATGTGGTGATCGGTTATGCGATTATGCTTACCCGACAGCTCCACCACATCGATCGTGCTGTTCGAAACGGTGATTGGATCTGTCCGCGGGGTGTTTCGCTGGCTGGAAAGACGTTTGGTGTCGTAGGGGTCGGTAATATTGGTTCGACTGTTGCCAAGCGTGCACACGCGCTAGGTATGAACGTTCTCGGTAACGACGTACGACCGTTCCCCGAGAGTCTGAAATCAGAGATAGATATCGAACGGGTCGATCGCGACGAACTGCTGGACCGGTCGGATATTGTCAGTCTCAACTGCGCGCTGACACCGGAGACTCGGAAGATGATCGGCTCGGAGGAACTGGATCGTATCGGGGAGACTGGCTATCTAATTAATACCTCTCGCGGTGAGCTTGTGAATCAGCCAGCACTCGTTGACGCACTGGACTCTGGGACTATAGCCGGGGCGGCCTTGGATGTGTTCGAGACGGAGCCACTACCGGCAGATGACCCGTTGGCGGACTTCGACAACGTCATCCTCGGATCGCACAACGCCCAGAACACTGCGGAGGCGGTCTCTCGCGTCAACGATCGCGCTGTGCAGAATCTCATCGAAGGTGTTGTCGAAGGCTGAAGTTCGGACTCACCACGCTCCGTCACCTCGTTGCTCGCTGTAATCCGGAACTGTGTCGTCTTGCATAACAGCACCGCGCCCGCCGTCGACGAGGAGGCTCTCACCAGTAATGAACGCGGCGTCGTCGCTGGCAAGGAAGGCGACAGCACCGGCAACATCTTCAGGGTGACCGATCCGTCCGACGGGATGGATCTTTTCGAGGTGATCGCGGTAGCCGTCGTCCATATCTTCGAGGGTTCGCTCGACGGCGACCCAACCGGGGTTGACGGTATTCACCCTGATATCCGGACCGAGATCCACCGCCATCGCGCGAGTCATACCGTTGATACCTGCCTTGACCGCATTGTACGGGAAGTGGGCTGGCATCGTCGAAAACGCGTGGTTCGAGGAGATGTTAATAATCACTCCTGTCTCCATCTGCTCGCTGGCGTGTTTGCTGCAGAGCCAGTACGATCGGAAGTCTGTCCGGAGGACTTGTTCCCAATCGGGGATAGAGGTTTCGTCAGCCGCGGTTTCGGTCTGGACGGATGCGTTGTTAACCAGTATGTCTACTCCTCCAAATTCGTCGACGGTCGCCTCGAACAACGCGGCAATATCGTCAGGTTCGCGCAGATCGGATTCAACGAAGCGTGCGGTTCCCCCCGCGTCCTGTATATCCTTGACCACAGCTTGACCATCGTCGGTTGTCCGTCCGGTGACTACGACGGCGGCTCCCTCGACGGCTAGCCGGCGAGCGGTCTCCGCCCCAATCCCCCGAGTCGACCCCGTGATAATTGCGACGTCGGAGTCGAACCGTGTCCGGATTTCTCTATCGATCATAGACAATTGATGTAACCTCCTCACGAGTATCTTTCCGTTTGGGACCAACGCCTCCAGCCAATTCTGCCGAACGAAAGGCTTTCATTCCGAATACCGCCTACCACCGATATGTCCGCTGACCTGTTTTCCCGGGCACGCGACGCATACAACGACGGAGGGATCCGGGAACTCTCGGTTCGAGCGAAGTGGTGGATGCAAGAAGAGTTGGTAAAAGCCCTCCAGCCGACGAACGACGGCATATACGTGATGGAGGAGGATTGGGACAACCTCGTCATCATCGATGCCTGTCCGCTACACATCTTTGAGGACTGCTGGGACGGAGCGGCGGATGTACAAACACGCACTTCGCGAGGTGAGACGACTGCGCGGTTCTTCCGGGAGAATTTTGAGGGCGAGACGCACTACGACACTATCGTCGTTTCTGGCAACGCGGCCACGGGCGATGTTGTTGATGACCTAGAGTTCTTCAAATTCGTCGGTCTTTGGGGTGAGGAGAACTTTCCAGACTTTGACCGCCAGTACCGAGACATCGTCCCGCCAGAGGTGGTCCTCGACAAAACGCTCGAACTCCACGCGGAGTATCCTAACAAGCGTATTATTTCGCACTTCCTGCAACCCCATCCTCCGTTCGTCGTCAAGGGCGACGAGAAACTTGATCCGGGCTCAAAGTACCGTGATTTCACCGCTGCGCGGCGCGACGAGGTGTCGTCGGAGACCATCCGAGAGATTTACCGCGACAACACGCGGTACGTCCTCAAGTATGTCCACGATCTGACCAGCGAACTTGACGGAAAAAGCGTCGTCACGACTGATCACGGGACGATGCTTGGTGAGGGGGTCCCACTATACTACCAGTTCCTACATCCCCGTTGGAGCGTCTTTCACCGCAACCGATTCAAATACGCCCACTTCACGCATCTCCGCCTTCCGAAGTTGGTGGAGGTTCCTTGGGTGGAACTCGACTATGAAGGCCGGCGGGACATCGAGGCCGCGGAGAATCCTGCAGGGATCGAGATGAACCGCGAAATTATCGAGGATCAGCTTGAGGCCCTGGGGTACCAGGCGTGACGGTACACAGATCGGTCGTGTTTAGTTTGGAGCATTGAGCCAGCCAGCAAATGCTTGGAGCCACTTTTCAGCAGTTTCAGGCTCTGCGTGGCTGAAACAGTTGGAGAACGAGGATGTTCGACGCTTGAATTCTCGAAAAATGCGTTCGATGGCGTTCCGATTTCCATTTCGTTCAGTTTGAAATCGTAGTCCAGCTCTGGTCAGCGCAGTTTGGAGGTGTTGAGCGCCATCAACGAGAAATACGGCGGATTCGACATCGTGTTTCTGACGAAGTTCTCGGAGAAATATCTCGGTTAATGCGGTCGTCGTAGTCGCAAACAGCCGCAGATGGAGTAACTCGTTTGTCTCGGGATCGGCGGCAGCGTACAGCCAGAATTGCTGATCGTTGACTCGAATCACGGTTTCGTCAACCGCAATGTGATTCGGGCTTCGACCTTCTGCGGGCTGTAGATCGGCCTTTTGTACCCAATCGTGGATTGCTTTGCGAGATCGCTCGACACTCAACTCTTCGAGAATAGAGACGGTATTCGACAGCGATAGTCCCGCTAACTGGAGTTGGATACATAGCTTCATCGCACGCTCGGGTGTCCGCTCTCGTTCCACAAAATCCAAATCAATCCAGTCTGTACATCTGCTGAGGCGGCTGATTTCTGGCATAGACCACCACAAAATCACGCCGCCTCACTCTTCATCCTTAATCAAACACGACCCACAAATCGTAGGACAAATATAATATACCTCTGTCGGTCACACTGAGACATAGTGAAGTCAGAGGATCTCGAATACTGCGATAGGTCCACCGGGAGATCAGAGAGCTTCGACTCAACGGGAGACTACCTCCGAAAAATCAGAGAGGTGCTTGCCCGCGGTGATCTGTTCCAACTGGTCCACGACGGCGTCCCGTTCGTCCACGACCGGATCGTGCGACCGCACTTGCCCCGCGTATACGAGACTGAGTACAATGGGGTGACAGTCTGCCCGGGCAAGCCTCTAGATAGACTGTTGCCGTGGATCGACCACGGGCCAGAACCCAACCACGAATCCGCGCTCGTCGACATCGTCGCCACGCACGTCTGCCCCGGTGACAACGTCGTTGCCGTCGGCGGTGGCTGGGGTGTCACCACTACCCACGCTGCCGAACGCGTGGGGGACGAAGGAAGCGTGGTCGTCTACGAGGGGTCGGCGGCCGAAGTTGAGAAGATCCAAGAGACAACCCGACGGAACGGCGTCGCGGACAGGGTCAAGGTCGAACACGTGATCGTTGGAACAGCGATCAGCCTCCGGGGGGAGCCGGGCGACGCCGCCGTAATCTCCCCGCTGGATCTGCCGGCCTGTGATATCCTGATATTGGACTGTGAGGGAGCAGAGATCGAGATTCTCCAGAATCTGGAGATCGAACCTCGGATAATCGCTGTCGAGTCACATGGCCACTACGACGCCCCCAGCGATATCGTTGCACGGGAGTTGTCGGAACTGGGATACGAAATCATCACCAAAACCGTCGCCGACGAGGGCCAGCGCGAGGCCTGCGTCGAGAAAGACGTGTACGTCTTGGCCGGGGTTGTTGAATGACACAGGAGCAAGCGTTAAGTCCGCCGCGATTGGCGGCTTTGACGAGCGATGGATGACGACCCTTATGTGGTGATTTCTGTCGTCAACTGGAACGGACGAGAGATATTGTCGGAGTGTCTCGCTTCGCTATTCGGAACTACAGACTACGACAACTTTGATGTTATCGTTGTTGACAACGGAAGCAAAGACGGATCCGTTAAGATGGTTCGCGACCAGTTCCCCGGGGTCAAAGTGGTCGAAAACGAAACTAACAAAGGGTTCTCTACGGCGAATAACCAGAGTTTTAAACTGGCGCTTGAGCGAGGCGCGGAGTACTTATTGCTATTGAACAACGATACCGTGATCACCGATCCTATGTGGCTGAGGGCGATGGTCGGCGTCGCCGAGTCCGACCCAGACGTCGGGATCGTGGGCTGTACGGTCCGCGAGCCCGATGGCTCGATTCACTACGCTGGCCGCCACTTCCCCTTGTCCAAACATTTGTTCGGCGATCTGACCGAGCGGTACGCGTACAACCGTTACCAGCGTAATTATTCCCCGGAAGGTTACGAATATGTAGACGACGTTACAGGAGCAGTGTACCTGATCGATGCGGCGGTGATTGAGTCGGTCGGCGGGCTGGACGAGGCGTACTCTCCCGCCTATGGCGAGGAGTCCGACTACAGCTGTCGGGCTTGGGACGCTGGCTTCCGAGTAGCGTATACCGACGCTGTGGAGGTGCAACATTCCAGAAATGAGTCCAGCGCCCGGCTTGATCCAATCTACCTTGATTACGTCCAGGTCCGTAACAAGACTCGCCTCGTGGCGACGAACTACCCCCTATCTTGGGTGGTGAGTGCCGTCCCCGGACTGCTCCGGATCGTCGCTGGCTTTTTTTTACAGGCAGAGGATGGGATTCGGCTCCGAGAGGAGTTCGTTGAGCAGCCCGCGAGGTCGGCACGTTATGCTATCGCCTATGTGCTGTATTTCCTGTTCCACGCCGTTAATATCGCCCTTAAGCGGCGATCGCGAGCTGACGTGGCAACGCTGCTTAAGTAGCGACCGGCGCGGAGAGAATCCATTCTTATACACTACGATCGAAAAGCAGACTTGACCGATGTCCCGGCTCAGTGAGTTGAACCTTGGCGGCCAGGTGGCGAAGACCCTCCTCGTCAGGATCGGCCTCGCCGCCTTCGGCTTCGCTGGGACGATCGTCTTCGCAAGGGCACTTGGCCCCACCGCGTTCGGCGGCTACTACCTCTTGTACACCGTCGTTCAGGTCGCTGACAGACCGTTTCGTGGATGGACCTCCGCGGTAGAAAAACGCTACTCCGAGGTCGACGCTCCTCGACGGGAGATTCTGGGCTCAGTTATCGTGTTCAACCTCACCGGATTGCTCGTGACCACGCCGCTTGTGTTCCTATTGCGGTCGCGGCTGGCGGCGTTCACTGGCGTTGAAGGGGCGGCGCTGCTGTTCCTGCTGTTACTCGGGGCGGAGGCCTTCTTTCACCCGCTGGACCAACTGGTCGCCGCGAAGGGTCGGATCGCCGTCGCTAATTATGTCGATGGACTGCGGTCGGTGCTCACCCTGGGACTGCAGCTACTGTTCGTTGCCATCGGCTTAGAGGTAGCGGGGATGATTTATGGTCTTGTCGGCGCGACGCTGGCGTCAATCGCGATCAACCTCTACATCGTTGGGCGGACGCCGTCAGTCCCTGGCATCGAGTCATTGCGTTCGATCACCAAGTTCGCCCGCTACTCTATCCCTGCTTCGATTGTCGGCCAAACGTATAGCCGCCTCGATTCGCTGCTTTTGGGTCTAGTGCTCACCCCCGCCGTCGCCGGAGAATACGAAGTGGCATTGAAGCTGACTGTTCCTGCAGTATTTGTCTCGAACTCAATCCAGCAGTCGATGTTCCCAAAGATGAGTAACCTCCACAGCCAGGGAAAAGAGATTTCGGCTGATATTGCGAATTCGAAGGCCTTTGCTTCTATTCTCGCGGTCCCGCTGCTGTTCGGAGCGTTCGCGTTGTCCGAGCGTATCGTCGTCACGGCGTACGGTCCGGACTACCGCGGCGCTGCCGTCCTGCTGATCGGCCTGGCGCTATATCGCATTGTCAATACCCAAGCCCAGATCCACGTCCGAACGCTAGAAGCGACAGACAGCCCCGAGACCGTGTTCAAGACGTCGGCAGTCGCACTCGCGGTCAATGTCCCCTTAGGATACGCGCTGGTGCTCAGTTACGGCGCCGTCGGCGTCGTCGCCGCGACGGTGGTTGCCGAAATGCTCCGCTATGTCCTGTTGGTCCTCGCGACTAGGCAGGTCGTCCAAGATGGACTCGTCCCAATGGAATTTCTCCGCCAGATAGCCGCCGGGGCAGTTATGTTCGCTGCCATCCTATTCGCGAAACCGCTGGTCAAGGAATGGTCATGGCTCGTTCTGCTCCTCGCCATCGGCTTCGGAGCTGTCGTCTACGCTGTCGTGTTGATTATGATTAGCCGGCGTCTCAGAGTCACTGCCCGCGGAATCCTTGCCGATCTCACTGAAGAGGGCTTAGCCTGATCACCGGAACTGACCTCAGGCCCCCCTGCGACTGTTACTCCCGATAGCCGAGGTCAGCTAGACGCTCAAGGGTTGCTTCGTCGTAGTCATCCTCTGTGGCCGGCTCTGTTAGCGGCTTACCCGCGCGGGTCCGCCACTCCGAGAGGGCGTCTCGCAGCCGTTCTACCTGTTCGTGTTCCTCATCGGAGATATCGTGCTTCTCGTCTGGTAACCGGTATAGAGTGCTCCCGCTGCCGTGTGACACCAATTTGAAATTCTGTGTTCGGAGACCGTTGATCGCTCCGATTGGCCGGCCGGTGACTTCGAACGACGGGTTCCGATCCGTATACGCTTTGTAGTCGACGACGCGTTCCTGACTGACGGCAAACTCTCGAGTCTCAGATGCCACGTTGACCGCGGCATCGAATTGGTCGGTCTCAGCGCCAGCGGCCGATAATAACGTTTTCATCAAATCAGCGTGTTGGACGATATCTGATTGACGACCGGACACGCCAGGGATTCCCGAAGCAACTGCCGGTATATGAATCAACGGGTCAATGACAGTGTGAAGATGTCCGTAGAGTCCCTGTTCGCCCAAGAGCTCTCCGTGGTCGGCTGTGACGACAACAGCGGACTCGTCGGCTGTCGAGGGAATCATTTCAAGTAGTCGGCCGATCATCTCATCGGTGTACGCAATTTCGGCGTCGTACATCGCCTTGACTGCCTCCCATTCATAATCCGACAACGGTAGGCCATCGGCAATGTATTGAGTCGCGTTCTCGTGGAGGTCAATGGCTATTTCAACGGCTTCTGTGGTAGAGGCGTCGATTTCATCGACGAACCGATCCTGCCACGCTAACGGTGGATAATACGGCCGGTGAGGCTCGTTGTAGTGGAGGTATAAAAAGAACGGCTCATCGTCAGGTACTGACTCAACCCACTGCCTCGCTAGGTCGTTGAGGATCAATGAAAACGAGTGAGCGAGGCTGTCGGTCGTTGCTCCCACTGAATGTGACCGGAGATTGGTAAGAAACCGGACTGTCGTCGTCAGGTTCGAC
Source organism: Halobellus ruber (assembly GCF_014212355.1). Classification (NCBI taxonomy): domain Archaea; kingdom Methanobacteriati; phylum Methanobacteriota; class Halobacteria; order Halobacteriales; family Haloferacaceae; genus Halobellus; species Halobellus ruber. The sequence continues at coordinate 20,845 of NZ_JACKXD010000001.1, forward strand.
AGTTGTAGCAGCGTCGACCGACTCACGTCATAGAATTCGTCGAATCCGGCGTCTGCTCCAACAAGACTCACACGGGGATTCGTTGTCACGCAGCCGGTGTGGTAACCCGCTGCTGAAAAAAGTTCAGCAGCGGTCGATAACTCCTCAGGTATCTCCCCAACGGCCTCACCCATCGCGACTTGGTGACGTGAGGGGTAAGTCCCGGTAACGATTGATGCCGTTGATGCCGCCGTAGCGACACTATGGGCGATACACTCCTCAAAGACTGCCCCTTCTTCGCCGATGCGAGCAAGGTTCGGGGTGGTATCTCGGTCGTACCCGTGCACCGAGGTGTGATCCGCTCGGAGACTATCAATCGTAATCCATATAATGCTCTTCATAAAATGTACAGCTGTATATGCATTTTAATCTTAGTAGTGGGAGGATATAATATTTGTTTCGGCTTCTATCGGTTTTGAATAATCTCTTTGGTACCATCTACTGTCGATAAGATCGTAATCATACATAATCTAATTCGTATTAAGCGGTAATATGAGATTGTTGTTCGGTCCGGTAGTGTTTAGTCTGGAGCATTGAGCCAGCCAGCAAATGCTTGGAGCCAATTTTCAGCAGTTTCAGGCCGTACGTGGCTGAAACAGTTGGAGAATGAGGAGGTTCTACGTTTGAGCTCTCGAAAGATCCGCTCGATGGCGTTCCAATTTCCACTCCGTTCAATTTGAAATCGGAGCCCAGCTCTGGTCAGCGCAGTTTGGAGGTTTTGAGCGCTATCGACCAGAAACACAGCGGATTCGACATCGTGTTTCTGGCGAAGTTCGCGCAAGAATATCTCAGTTAGTGCGGTCGTTGTCGTCGTAAACAGCCGCAAGTGGAGCAATTTGTTTGTGTCGGGATCGGCGGCAGCGTACAGCCAGAATTGCTGATCGTTGATTCGAATCACAGTTTCGTCAACCGGAACGTGATTCGGATTTCGGCCGTCTGTGGGCTGTAACTCGGCTTTTTGTACCCCAATCGTGGATCGCTTTGCGAGATCGCTCGACACCCAACTCTTCGAGCACGGAGACGGTATTCGACAGCGACAGCCCCGCTAACTGAGTTGAATACATAGCTTCATCGCACGCTCGGGTGTCCGCTCTCGTTCCACAAAATCCAAATCAATCTAGTCTGTACATCCGCTGAGGCGGCTGATTTCTGGCATAGAGCATCAAGAAATCACGCTGCCTCACTCTTCGTACTTAACCAAACACGACCTCCCGACTTTCGAGTATATCGCCAAAAACAACGGTATCCGGCGGGCCAACGACGAATTCATCCTCTCGACGAATCCCGACTTGGTATATTCCGAAGACCTGGTCAAATTCTTTGCGGACAGCAACCTTGACATCAATTGCTTCTACCGCATCTACCGATACAATGTCAACCGGTTAGTTCCGCTTGAGGCGTCTGTTGACGAGCGGGAACCGTTCGCCGAGTCGCACATGTTTAATTATTCGGCCGTAGATATTGGGTATGTGGCCACCAACCAGACGACAATGTTCCGAGAGGAGCTGAAACGCTTGGCCGATATCGTGGGGAAGAACCCATCGAAGGCGCGATTCTTCGTCACGAACCCCGGCCGTGTCGCCGACTTCCTCAGTGAAATCTACGGAAACGTTTTTTCCGAGACGTCCGAGGATGGTGTAGTCCTGAGGACGGATCAGGCGAAGACAGAGTTGTGTTTACAGAACCCGACGGCATCGACGATATTTTTTTACTTCGTCAGGAGATTCCCTCCTTATGACTGCCGAGAACTGGGCGGAGATGCACGGCTATCCCGAGAGACACACGAATCTTCATACAGATTTGTTCGGCTGCGTCTCCGCAGTGAAACTCAGGCTAACAGAGGCCGCCCTGAAGGAATCATTAAACACTTATTACCAGGAGCACGACAGATCTGCTCGCGACCCCCGACTGGCTATAGAGAAGGAAGGCCTCGTCGCGGAGGCGGAGAAGATCCTCAATACATTAGCGTTCAACCCCGAAAACAATGAGTCGTGGGGACTCGGCGACGAAACGCTTGAGGAGAGGACGGTAGCCTGACCGCTCCCGATGACAGACTCACGAACGCTGCGTGTCATCGAACGCGACGACGACCGCGACGACGCAAACACCTTCACCGTCGAACCCCGTCTGCGGTCGGTTCCTGCCCAGAAATTCGAGACAATCTTCCGCGAAGTGTCGGAGGCCGACGTCGAGACCGACACTGACCTCCCGTTGTACGGCGCGATACGCATCCACTTCGCGTTCCTCTTTGCCCAGAACGAACACCCGCCGATGGCGATTACACATCTCATCGTCCTCTATCGGCTCCTCGACGAGTACCTCGACGAACACGACTACGAGGCCATCGCCTGTGAGGATCTCAGTCCTGACTACCAGGCTGTCGTCGCCGACATCGCCGCCGACCACGGACTCGCAGTAAGCGGTGTCGAGCGCTTCGGCTTCCACCGGCTCGTCGTCGGCTTCTTGATTGGGATGTGGGGCTATCTGCGGCTCGTCGTCGGCCAGGTGGTCGCGCTGATATTGAAGCCGTTGTTAGATGGCCCGACGCCAACGGAGACCGTGTTCGTCCCTCATATAAACCGGTTCGATAGCATCCGACCGGTCCTCGATGCGTTCGACGAACCTCACGAAGTCGTGGTTCCCATCGCGACAGTATCGTGGTTGCGCTCGCGGACCGACCGGTACGCGGCGTTACACTCCTACGATCCAACCCCGCTAGATTACTTCGCCACCCCTACGACGGTCTTCGAGAGTCTCCGGCGTGGCTTTGCGCTCACCTTCGAGGTGCTCGTTACGCGCCGCTTTGACGCCCGGATTCGGACGTTCCTCGCCGAGTCGTTCGGCGTGACGATGCCACGAACGTGCTGGTACCTGCTGGGAAATCTTTTCGCCGTCCACGTCCCATCGCTGGCGAATGCGGTGGTCGCCGAACAGATGCTCACAACGCTAACGCCCAAGAACTTGGTCGTTGGTTCGCTTGGTTCCCGCCAACAGAGCATCCTGTACCCCGCCATTGACGTGGGGGTGAACACGTATCACGTTCCCCACTCCGCCACGACAGGGTACGAACTCCTACCGCCGACGGAGACGGTTCACTTCGTGACCGGCGAACACGTGGTCGATCATCTTGATAGCTCGGCGCAGACTTCCGGTGTGGACAATTTGGTTCCAGCGGGCCGCCCGCAGCTGCTCGGTGTGGCCGATCGAGACATCGCGCCACGAGACGACTCAGCAGAGGACGCGCTGCGCGTCGTAGTGGCCACCCAGCGGTTCCCGGACGCTCACCGCGAGGAGTTCATCACTGACGTCCTTGACGGTCTCGAAGCGGCACCCGTGTCGATTGATGTCGTTGTGAAGATCCACCCAAACGAATCCCCAAGATTCTACGATGCTGTGATACAGGACCGGCCGTATCCTGTCCAAGTCGCCGAGGCACACCTCCACGAGTTGCTCGCCGGGGCTGATTTGGCTGTCACAATCAATTCAAATGTCGGCTTAGAGGCAATGGTGTTAGGGACGCCGGTGGTCTGCGTCACTCAGTGGTCACCACTCATACGCGCTCGTCCATACGCGACGACTGGGCCCGTTCCCGTCCTGCGGTCTCGGGATGATGTCACCGAATTCTTCGCCGGCCTGGACCGCGAGACGGTTGCGGAGTTAGCCGACATTGAGCGGGAGTTCGTTGACGAGTATTACCTCCACGATAACGCAGCCGACGAGATTGCTGGTATCATATGTGCTGACGGATCCCACGAGAAGACATAATTATATCCGGAGCTAAGCCCTGGTTGGATGAAGTGAGCTGTAGACTTGACTCCCCTCGTCACCGGTAGCCCAGCGCGGACAGTCGATCCTCTACATCGTCAATTGTGTCGCTGACATTGGTCTCAGGGTCAAAGTCAGGCTCGTACCCTCCTTCGTCAATCGCCGTCGTCTCATACCACGGCACCTGCCTAACGACCGACAGCGGGACACGCGGATGTCCGTAAACCCCAAATTCGCCGGCGGCGTTCCCGTGGTCGGCACTAATTACTGCCCGTTCTGCGTCAACGTTTCTTAATAGAAGCTCCACATCGCTGAGAACGTAATTGAGGTTGGCCCGATAGGCGTCCCACACACGTTCATACGTGAGTTCGCCCCTCCGCAGCAGTTTCCACGGCGATTCCCACCCTTTCCCTTGCCCCAGTGTTTCAGCGTTCATTCCATCGCTCAGCGGATCAGGAACCGATGGAAGATGTGGTTGCATATAATGGACGATGAGACGGTCTGGACTGTGCTCGCGAGCGGCTGCGATTGTTCGGTCTGTCAGGGGACGAGCAGGGATTGTCCCTGCCTCATCATCCCAGGCGTACGTCCAGACCTCGTCGAAAACCAGAAAGTCATCCTCATCGAGGACGCGATAGCTGAATGGATTCCCGGTGACGTACGCTGTCTTCTGCATTTCGTCGACGTATTCGTCGCAAAACGTTCGCTGGAGCCACTCCAGCGATGAGCTTCCAACCGACGTCAGTTCGCCAGGCGCATCAAGGAACTCGTAGTCGTTATCGACCTCAGAAATGAGGTCAACCCGACACGCGTCAAGCAGGATCAGTAGGTCCCAGTCGCGGTCGTAGATGTTCTCTCCTTTTGAGTAGACAGTGTTAATTCGTCGAAGTCCCCCAACGTAGAATTCATATGCGCCAGCCTTGGCTGCGCTGACGACACCATTCTGGCGGGCCCGATCTCTCGTCTCCTGCACCCAGTCAATAAAGCTCATTCAATATATCCCAGTTCACGCAGCCGTTCCCGCGTCTCCTGTGTCATCTCGTCGTCGCCGTCGACGGCTGCGACCTCGCCGGACAACTGTCCCCGAAGTGCCTCTTCGAGAAATTCCGGATGCTCACCCCACCGATTCTCCCGTTCAAGTGGATCGTCCGGCCGATAGTACGCCTCCCAACTCCCCTCAGGGAACGACTTCGCTCCCCAGTCTCCTTCGGGATGATACAGGACCTTCCATTCCTCACCGACGGCGGCCGCGGTCCGACGGTCCGAATCGAGAATATTCTGAACAGTAACATAATCTCGATCCATACGCTCCTCCCCCAACAATGACGGACGATTGGCTATCCGGCGGTCGCTACCCGCAAGGTCGAGAATCGTGCTGCCCAAGTCTAGTAGCGTCGTTGGGCCTAATATTCGGCCTGTCTCACCCACGTTTTTCATCACGAGTGGGACGCGCGTAACTGTATCGTACATCAACGGTCGATGCCCGTAATTACCGTGTTCGCCGAGTTCGTCGCCGTGGTCGCTGTGTATAATCAGCGGGGCCTCATCGTACCCCGACTCCTCAAGCTCAGTTTCGAGTTGGCGAACGAATTCGTCGGCGTATCGAATCGTATTGTCGTACGCGTTAACAATCGACGGACGGCGTTCCCCGACGAGGTTCCGATACCGACGCATTGCGTAGTTGAGCGCGTACGTAGTCCGAACGCCAGGCTGATTCCACTCGTGGTACTCCGGCGGTGCGTACCACGGATGGTGCGTATCGATAAGAAGAATCCACAAAAAGAACGGTTCCGGAGCAGTGTCAATGAACTCCCGGATATCGTCCCACATTGCTTCCCACCTAGCGGGCAACTCTCCCTGAACGGTACGTTTGAGATCGACAACGAAGTTAGCTACACCCAGTTCGTCGAGGGTGTCGTACAGTTTGCTCCGCCAGCCGGATTCGGTATCGTTGTCCTCTACCCAGAGGTGATCCTCGTACTCGTCCCACCCACGATTCCACCCGAAATGACCGCTCATCAAGGCGTTATAATGAAAGCCGCCGGTGTAGTACCCTTCTTCGGAGAGCAGCTCCGGCAGCATAACCCTATCCTCGTTCGCTTTCTGCCAATGTTTCGGATTGGGCTCCTCCATACTCCCTGATCCGTGTTCACCCGTGAACATTCCGGTAAAACTCGCAGGTGTGCCGACCGCCGGTACCTGCACATCCTCGAACAGAAGCCCATCCGCGGCGATCTCACTCAGGCGTGGTGCCGTATTACGCTCGTACCCGTATATGTGCAGGTGATCCGCACGGACGCTATCCCACGAAACCAGGATGATGTTTTGATCGTCAGTCATTGATTGTACCCTCGAATCCGACATCACGGAGCAGGCGTGCGAACTCGAATCCGAACGTCTCTAACCCTTCCGATTCTCTGAATCCGACCCCAAGTTGATCTGCTCGCTGTGCCAACTCTTCTCTGATTTCCGGAGACAATTTAAAATACCAGCGGATCGCGCGGGCAAGATCTTCAGCCGTTGGATCTGCGATGAGGCGGCCGTCGATTCCCCTGATAAGTGTCGCTGTTCCGATTCGCGATGTCACGACGACGGGAAGACCGGCGCAAAGCCCTTCGAGCGTGATGACCGGAAATGCCCCCACCGGTGCAGGGAACACGATGAGCGCCGCCGATCGAAACAGTTCGTATAGTTTCTCTTCGGAGACGAACCCGTGTGAATGAATGTTCCCCTGCTCGGTGATCTGTTCAGTATCAGGACCAGCGAAATCAACACGCACATCCGCATCAACCCTCGAAATTGCATCCAGAAGTATATCCTGTCCGTTCTTCGAGCGGTACTTTCCGACACAGAGGATCCGGTTCCCTTCTGGGGTTGTATCAAGTCCGCGGAGTCGTTCGTATCTATCAGACTGTACAAACGGATGAATAATGCGCACTGGGCCTCCGGAATATCTCTGGGCCAGCGTCGCTATCCGCTCGCTGACAGCAAGTGTTCCATCTACAAAGGGTAACGATACACGGTGTGCGAGTCTACTCTTCGTTGTCCGCCCGGGAAGAGGATCCAATAGGTCATCGTACGTTGAGTCGGCCCCCAATGCGATGATTGGCCCGGTTTCGCTCAGAAACTTCGTCGCAATACCCTCAAGTAGTGGCACTCCTCCCTCCAGAAGAACCGGCCGTCCCTCAAACGAGTGAGAATGAGCACCTTGCAAACGGCTTCGGATACCTTTGGTACGACACTTGATGAACTCGGCACCGACGAAATTCGCCATCTTCTCGTGGACTGGATGCGGATCAAAGTAGAGAAAGACTGGACGTGGTCTTACCGTGATCCCTCGGCCAGTCATCGCATTATCAACACGGACGTGAACGGCCGATAAGAATACGTCGATTTGGTGTATATGGATGTGTTCCCATATGATGGCCTGAGAACTGAACGACGACATCCCTACTACCGCATCCTATGATCTAACCGTCCTTCATCCGCAGCAAATATTAGATGAAACCTCCGATTACATCAAAATCCAATGTTAAGCCGTTGAAATTATCAACAGCCATCACTGATACTGACCGGGAGCGAAGAGAATTCACCGTACACTACCACAGGCAGGACCAGCCAATTATCGGTCGCTCAGCTGCAACCTGTAAGCACTGTTCCGGATACGCCGGATCGAACCGTTCCCAAGCTTTCAAAATCACCAAGGTTAGACCGATGTTATTGCGTTTGCTCGCCATATCTGGGACTCAGTCCTAATCAGAACGCTTAGAACCGGCCGAGTCACCAACAAAAACAATGATAGACAAAGAAGTACAGAAGACAATCCTCCGAATCTCGCTTGCACTGATGGTAGTTCCATCATTGGTATATGTTGGTTTGGACATTGGACTCGTTTCTGCCAGCAGCAGTTCACAGGATTCGAACTATCCCGGTACTATCTCCGAGTCGGAACTTGAGGGGGCTACACTGATCGCTTCACAATCAGGTAGCCTCTCAGTTGCGTCAAAAGGTGGCACCATTATCGCTCGGATGTCTGCCCACGACGCGTATTTTGATGTGGATAGAGTCAAGCCGCTGGGGTCGGCGACCGTATTGTATGCTGCCGTCGATATAATTCCGAGGGACGAGTGTGGATGGCGATCGAAGTGCGTGCGAAACGTTGTCGAAACGTACAACCTCACGACCGGAGAAACCAAACTGCTCTACGAACAGACGATCCCTGACGAAACAGCGCCACAGTGGCACGATGCCGACTACATTGGTGACGGTAAGATCGTGGTCGCCGATATGTCCCGAGATCGGGTTTTTATCGCTAACACAACCACAGGAATCATTACTTGGCAGTGGCAGGCTGGGCAAGCATTCGATCCTTCATCCGGTGGCGATAATCCACAGGACTGGACACATCTCAACGATGTCGAGGTACTACCGGGTGACCGAATAATGGTTTCAATGCGAAACCAGGACCAGGTCATTTTTATTAACAAATCAGAGGGAGTTGACGACTCGTGGACATTGGGAGAGGACCGTGATCCCTCGGCAACTAACCGGACACTGTATGCACAGCACAATCCTGATTACATCACCCCAGAGAACGGCGGGCCAGCGGTCCTCGTAGCCGACAGTGAGCAAGACAGAATCGTAGAATTCCAACGTACTGAATCAGGGTGGACGCAAACTTGGGAATACGGCGTCAATCTCGGATGGCCACGTGATGCTGATCGACTTCCGAACGGCCACACCCTGATCACTGATAGTCATAACAAACGCGTGATCGAAATCAATGAACGAAACGAGATTGTTTGGCAAGCGAACGCACCTCTACCGTACGACGCTGAACGGATCGGGACCGGCCAGGAGAGTAGCGGTGGCGAATCGGCCGTTCGGCTGGGACTGTCTTCCGCCACAGAATCGTCCGCTGATGATTCACTCCTCGGACGAATCAAAGCTCTCGGCCGCCAGATATTCCCCGATAATATCGTAAACGCGATCTCATTCGTGAACTCAAAGTATCCAATCTCATTCACTGGAATGGCGGCGGCAGCCGTCAGTATTCCCCTACTGTGTCTGTGGATGCTGCTTGAGTTCCGATGGTCAGACTATACAATTGTGCCACCAATCAAGCAGAAGTGACGGTCCAATAAGATCACACGGGCAAACCGCTGTCGTAAGTTGATATTTGATAAACAGGACATACAGATGATCTAATAATATCTAATTAGTCTAAACAGATCTAACCGACTGCGGTCATAGATCCGTCTTCACAAGGCTTATTCACCGCATCCAAGATTTCCACACTAATGAGTGTAGACAGCGAACAGCGTGAGAAGGTGAACTCCCGATCTGTGTTGGATCTCATCGAAGATTGGTACCACATCCCCGCTATTTTAGTTATATTTTTCACAATGGCGGCAATACGGCTCCAATCATATGATGACTTCATCCGCGACGGAGACGTATATTTCTCCGGCAACGACGCCTGGTACCACTACCGAGAAGTAACATACACTGTACAGAACTGGCCTTCTACGATGCCGTTCGATCCGTGGACGAACTATCCCTACGGAACCTTTGTTGGCCAGTTCGGGACGCTCTACGATCAGATCGTCGCAACAGCCGCACTCGTCGTAGGCCTTGGCTCTCCCTCCTCTGAACTCATCGCAAAGACGCTCCTCGTCGCGCCCGCGCTCGCCGGCGCACTCGCTGTTATTCCGGTCTATTTCATCGGAAAGCGGCTTTCCGGCCGAATCGCGGGACTCTTTGGCGCTGTCGTCCTTCTGCTTCTCCCAGGTTCGTTTCTGAGTCGCACCCTTGCCGGCGTCGCGGACCACAACGCGGTCGAACCGCTCGGAATGGCCATTTCAATCGCCTGCTTCGTGATCGCGTTTCAAAAGGCCAGTGCGACATTGCCCGTCTGGGAAGTCGTCCGGGAGGAGTTCTTCGAGACCGGCAAGCTCTTGACTATCGAAGAACCGCTAAAGTGGAGCCTGCTCGCCGGGTTTCTCACCGGTATCTACATTTGGGTGTGGCCGCCGGCAGTATTCCTCGTCGGTATTCTCGGACTCTTCACTGTAGTCAAGATTGCCAGCGACGTCGTCAATCAACAGACACCGGAACCGACCGCCTTCGTTGTCACTGTGAGTATGCTCACCGTAGCGTTGATGTCGCTGATCACGCTTGACGATGTGGGGTTCAATACGACCATCCTTTCTCTGCTCCAACCGGTGGTCGCACTGAGCGTCGCTGGTGCAGCCGTGTTCCTCTCGTGGCTCGCACGCGCCTGGGAAGGTACTGATCTTGACAGTAATCTTTACCCCGGCGTAGTCGCCGGTCTCGGGGTCGTCGGTATCGCTATCCTTGCAGTTCTCCCGATCGGTCTCCTTGACCTGATCACTGGAAACCTTCTCCGTACCGTTGGCTTCTCTGCCAACGCTGCCACCCGCACTATCGGCGAAGCCCAACCCTTCATCGCCCCCTCCAGCCTCCGACGTTTCGGCGTCGAACCGGCCGGCCGCATCGCGATCGAGTACGGCCTCACCTTCTTCACTGGACTCGCGGCGGCCGTCTGGCTCCACGCCCGCCCCCTCGTTGAAAAAGGCACCACGCGAGCCTACGGCTACATCGCGGGCTCGCTCGCCGTCATCGCGCTCATCTTCCTCGTTCCGGCCGTCCTCGGCGGCATCGAATCCGTCATCGGCATCGACGAGCAGGTCGTCGGCCTCCTCGTCATCTCCGCGCTGATCGTCGGCGCGACGTTCCTCGCCGACTACGACGCCGACAAGCTGTTCCTGATCGTGTGGGCCGTCTTCATCACTTCGATGGCGTTCACGCAGGTCCGCTTCAATTATTACCTCGCTCTCGTCGTCGCAGTCTTCAACGCGTATCTCTTCGGGGAGATCCTCCAGTGGATCAACCTCGACCGCTCGATCCGGGACATCGGCACCGACATCGACGGCTACCAGGTGCTCGCAGTCGTCGCGACGGTCCTCCTCATCCTCGGCCCCGTGCTCACCGTACCGGTCGCCGTCGGAAACACACAGACGTCGACCGCGTGGGAGTCGGCCCAACCCGATGCGCCGGGCGTCGGCCCCGGCTCCGTCACCGTCTGGGACGAGTCCCTGAGCTGGATGCAGGAGAACACCCCAAAGGAGGGGAACCTCGGCGGCGCGGGCAACGCCGATCAGTTCGAGTATTACGGCACCTACGAGCGGACTGAGGACTTCGCGTACCCCGACGGGACCTACGGCGTCCAATCGTGGTGGGACTACGGCCACTGGATCACCGTCCAGGGTCACAGGATCCCCAACGCGAACCCCTTCCAGGAGGGTGCCACCGCCGCGGCGAACTTCCTGCTTGCCCCCAACGAGACCCAATCGGAAACCGTCCTCACCGCCCAGAGCACCGAGGGCAACCGGACCCGCTACGTGATGGTCGACTGGCAGATGGCGACGCCGGGCTCGAAGTTCGGCGCGCCCACGGTGTTCTACGACGCCGAGGAGAACGTCTCCCGGCAGGACTTCCTCCGGACGCTGTACCGCTTCGACGACGCGAACCAGGGCCGCTTCGTGGGCACGACGACGCTCCGCACGCAGCGGTTCTACAACAGCACGATGACGAAGCTGTACTACTACCACGGCAGCGCCCGGAGTCCCTCGCCGATCGTGGTCGACTGGGCGCCCCGCCAGGTCCAGACGGGCGCCGGCGAGGCTGTGACGCTCGATGCGAACCCCCGGGGCCAGGGCAGCTTCGTCCGCACGTTCGACAATATGAGCGCCGCCCGCGAGTACGTCGCGGAGGACGGCACCGCCCAGGTCGGCGGCGTCGGCTCCTTCCCCGCCGAGCGCGTCGAGGCGCTGGAACACTACCGCCTCGTCCAGGTGAGCGAGACGTCCGCGAACCGCCAGATCCTCCGGACGGTCGGCCGCAACGCACAGATCGCGGGGGCGAACCCGCGGGCGGTGGTGCCCTCCAGTCCCGCGTGGGTGAAGACCTTCGAGCGGGTGCCCGGCGCGACCGTGTCGGGCAGCGGCGCCCCGCCGAACGCCACGGTGACCGCGAGCGCGGAACTCCGGATCCCGAACACCAACTCCACGTTCACCTACACCCAGCGGGCCGAAACCGACGCGAACGGCGACTTCGAGCTGACGCTGCCGTACGCAACCACCGGCTACGACGAGTACGGCCCCGACAACGGGTACACGAACGTGAGCGTGCGCGCGACCGGCCCCTACACGGTCTCGACGCCCGCGACGCTCGGCGACAACGGGTCGATCGTCGCCTACCGGGCGAACCTCTCGGTCCCGGAGGGCGAGGTCAACGGTGACGCGGACGGCGAGATCAGCGTCGAACTCGAACGCACCGAGCAGGAACTGACGCTCGGCGGCGGTGGGGACTCCGGCGGCGACTCGGGGAGTTCGGACGGCTCGGGCGGGGAGACCCAGTCATTGCGCGAGCCGGTGGTCGCGGGCGACGCAGCGCGGGCGGCGTAGCGAAGCGGTCTCCGATCAGTCTCCGGAAACACTCAACTGCCATCGGAACCAACGCAATCCCGTGACAGTGGATTACTCTCTTACTGACTTTGCGAACGACGCTGCCGAGTTCGATCTCGATTTCAGCGTCAAAGACGCCACCGATGGATCGGTTGAGGTAGTCGATCCTGAGGTCCGCTGGACACTCGAATAGGCACAGGTCGGCTCCGGGACTGATTCCCCACCCGAGTGAGTCCTGCTTCTCCGATCACACTCTCACGCCTGAATCGACACCTCGCCCATCTCCAGAAACGCCGTCTCGTAGCCGTCGTGCCGCGCCACCTGCGGCGGCACCGTCGTTTCGATCACGACCTCGTCGCCCTCGCGCACGCCCGGCATCGACGCGCCGTAGTGGTACCCGATCTCCGAATCCAACCCGCTCGAAAGCGCCGACTCCCACACGCTCCCCCCGTCGCGCCGGAGCGTCGCCGCAAGCCCCATCATCGGGAGCACGATCCCGTTGTGGGGCGTCCGCGCGGAGACGTAGAGGTACGGATCCGAACCGAAGCGGTCGTCTTCGGTATCGAGGACGAACACCTCGAAGACCGCGTCGCCGGCGGTGCCGCGTCCCAGGTGCTGCCCCGGAAGCGACTCCACGGCCGGTGCGCGCCCGACCGGCACGCCCTCCATCTCCATCGGCGCGACCGCGCCGCGCTCGCCCGCGTTCTCCGGCCGCGATAGCGACACCTCGTGGAGTTCCTGGGTGTCGAACGCGAAGTCGATCCTCGCGGTCGCGGGCGACTCGAACGCCCCAGCGTACGCACCGGTCCGGCGGAGCGACACGCCGCCGACCTGCACCCGTGCCTCGTACTCCCCTTCGCCGTCGAGGACGTAGTTCGAGCCATAGTGCAGCCCCATCGTCTGCGAAAGCATCGGGTACGCGACCTCCTGGGTGACGAGGCCGTTCCCGTTTCGGATCTCGATCGTCACCCCGGAGTTCAGCGGGAGCACTCTCCCAGTGTCGGTGTCCCACAGCGACACCATCAGGTGAACGTCGTCGTCGGCTTCGACCACCGTCTTCGTCAGGTCGGCCCCCGACAGCGTCCAGAAGCGGTGGGGATACGAGTACGTCAGCGCCACGCCGTACCGGCCGGCGGTCGTCCGGCCGTAGGTTCCCATCCCTTCGGTCACGGCAGGAACGTACACCGCCTCGGGGCGGTCCTCCACCAGCGGCGGGTCGCGCCACGCCGACTGCCGGCTGAATCCGAGCGCGCCGAGACACCCCGCACTCGCGGCAAGGCCGCCGGCCGCGACGCTCCCGAGGAACGCACGCCTCGTGGTGGTCGGCGGAGTCATCGGCGAAAAGTCGGGGCTCGACGGTGATGACGGTTGCGACCCCCGGCCGGAGGCTGCCCCGTCAGTCGGCGGCTGTCGACGACTGCGCCGCCGTTGAGCCCTCGCTCACCTCGAACGCCGAGATCAGGTCCCGGAGCCGGTCGGCCTGGTCGCTGAGCGACTCCACGTTGCCGCTGACCTGCGACATCGACGCCGCCTGCTGTTGGGCGGCCGCGGACGCGCTCTCGGTCTCGTCGGCGGTGTTCGCGCTGATGTCCGTGACCTCCTCGACCGCCGACACCACCTCCTCGGTGCTCGCGGCCTGGTCGTCGGTCGTGCTGCTGATCTCCTGGATCCCGCTGTCGGTCTCCTCGGCGTTCGTGACCACCTGGGTGAACGCGTCGAGGACATCCTGGACGGCGTCGACGCTCTGCTGCATCGACTCCTCGGCCGCGCGGGTCTCTTTGACCGTCGCCTCGGTCCGGGTCTGCACCTCCTCGATAAGGTCGCCGATCTCCGTGGCCGACTCCTGGGTCTCCTCGGCGAGGGTCTTGACCTCGTCGGCGACGACCGCGAAGCCGTCGCCGCCGTTCCCGGCACTGCTTGCGCGTGCGGCCTCGATGTTCGCGTTCAACGCGAGCATGTTCGTCTGCTCTGCGATGTCGCTGATGAGCTGGACGATCTCGTCGATCTCCGCCATCCGTTCGTCTAAGCTCTCGACGCTCTCGACGGTGGCGTCGATGGCCTCCTGGACCTCGCGGGTGTCCTCGATGGCCTGCTGGGCGGTCGACTCCCCGGCGTCGGCGATCTCGGCGGTCTCCCGGGAGGTCTCGGCGACCGCCTCCGCCGACACCGCGACCTCCTCGACGGTCGCCGAGAGGTCGGTCATCTCCTCGGCGACGGTGTCGAGCATCTCCCGCTGTTCGGCCGCGCCGCCCGCGATCTCCTGGATCGCCTGGCTGACCTGCTCGCTTGCCTGCTTTGCCTCCTCGGTCCCCGCGGCGGCGGCGCCGCTCTCCTCGTCGACCGCCGCCGCGAACGACTGGATCTCCGCCATCGCCGACTCGGTTTCGGCGATCATCTCGTTGAACGACTCGCCGATCTCCGCCATCGCCTCGCTTTCGCTGTCGGCGTCGACCCGGGCAGTCAGGTCGCCCTCGGCGGCCCGCCGCATCGCCGCGCTGTAGTCGGCCGCCTTCGATTCGAGGTGGGCGTTCAGCCCCTCGATCTCCTCCTTTTTGGCCTCGGCTTCGGCCTTCATCTGCTCGATTTCGTCCTTTTTGGCTTCGAGGTCCTCGATTTCCCGGGCCTTCTGTTCGGCCTCCTTCAGCCGCGCCCTCGATTTCTCGCGGGACTTCTCGGTGGAGTACCAGTTGCTCATCAGCGCCAGCGCCAGCGCGGTCACGAACGTCCCGTGGACGACGCCCCACACCCAGGGGTTGGCGATCGCGGCGGTGTGGTTGTAGACGAGTTCCGGGTTCATCATCCCGAAGACCCCGTGGGTGATCACGACGTACCCGATCCCGAACGCGAACGGCAGCCAATCCTCGTAGGCGGCGATCACGGCTACCGCGACGAAGAAGTGGAAGTGTGCCTCGATGAACCCACCCGAAAAGCGGACCAGGACGCCGGAAGAGACGAACAGCCCGGTCACCGCGAGGAAGGTTCGCGCGCGCCGCGGCAACTGCGGGATCGCCGCGAGCAGCCCGAACCCGGCGACGATCCCGGTCCCGAGCAGGATCGTCGACAGCGGCGTCGACGGGATCGTCGCGCCCGTGATCGACTCGGTGCCTTCATAGACCCCGAGCAGGAACAGAAGCGGGACGTGCGCGAGCACCGAGAGGATGATGTTCCGGTGTCGACGCCGCCAGGTGTCCGCCGGGATCGTGCTCCCGTCCGGCGTGTACTCGATGAACTCCCGGATCGAGCCGCCGATCCCGCCGGTCGACCTCCCCGTCTCCCCGCTTCCGATCGTCGGTGCAGCCATAACTGAGCGATTCTCTCGCCGACGCTCACAAAAGGGTTCGTTCCCGAGTATCAGCTTGTATAATATTGCTCGTGGCCGAACCCCCGACGACGGCGACGGCGTGATCCCTTAGTCCGCGACGGTCGCCGGCTTACGGGATGCCGGCGACGTGACCGCTACAGGAAGTCCGCGACGTGGTCGGCGACCTCGCCGGGGGTGTCGCCGACGGGGACGCCCGCGTCGTTGAGCGCGGCGATCTTCGATTCGGCGGTGCCGGTGCCCGACCCCGACACGATGGCGCCGGCGTGGCCCATCCGCTTGCCCGGCGGGGCGGTCCGGCCGGCAATGAAGCCCGCGACGGGGGTGTCCATGTTCGCCGCGATGTACCGTGCGGCCCGTTCCTCGTCCTCGCCGCCGATCTCGCCGCACATCACCACCGCGTGGGTGTCGGTGTCGGCCTCGAACGCCTCCAGCGCGTCGACGAAGGAGGTCCCGATGATGGGGTCGCCGCCGATCCCGATCGCGGTGGTCTGGCCGATCCCCTTCCCGGTGAGGTTCGAGACCACCTGGTAGGTCAGGGTGCCGGACCGGGAGACCAAGCCGACGTTCCCGGACTCGAAGATGTTGCCGGGGAGGATCCCGAGTTTGGCCTCGCCGGGCGTGATGATCCCGGGGCAGTTCGGGCCGATCAGACGGGTGTCGACCTCCGAGAGCCGCTTTTTGACCTTCGCCATGTCCTGGGTCGGGATGCCCTCCGTGATCGCGACGACCAGATCGAGGTCCGTATCCAGCGCCTCGAAGACCGCGTCGCCCGCGAACGCCGGCGGGACGAACACCACCGACGCGTCGGCGTCCTCCGCCTCCACGGCCCCGCCGACGGTGTCGTAGACGGGGACGCCCGAGACCTCCTGGCCGCCCTTTCCGGGCACCGCGCCCGCGACGACGTTGGTGCCGTACGCCATCATCTGCTCGGTGTGGAAGTTGCCCTCGCCACCGGTGATGCCCTGTACCACTACGCGCGTGTCGTCGTCGACGAAAATGCTCACGCGAACCACCCCGTGGTGAGCCGAGCACCGTAAGGCGAACCTCGGTGGGCTCGCCCACCGGTGGTGAGCGTGAGTTCACGAGTACTGAGCGAACGACCGTCGTGAGTGAGTGACGTTCCCGGGTAACTCATTGTGCGCCCTCCGCGTTCGCAACCGCCCGCCGTACCGCGTCGTCCAGCGTCGCCTCGACGTCGACGAGGTCGGCGTTCAGGATCTCCATTCCCTCCGCGGCGTTGGTGCCGGCCAGCCGGACCACCACCCGTTTGGGGAGCTCGTCGAACTGCGCCAAGGCCTCGTTGATCCCCTTTGCGACCTCGTCGCCGCGGGTGATCCCGCCGAAGATGTTGAACACCACGCTGTCGACGTTCTCGTCGGAGAACACCATGTCCAGGGCGTTGGCGACCCGCTCGGCCTTCGCGCCGCCGCCGATGTCGAGGAAGTTCGCGGGCGACCCGCCGTAGTGGTCCACGAGGTCGAGCGTCGCCATCACGAGGCCCGCACCGTTGCCGATGATGCCGACATTGCCGTCGAGTCGGACGTAGTCGAAGCCGTACTCGTTGGCCTTCGCTTCGAGTTCGTCGCCGGCGGCCTCGTCTTCCATCTCCGCGAGGTCGGGCTGGCGGAACAGCGCGTCCTCGTCGATGTTCATCACGCCGTCGGCGGCGACGACCTCCCGCTGTTTAGTGACCATCACGGGGTTGATCTCGATCTCGGAGGCGTCCTTCGACTCGTAGAGGTCGTACAGCGTCGCAAGGATCGACGCCACGTCGCCGGCGATGTCGCGGGGGATCCCCGCCCCGTAGACGACCTTCCGGGCCTGATAGGGGTGGAGGCCGAACGCGGGGTCGATATGCTCGCGGGCGATCTTCTCGGGTGTCTCCTCGGCGACGGATTCGATGTCGACACCACCTTCAGTAGAGACCATCGCGACGGGTTCGCCCTCGCCGCGGTCCATCGTGATCCCGACGTAGAGTTCGTTCTCGAAGTCGACGCCGGCCTCGACGAGGACTTTCTCGACGGTGTAGCCCTTCAGGTCCATCCCGAGGATCTCCCCGGCGTACCGGCGGGCCTCGCTTTCGTCGGTCGCGATCCTGATCCCGCCGGCCTTCCCGCGGCCGCCGACGTGTACCTGTGCCTTGATCGCTGCCGGGAAGCCGATCGCTTCGACCGCCTCGAGGACTTCCTCGACGGTGGTTGCGAGTCGGGAGTCGGGCACCGGCACCCCGGCGTCGGCGAAGACGTTCTTCGCCTGATACTCGTGTAAGCGCATCGTCCGAGAAAGGAGCGGGCGGCCGCATAAAGCCCGCCGGTATCGGTTCCGCGGAACGACGATCCACCGCCGGCGTCACTCCCAGACGGTTTCGTAGCCCGCATCGCGGATGGCGGCGTCGGTCGTGATGATCGCGTCCGTGTCCGTCGACCGGTGGCTAGCGACGAGCAAAGCGTCGTGGATGTTGAACTCCGCTACCATCGCCGCGTACTCTCGCAGGTCGGCACCGTCAGTCGGGGCAACCGTGACCGGCCCCTCCTCGACGAGCGCTCGCCGGGTCTCCGCCGGAGTCCCACTGAGCGTGACTCCACGCACGTCCTTGTCACGTGAAACTGAATCCAGAACCTCGGCCAGCGCCGTACCGGGCACGTGGAGCACTATCTCCCCCGCCTCAGCTCCGGCGAATATCCGATCGGCCTCCGACGGGAGGAAATCAACGAGATAGCAGAGCACCGCGACCGCGTCGGCGGTGTACCCCGCCATCTCACACGTCCTCGTAGTTACGGTCGCGACGACCTCGGAGCCGCTCTTCGAGTTCCGCTGCGACGTCCTCGCGCTCCGCGTCGGTCGCCTCCTCGGGGACGAGCATCCCCCGCCCTCCCGTTCGGGTTCGCTTCTTCACGACGATTCCATCGTCGGTATCCTTCCAGATCACCTCGTCACCGGGTGATAGGTCGTACTTCTCACGGAGTTCCTTCGGGATCGTGGCCTGTCCTTTCTCCGTGATGCGCGTCGCATTGCTCATACTGGTAATACGTTAGTCTTGCGGGTGGCCGTGGGGCGAAGAGCCGACCACGTCAGTCGGGACGACTTACGTCACGTACGTTTCGGCCTCGTCGATGTACCTCGCGAGCGTCCCCAGAAAGCGGGCCGCGTCGGCGCCGTCGACGACGCGGTGGTCGAAGCTGAGATCCAGCGTGAGCCGGGTTTCGACCGCGACGCCGCCGTCGCCGTCCGGGACGACCTCCTCGTGGATCCGGTTCACCCCGAGGATCGCGACCTCCGGCGGGTTGATGATCGGGGTGAAGGAGTCGACGCCGAGCGGGCCGAGGTTCGAGACGGTGAACGTCCCGCCCTCGAACGTCCGCATCGAGTACTCGCCGGCCTGCATCCGCTCGGTCAACCGACGTCGCTCCCGCGCGATCCCGGCCAGCGACTTCGCGCCGACGTCTTCGAGCACGGGCGTCACGAGCCCCTGGTCGATCGTGACCGCGACGCCGACGTTGTGCTCCTCGTACACCCGGTGGGTGCCGTCCTCGAACGTCGCGTTGAACGACGGATGCTCGGTCAGCGCGTCCGACAGCGCACACAGCAGCACGTCCGTCACCGAGGGATCGACGGACTCGCCGCCGGCGTCAGCGGCCGCGAGCAGCGCCCCCGCGGCGACCTCGCGGCTCACGGTGACGTGGACCGCCTCCCGGTAGCTCTCCTGCAGCCGCGAGGCGATGGTTCGCCGCATCGGGCGCAGCGACCGCTCCCTCGCGACGGTCCGCTCGGCCGGCCCGTCGGCGTCGTCACTCATCGGCCACCATCCACGCGAGGGTATCCCCGTCCGCGAACTCGCCGTCCTCCCGGACGACGACCTCGGTGAGCGTCCCCGCGACCGGGGCGTACACGTCGAGGCTGACCTTCTCGATCTGGACCTCACACAGGCTCCCGTCGGCGTCGACGCGGCCGCCCTCGCGGACGAACCAGTTGACCACGACGCCCTCGTCGCTGTCGACGTCGTCGGGCCACTCCCCGAGCGTCACCGCGACGCGGTCCGGCGCCTCCGACATCCTCACTGCGTCCGTTTTACCGCCGCTTCGATGTCGGAAACGTCGGGGACGACCTCGTTTTCGAGGGGCCGGGAGTACGGGATCGGCACGTCCGGAATCGCCACCCGCTCGACCGCCTCGAGCGCGCCGAGCGCCTCGTCGGCGACGCTCGCGACGACCTCGCCGGTGACGCCGTACGACCGGTAGTCCTCGTCGACGACCACGAGATTGCCCGTCTTCTCAACCGAGTCGACGATGGTGTCGGTGTCGAGCGGCACCAGCGACCGGAGGTCGACCACCTCGGCGCTGATCCCCGCCTCGGCGAGTGATTCCGCCGCATCCAGCGCCCGGTGGACGTGGAGGCCGAGGGTGACGATCGTGGCGTCTTCGCCCTCACGTTTCACGTCGGCGCTGCCGAACGGGATGGTGTAGCCGTCCTCGGGGACGGGCGTCTTCGGCCCGTCGGGCGCGGGGAGCCACCCGATCCCCATCAGCCGCTTGTGGAACAGATACACCACGGGGTCGTCGTCGCGGATAGCGTTGTGCATCAGCCCCTTGGCCTCGTAGGCGGTCGAGGGGACGACGACCTTCATCCCCGGGACGTGAGCAAACGTGCCGTAGAGCGTCTGGGAGTGCTGGGCGGCGTCGTTGTACGTCCCGCCGACGGCGGCGGTCAGCACCATCGGCACCGACACGTTGCCGCCGCTCATATACGTGTTCTTGGCCATCTGGTTGTGAACTGTCCCGGAGTCAAAGTTTTCAAGAGAGCGACGCTCTCTCGTCGTCACGGAAAATCTGCGATCTTCCGTACGACTCCGAGGCTTCCCGTGGGTTAGTCGGACACTCCCACTTGACCATCGGCCTGCTAGCCTCGAACGGTCGGGTGGGTCACGGTCGGGGCGTCCACAGCCCCCGATGGCTGCCGTCGCACCTTCCGAACAACGGGAAGGTTGTTGAGAGCAGGCACATTCCAATCGAGCTTTTTGATGCCCTTCACAGCGATATTGATGCTTGCACCACGGTCGCTGTGGTCTTGATGATCACAGTCCTTGCGCTTGAACCGTTTCTTGTTGCGGTTCGCACGCTCTGTGTGTCCGCACATCGGACACCGCTGGCTGGTGCACTCCGGGTTAATCCATACAGTCGGGATCCGCTTGAACGACGCCTTGTAGGACGTATAGAACTGCAGGGCGCGGAACGGAAGGTGGTGCAAGCGTCGATTCATCCGCGTGCCGTAGTCGATACTGTCACGCATCTCTTTGAGGTCTTCAAAGACGATGCAGGGCTTCTCGAACTGACGGCTCCACTTCACAATGTGACGGCTCACCTTGTGGAGTCGGTCGTGGACGAACCGCTCCTCACATCCTTCCAGAGTATCGTGAGTCCCATCTTTCCCCGCATTCTGGACGCGCTTTCGCATCGTAAAGTAGCGGTGGCGCTCGAACTTGATCTCCGGAAAGTCGATAACCAACGTGTCTTCGACGCCGTCCGTCGAGAGCGCGGTGAGGGCTACGTTATCCTCGTTCACGTCCACACCGACGACAGTCCGTGAGTCCCGCTTGTCTCGAACAGTCTGTTCGGTGTTGGTGACATTGATGTGCAACTCAGAGTTGTCGTTGTGGAACAGGACCTCCGCAGTCCCGATGTTCCACTCTTCGCTGGCGAGAGCGGTTTTGAGAATATCGAGGTGGGCGTCACTTCCTTTGAGGGCGCCTTTGATGTGCTTGTACGGCTTCGCGCTGATACGGAACGCCACGTCGCCGTCGTCGTTAAGCGACAGGTTGTATCCTTCCTCGAAGTTTGCACGAATCGGATACGCACCGTCTTTTGTGTGACTCGGCTGGCCAAATTCCTCGTACTCGTAGTAGTTCTCCATCGCACTGAGGGCTTTGGCGACGACCCTTTGCGTTGTATTCTTCACAAGGTCGGCGTCGTCAGCTACGCGGTCAGGGATGGTGTCCCAGTCTGCGCCGTCTTTTGCGAGACGGATGGTTTCGTTGTACACCGAACGGGCTTCAAGCGTGGCGTCGTACAACAGACTCTCGTCGCCACTCTGGATGTCGAGTTGGAAGTCTAGTGTCTTGACGAGAGGCTGTACGTCGGTCATTCTTTGTCTTGTTCGGTGGGCTTTGAGGTGCGGACAACTTTCACGTCAGCCCCTCGCCAGCGTTTGGGGACGGTGACGTGTGCGCTGTTCCCGAACGGTTTGACCTCACCGTCCAGGACTTCCTCGCCCTTAATTTCAAAGCGATTTGCCACATCTATGTATATCCTTTGGATATACTTAATTGTATCGGTGACACAAATTTGATGTATGCGAGAGCCGTCGAATCATACGGTTTACAACATCAACTACCCGTTCGAGTGGTGACCAGAGCACCGGCGCGCGATACTTGAATTAATCGAAGTTCGCTGGAAGGATAGTTACGGAGGCGTAGTGAACAGAGCGCCCGACGGCTCCGGAACAGCCGTTCGATCAGCCCGTGGTCGTGGTGTTTCTCCACGAGCAGGACCGAACAGTCGACCCCGTCGACGACGTCCAAGACGAGCGATCCGGAGGCGAGCCGACGGAGGAACTCCTCCTCGGTCGCCCCGATGAGCAGTAGCGTCGCGTCGTTCGTGGCGTTCCGGATCGCCGTCTCTGTGTTGATGGATACTCCCGACGATAGCCGCCCCGATCGGACGGACCGACAACCTTCCAGCGGTCACCCCTCGGCGGCGACCGGCGAGACGTCGAACCGCTTCTCGAACCGCTGGACCGCCTCGTCGGAGCCGACGAGGACGATCCGCTCCTCGCCGGTGAACCGCCGTTGGGGGTCGATCGAACTGGTGAGCCCCGAGTCGTCCTCGACGGCGATGACGCGACAGCCAGTCTGCTCATAGATGCCCGACTCGGCGAGCGTCGATCCGGCAAACGGCGTCGTGGGAACCCGGAGCAGCCGGATCTGGCTCGCCGGCGCGAGGACGTCCTCGCCGCGGAGCTCCCGGGCGACCATCCGGGCGCTCACCCGCGGCACCGACAGCACGTAGTCCGCGCCGGCGCTCAGCGCCTTCCGGGTCGCGCCGGCGTCGCTCACCCGCGTGAGGATCTCGATGTCGGGGTTCAGCGACCGCGCCAACACGGTCGTCAGCAGCGAGGCGGAATCGTTCGGCAGTCCGACGACGATCGCGTCGGCGGTCCCGATCCCCGCCTCTCTCAGGATCCCTTCGGACCCGGCGTCGCCGACGATGTCGACCCCATCGCGGTCGTCGATATCGATCGTTACGACGTCGAGTCGCTCCTCGGAGACGACCTCGTGGGCAGCCTGTCCGACCTCTCCCTGCCCGGCGATGATGATGCGGTCGTGGTTCCGGAGCGTCCGCGCCGGCCGCACGAAGTCGCTGAACGCTTCCAGCGCCTCGTGGGCCCCCGTGAGCGGCAGCACCGTGTTCGAGCGGATGACCGCGTTCGGGTCGGGCGGGAGCTGGAGCTCCCCGTCGATCCACGCCCCGATGATGTTCGCGCCGGTCTCCTCGCGGATCTTCGAGTCACGGATCCGCGTGCCGATCAGGCGGTTCCCCGGCTGGATCGGAACCTCCATCACCTCGATCTCGTCGCCGAGTTCGATCGTGTCCGTCAGGTCGGATCTGATCGAGGAGATCGCCTTTTCGGCGAGCCGGTGCCCCAACACTCCGTGTGGGGAGAGCACGGAGTCCGCGCCGGTCTCCACCAGGATCCCCCGCATATCGCTGTCGTCGGTGAGTGTGATGATGTCGACCTCCTCGTCGATCGATCGGACGGTCAGGATGGTGTTGACGTTCGCGTCTCCCGCGTCCGTAATGACCGCACGCGCCGTGTCGATGCTGGCCCGCTCGAACGCCGACGCCTCCTGGGGGGACCCGTGGATGACGGAGTAGCCCTCGTCGGAGAGTTCCTTGGCGTTCTCCTCGGAGGAGGAGATCAGGACGTACTCGATGCCGAGTTCGGTGAGCTCCTCCAGGAGGACGGCGGAGTCGCGCCGGTACTCGCAGATGATGACGTGATCGGACTTCGGGGTGAGCCGGTTGTCGAGGTCCACCTCGGCGCCGGTGAAAAGCGGGATGATGATCAGCCGGAGCGTGAAGAAGCCGAGCGCGATGCCGGAGATCTGGGTGCCGGCGACGAACAGGAACGTCACCGGGTGGCTCCAGACGTCGGAGTCCTGGCCGTACCCCGTCGTGGTCATCGTCTGGACGATGAACTCGAACGACGCGAACATCGACTGGTCGGCTCCCTCCAACTCCGCCATCAGAACGTTGTACGTGACGGTGTACGCGAATATCAACACGAGCAGCCCGGAGAGGTAGTAGACCACGAGACGGTCTCGTCGGGAGAGTTCGATGTCGGAGATCCGGTCGGGGAGATAGACCATTGTGAACTACTCCCAGTTACCGACGACGATTTAAAAATAGTTTCTCGTGGGTTGTCGACGCACGGTGCTCGGCGATCGGAGACCACACGCACGTCGGGCCTCCGACTTTATTACTCGCCTGTCCGAACCGGCGTCCGATGCGCGCAGTCAGATTCCACGAGCACGGCGGTCCCGAGGTACTGCAGGTCGACGAGGTCGAACAGCCGACACCCGGCTACGGCGAGGTCGTGGTCAACGTGAAAGCCGCGGGCGTCAACCCCGTCGACACCTACTTCCGGGAGGGTGCCTACCCCGTCCCGCACCTGCCGTTCGTCGGCGGCGGCGACCTCGCGGGCGTCGTCGCCGCCATCGGCGACGGCGTCGAGGAGTTCCTGGTCGGCGACCGCGTTCTCGGCACCGGGCTCGGCAACGGACGGCCGGGCACATACGCCGAGGCCGCCGTCGCGCCCGCCGACGCCCTCGCACACCTCCCCGAGTCGGTCCCCTTCGAGGCCGGCGCGGCGCTCGGCACCGTCGGCGGCACCGCCTGGCAGGCCTTGGTCCACCACGCCGACGTCGACCCCGCCGAGAACGTCCTGGTCCACGGCGGCGCCGGCGGCGTGGGCCACGTTGCGATCCAGCTCGCGGAGACGATGGGCGCCCACGCCTACGCCACGGCTTCGCCGGACGACGCCGACGCGCTCGCGGAGCTCGGCGCCGAGCGGACCTTCGATTACGCCCGCGAGGACCTCGCGGACGCGATCGTGGAGACTGCCCCGCCGGACGTCGTCGTCGACCTGCACATGGATCAGTACCTCCAGTTGAATGCCGACGTCGTGAACACCGGCGCACGCGTGATCGGCATCGGCAACGACACCGCCGAGGGCGGATTCGACGACATCGGCGTCACGAAGGGCAAGGAGGTACAGTACCAGTTTATGTCGCTGTTCAACGCCGCCGACCTCGGGGCGGTGCTCGCGGGGGTCGCGGACCTCGCCGCCCGCGGCGAAGTCGAACCGGTGATCCACGGGACCTACGGCCTCGACGAGGCCGCCGAGGCTCAACGCGCCGTGATGGAGGACAGCTTCCTCGGGAAGCTGGTGCTGACGCCGTAGTGGCGTCGGGCGACCCGAATCCGGGGGCGACGTCGACCCTCCGTGAGACGTGGACTGCTGCGCCACGTGGACACCTGTTCCGACCAGTCCGCCTGCCGGTGTCTCGTACGGAGTACTGTAACGAATTACCGGTCATCGGCGATCCCTGTGAGCGATGACCGGTAACTGACTACAATAATCCGTATCAGACGGCGCTGGGACCGATCGACCCTGGCGGCGAGTGGACGAACCCCGCCGGGATAGCCACTTCACGTCCGCTGTTCGCGGTACAGTCGGCGACGATCGCTTCCCTTATCAACCGATTATCGTGTAGCCGAGTCCGGATATGGGCCAACGAGAGACGTGGGCGACGCGCGCGGGGTTCGTTCTCGCGGCGGTCGGTTCGGCGGTGGGGTTGGGGAACATCTGGCAGTTCCCGTTCAAGACGTCGGAGTACGGCGGGGCGACGTTTCTCGTCGTCTACCTCGTCGCCGCCCTGGGCATCGGCCTTCCGACGATACTCGCCGAGTTCGTCATCGGCCGGAAGAGCAACCTGAACGCAATCAGCGCCTTCGAGCGGCTTGGGCACCGGAACTGGAAGTGGGTCGGCGTCCTCGGCGTCGCGATCGGCTTCTGGATCCTCTCGTACTACAGCGTCGTGGGCGGGTGGGTCCTCCGCTACATCGGCGGGAGCCTCACCGGCGCGTACTTCGCCGACCCGGCGAGCTACTTCGGTTCGGTCTCCGCTGGCCTCGACGCGCTGGCGCTCCACGCGCTGTTTATGTTCCTCGTCGTCGCGATCGTCGCCGGCGGTATCGAGGACGGCATCGAGCGCGCGACGAAGCTGATGGTCCCGAGCATCGTCGTCATCCTCGGGGCGCTCGCGGTTTGGGTGTTTACGCTCGCCGGCGCCGGACCCGGCTACGGCTACTTCCTGTCGCCGGACCTCTCGACGCTCAGCCTCGCGGTCGCCTTCGACCCGCTTCCATCGTTCAGCGGTCCCCTCACGGCAGTCATCCCCTTCGCGGTCAGTCAGGCGTTCTTCTCGCTGTCGCTCGGGATGGGTGCGATGATCACCTACGCGTCCTACGTCGGTGAGGAGCAGAGCCTCTTCGGTGACGGTCTCACGGTCGTCGTGTTCAACAGCGCCGTCGGGATACTCGCCGGGCTGGTCGTGATCCCGCTGCTCTTCGTCCAGGGGATCGAACCCGGCAGCGGTGGTGCGGGCGCGCTGTTAATCAGCCTCGCGACGGCGTTCGCGGAACTCCCTGCCGGACGCCTCGTCGGGGTCGTCTTCTTCGCCGTCGTCCTCATCGCGGCGCTGTCGTCGGCCATCAGTCTGCTCGAAGTCGTCACCGCCTACGTCGTCGACACCTACGGCGCCCACCGGCCGCGGGTCGCCGCCGCACTCGGCGGGCTGATCTTCCTGCTCGGCATCCCCTCGGCGTGGGACACCGCGTGGCTCACGTGGTTCGACACGCTGGCGTACCAGCTGCTTCTCCCGCTTTCGGTGCTCGGAGTCCTCCTCTTTGCGGGCTGGGTGTACGGACGCCCCGCGGTCGAGGAACTCCTCTCGGGGTCGTCGCTCGGCGTCGGCGTCGGCGTTGCGTGGCTCTGGCTCGCTCGAACGGTCGTGATCCTCGCCGTTCTCCTCACGCTGTGGCTCGGTCTCCAGACGCTGTTGCTCGACGGCGCGATCGCGCCGCCGCTGTAGCTCGTGGCACGCCTTGTCGCCGGTACTGGTTGGCGTGAACCCGCTGGAAACGGTTATGATACTGGTGGCTATGACTACGTGGAGGTTTTCGACACCCCGGGGTGTCGAAATCCGTCACGGGACTATCGCCGACAGTATGAGAACACCTCCGAAGCCCCCGCGTTCCCGATTCGGGGCCCCGCTCCGGTCCTCGTCGTTCGCTGTGCTCACTCCCGCGGTCTCCGCTCACGGGCGCTTTCAGCGTTCGCACGGGCCGAGGCGACGAAGCCGCCTCGCGGCTTCCCTCGGCGTCCTTCGTCGAGAGCGCGGGCCGTTCCAGTCCCGCCCGATACCGGCCTTCCAGCCAGCCAACGTCTACGAGAGTAGTGCCCTCTCGCCCCGGCGAACGCGGAGGCGCTCGCCCCTCACGACCGACCACCTCGCCGGCGATTCACCGATCCGTCAGCAACCACAGTCGTGTCCGTTCTCCGGGAGATGAGCGGTCCGAAAGCCACTTACTCGGGTACGGGCGACTGGGACGAAATGGCACGTGAGACCTGGGCGACGCGGGTGGGGTTCATCCTCGCGGCCGCGGGCTCTGCGGTCGGCCTCGGGAACATCTGGCGGTTCCCGTGGGTGACGGCGGACAACGGCGGCAGCGCGTTTCTCGCGGTGTACCTCGGGATCGTACTGCTGGTCGGCGTCCCCGGGCTCCTCGCGGAGTTCGTGGTCGGACGCCGCGGAAAGAAGAGCCCGGTCGGCGCGCTGCGTGACCTTTCGGGGTCGCGGGGCTGGGGACTGTGGGGCGTGTTCTACGTGATCACGGCGATCGCGCTGCTTTCCTTCTACAGCGTCGTCGGCGGCTGGATCCTCCGCTACTTCGGCGAGAGCGCCTCGGGGCTCGTGGGCGCGCCGCCGGCGTACTTCGCCGCCCCGGGGCAGTACTTCGGCGGCGTCGCGGCCGGCCCCGACGCCTTCGGCTTTCACCTGCTCTTTCTCGCGCTGACGGCGCTTGTCGTCCTCGGCGGCGTCCGCCGCGGGATCGAACTGGGCACGAAGGTGATGATGCCGGCCGTGCTCGTGCTCCTGGTCGGACTCGCCGTCTGGGCCGGCGCACGCCCCGGCGCGGCCGCGGCATACGCGTTCTACCTCGCGTTCGACGTCGCGACGGTCCGGGCGAACTTCTTCGACGTGCTCGGGCCGGCCGCCGGCCAGGCGCTCTTCACGCTCTCGCTCGGCGCGGGGACGATGATCACCTACGCCTCCTACATCGACGAGGACCGCTCGCTGCCCTTCGACGCGACGGTGATCGCGGCCCTCAACACGCTCGTCGGCGTCCTCGCGGGGCTCGTGGTGTTCCCGCTTTTGTTCTCGCTCGGCGTCGATCCGGCGCAGACGTCTCCCGGTCCCGGGGCGCTGTTCGTCGGACTCGCGGGCGCGTTCGCACAACTCCCCGGCGGCGTCGTGATCGCGACGGCGTTCTTCGGCGTCGTCGTGCTCGCGGCGCTGTCCTCGTCGATCAGTATGCTCGAGATCCCGGTGTCCTTTCTCGTCGACGAGTACGGCCTCGGCCGTCGGCGCGCCGTGGCGCTGGTCGCCGCCGGGGTCGTCGCCACTGGCGGGCTCTGCGCGTTCAACCCCACCATCGCGGGCACGGCGGTCTTCGGTTTCGTTGCCGGGCCGCTCGTGGACACGCTGCTCACGGTGGGGCTCATCGCCGTATTGCTCTTCGTCGGGTGGGTGATGGGCCGGGACGCACTCGCGGAACTCCGTTCCGGCGCCGGCGGCCCGAGCGCGGCGGTCGCCACGCCGTGGCTCCTCGCGGTCGGCGCCGTCCTCCCGGTCTTTCTCGTCTTCACGCTGCTCACGACGGTCGGCGTCGACGCCGGTCTCGGCTTCTGGCCGACGGTTCTCGTCGCCGTCGTCGTCGGCGCGGCGGCCGTCGCGGGACTCAGGACCGAGCGGGCGTTGCTCTGATTCCCGCGTCTTCAGCCGCGGGAGGAGGTCAACCGAGGCGGCACGCTCCTCGACCGGTACCTGCCGACGCGACGAGTATCGACGTTCGACGAACCCGGGGTTGTCGGATTGCGGAAACCCTTTTGCCCCCCGTCGGCACGTCCACGACAATGATCGGAGGTGGTCCGACGTGACGATGGAGGACCGGATCGAGGAACTGCGGGAAAAGCGCGAGCGAGCGCTCAAAGGCGGCGGGCAGGACCGCATCGACGCCCAACACGACAAGGGGAAGATGACCGCCCGCGAGCGCATCGACTACTTCCTCGACGACGGGACGTTCTACGAGTTCGATCAGCTCCGGACCCACCGCAACCACAACTTCGGGATGGAGGAGAAACAGCTCCCGGGCGACGGCGTCATCACCGGTTACGGCGAGGTCGACGGCCGGAAGACGTTCGTGTTCGCCCACGACTTCACCGTCTTCGGCGGCTCCCTCGGCGAGGTCTTCGCCGAGAAGATCGCGAAAGTGATGGACACTGCGGTGGAGGTCGGCGCGCCGATCGTCGGGCTCAACGACTCCGCGGGCGCCCGGATCCAGGAGGGCGTCCAGTCGCTCGGCGGGTTCGGCGAGATCTTCCGGCGCAACACCGAGGCGTCGGGCGTGGTCCCCCAGATCTCGGCGATCATGGGGCCGTGTGCGGGCGGTGCGGTCTACTCGCCCGCGCTCACCGATTTCACGTTTATGGTGAAAGACTCCAGCCACATGTTCATCACCGGGCCCGACGTCATCGAGACCGTCACCGGCGAGGAGGTCACCTTCGAGGAACTCGGCGGCGCGGTCACCCACGCTTCGACCTCCGGCGTCGCGCAGTTCGCCTGCGACTCCGAGGAGGCGGCCTTAGACGACATCCGGCGGCTGCTGTCGTACCTCCCGCCGAACAACGTCGAGGACCCCCCGCGCGTCGAGCCGTGGGACGACCCCGAGCGCGCCGACGAGTCGCTGAACACGGTCGTCCCCGAACAGCCGCGGAAGCCGTACGATATGCGGGACGTCTTCGAGGGCGTCCTCGACGAGGGGTCGTTCTTCGAGGTTCACGAGGAGTTCGCCAAGAACGTGCTCGTGGGGTTCGCCCGGCTCGACGGCCACTCGGTCGGCGTCGTCGCCAACCAGCCCCGCGTCAACGCCGGCACCCTCGACATCGAGGCCTCCGAGAAGGCCTCGCGGTTCGTCCGCGTCTGCGACGCGTTCAACGTCCCGATCGTCACCTTCGTCGACGTGCCCGGCTTCCTCCCCGGCACCGACCAGGAACACGGCGGGATCATCCGCCACGGAGCGAAGCTGTTGTACGCCTACTCCGAGGCCACGGTGCCGCTTCTGACGGTGATCACGCGGAAGGCGTACGGCGGCGCCTACGACGTGATGGCCTCGAAGCACCTCGGCGCCGACGTCAACTACGCGTGGCCGACCGCCGAGATTGCAGTGATGGGGCCGAAGGGCGCGGTCAACATCCTCTACAGCGACGAACTCGCGGCCGCAGACGACCCCGAAGCTCGCCGGGAGGAGCTCATCGAGGAGTACCGCGAGGAGTTCGCGAACCCCTACACCGCCGCCGACCGGGGGTTCGTCGACGCCGTGATCGAACCGCCGGAGACCCGCTCGCGGCTCGTCTCCGACCTGGAGATGCTCCGGTCGAAGCGGGAGTCCCTCCCGGAGAAGAAACACGGGAACCTCCCGATCTGACGCGATGTCGGACCTCACCGACCGGCTGTCGCTGCCCGACGACGCCGACGACGAGGAGGCCGCAGCGATCGCGGCGGCGGTCGCGGCACACCTCCGGGACACCGAACGGGCCGCAGCGGCCGCAGCGGCCGCCCGGGAGTCGGAGCCGACGTGGGACGGCGAGAGGTGGACCTTCGCGAGCCGCGTCGACGCCACGACCGGTCGGCGGCTCCGGCGGGTGCCCGACGGCGCCCCACCCGAGAAGTGGACGGCTGCGGGGCGCATAGAGCGGTTCTGATCCCTCCGGGTTCGTCGCGATCCACCCGGTGACGGGTTCCACCGCCGCAACCCACACTTCGAGTAGCCCTTGTCCGGAGGGAGGACCGTTCAATCAGCGGATCGCCAGGCGGTAGCAGCCGCGCCGATCACCTCCAACGCGTCCCGGCTTCCGTCCGCTTTCCCTTTCTCGAAGTCGTCCGCGGTCTGTCCCATCTGGTTGGTCACGTGCGCGAAGCACACGACCGGCTGCTCCCGAACCGCTGCGAACGTATACAGCGCCGCCGCTTCCATCTCGACTGCGAGGACCTCTTCCGATCGTGCACGCTCGATCGCGGTCTCAGTTTCCCGAAACGGGGCGTCCGTCGTCCACGTCGATCCCGTATAAACGGGACGGGAGACGGGTTCGCAGGCTTCCTCGACTGAAGCGCCGAGTTCGTCGTCGAGCGTCGCATAGCGACCCGTAGGCCGATAGTGATGACTCGTTCCCTCGTCGCGGAGCGCACGTTCGATGAGGACGAAGTACGGCGGGTCGTCCTTCGGCACGATCTGCCCGGCAGAGGTCACACTGATGAGGAACCGACAACCGGCAGCGAACAGCTGTTCCGCAAGTAGCACAGCAAACGATGCCCCCACAGCGTCCCCGACGATTCCGAACTCCTCGCTACCCCGCTCGAACCGATAGATATCCGTGTGATACCCCGGCCAGGCTTCGTCCTTCCGTGCCTCCCCGGTGGCCCGTAGCTGGCGGACGATGTCCCCGTCCGGATCGAGAATACAGATCTCCGGAACCGAACGGTCCGGGAGGTCCTTCTGCCGACGGGCGTTGTCCAGCAGCGCTTCCGGTGTGAACACGGACGGTTCGTCGAACTCTTTCACGCCGAAAAGCGGAGACGAGTTCCGGTCGGACGGGTCGGTCACGTCATTTATGTTGACGCAACCCTGGCAAGGATGTTGTGGTCGTCGGGACGGGACCCGGTTCTCGGGCTCGTGGCCGTATGGGGAAAAGGCATTGCTCACAAACTCGGCCGCCGATACTGCTCCCGTTCACGGGGGCGTCGTCGACACCGAGACCCCGACTACGCAGAAGACTCGCCGCCGCTGTTCTTCCGGGTGATGTAGCCCGCGATCCGGTTGCGGACCCCCTTCGACTCCACGTTCGTCAACGTCGCGACGCTCTCCTTGTTGGTCTCGAAGTCGGTGTTGAACGCCTCCGGATACTTCTCGAGGAGCAGCTTCCCGAGCTGCTTGACGTATTTGGGTTTGATCGCCATACCCGAACATCCGTCAGCGCGCACAAAAACGATTCGTTCCCGCGGCGAGGGCTACGTTCGGATGCGCGATGCTGATTGCTAATTTATCCTGGGCGGGAATGGAAGGGGCCGCGTTCTCGACGAAGACGGGCGACGCAAGGACCGCAGGCGCGAACGTATGAGCGCCGAGGACCGCAGCGAGCCCATCGAGTCGAGAGCGCGGGGGCTTCCGAGGTAGTCTCTCAGGTAATACCGAGCGATGAGCTTCTCACAACACACTAGTTACGCCGACCGTCCCAGCCGCTCGTCGAGGATCAGCCGCGTCTTCGTGTTCTCGACCTCCTCCAGTTCCCGCGCGCGGGTGATGAGTTCGTTCACGGCCCCGGTGTCGGCGGCGTCGACCACCAGCACCACGTCCTCCTCGCCGGAGACCTGCCACACGAAATCCACCTGATCCCACTCGGCCATCCGCTCGGAGATCTCCGTCGTGTGGACGTTGACCTTCACCGACACCTCGATCATCGCCTTGATGTTGCCCGTCCGCGTGGAGACGGTGAACCGCTCGATCACCCCCTCCTCGGTCAGCCGCTCGACGCGGTTTCTGACCGTCCCCTCGGAGGTCCCCACCTGTTCGGCGATCTCGGTGTAGGGGGTTCGGGCGTCGCGCCGCAGGATGTCGAGGATCTGGCGGTCGAGGTCGTCCATACCCTCACCACGGGACCCGGGGGCTTACGGATTACGAAATTCGCAACTCAGCTACGAAAGCAACACTTATGCACCCGGAAAACGTTCGCTTCTCGTAATGTCGGACGCCTATCTGGCCCTGGAGGACGGCCGCGTGATCGAAGCTCGCGGGCGCGCTCCGGGACGGACCCGCGGTGAGTTAGTGTTCACGACCGCGTACACCGGCTACGAGGAGAGTCTGACCGATCCCTCCTACGAGGAGCAGGTCCTGACGTTCTCGTACCCGCTGATCGGCAACTACGGCGTCCGAACCGAGCGCTTCGAGTCCGACCGCGTCCACCCGCGTGCGGGCATCGCCCACGAGTTCACCGACGACGTCGCCGAGTGGCTCCGAGGGGAGGGCGTCCCCGCGATCGACCACATCGACACCCGGGAACTCGTCACCTCGATCCGCGAGGAGGGCGCGATGAAGTGTGGCATCGCCGTCGGCGACGACGCCACCCCCGAGGCCGCGAAGGCCGAACTGAGCGAGTGCAAGGGGATGAGCGAACACGTCGACATCGGCAAGCGCGTCACCACCGTCGAGCACACCACCTACGGCGACGGCGCGGTCGACGTCGCGCTGATCGACTGCGGCGCGAAGATGTCGATCGTCGAGTCGCTTGTCGACCGCGACGCCACGGTCCACGTGCTGCCGTACGACACCACGCCCGGCGACATCGCCGACCTCGATCCCGATCTACTCTTCATCTCGAACGGCCCCGGCGACCCGGCGAACTTCGAGGCCGCCGAAACGCTGGTCGAGGAGTACGTCGGCGACCTCCCGATCGCGGGGATCTGCCTGGGCCAACAGGTCGTCGCCCGCGCGCTGGGGGGCACGACCGAGAAGATGATGTTCGGCCACCGCGGCGTCAACCAGCCGGTCCGTGACCTCGATTCCGGGCAGGTCGTGATGACCACCCAGAACCACGGGTACACCGTGGGCGAACCCGGCGACGAACTCGACGTGAAACAGGTCAACGTCAACGACGGCACCGCCGAGGGGCTCGCAAACGAGGACCTCGACGTGATCACCCGACAGTACCACCCCGAGGCCCACCCCGGCCCCCACGACTCGCTGGGCTTTTTCGACGACGTCCTCGCGATGACGGCCGCGGATCGGAACGTCGTCGCCGACGACTGACCCCCCGCCGTCCCCCGGTTCGTCCCGATACCGGGACGGCGGAGGGCAACGCTTAATTCCGGGGCCGGACAAACGGAGTTAGTTGTATGGGCTTATCTCCGCCACTCACGCCTCTCACCGTCCGGTCTCCCGCGGCGATCGCTGCCGCCGATGCCCCGCCAGTCCTGCGGCCGGGATCGGCCGCCGAACTCCTCCAGATCGTCCCGATCACCGACGCCACGGTCACGATCGCCGGCGCGGTCGTCATCCTCATCCTGATCGGCCTCTCGGCGTTCTTCTCCTCCTCGGAGATCGCGATGTTCTCGCTTGCGAAACACCGGGTCGACTCGATGGTCGAGGACGGCATCCCGGGGTCGAAGGTGGTCAGCCAACTCAAGGCGAACCCCCACCGGCTCCTGATCACCATCCTGGTCGGGAACAACATCGTCAACATCGCGATGTCGTCGATCGCGACCGCGATCGTCGGGATCTACTTCGACCCGGGGACGGCGGTGCTGGCCTCGACGTTCGGGATCACGACGCTGGTGCTGCTGTTCGGCGAGAGCGCGCCGAAGTCCTACGCCGTCGAGAACACCGAGTCGTGGGCGCTCCGGATCGCCCGCCCGCTGAAGTACTCCGAGTACGTGCTGCTCCCCCTGGTCGTCGTCTTCGACCGGCTGACCCGCGCGATCAACAGGGTCACCGGCGGCCGGTCGGCGATCGAGACCTCCTACATCACCCGCGACGAGATCCAAGACCTCATCCAGACCGGCGAGCGGGAGGGCGTGATCGAGGAGGAGGAACGCGAGATGCTCGATCGGATCTTCCGGTTCAACCAGACCATCGCCAAGGAGGTGATGACGCCGCGGCTGGATATGACCGCCGTCCCGAAGGACGCCACCATCGACGAGGCCATCGAGACCTGCGTCCAGTCGGACCACGAGCGGGTCCCGGTGTACGACGGCAACCTCGACAACATCATCGGGATCGTCACGATCCGCGACCTCGTCCGCGAGCGGAACTACGGCGAGGGCGACCTGGTGTTGACTGACCTCGTGCAGCCGACCCTGCACGTTCCCGAGTCGAAGAACGTCGACGAACTCCTGACCGAGATCCAGGACAACCGGCTGCGGATGGTCATCGTCATCGACGAGTTCGGCACCACCGAGGGGCTCGTCACGCTCGAGGATATGGTCGAGGAGATCGTCGGCGACATCCTCGAGGACGACGAGGAGGAGTCCTTCGAGCACCTCAACGACCGCGAGACGCTCGTCCGCGGCGAGGTCAATATCGACGAGGTCAACGAGGTCCTCGGACTCGACCTCCCGGAGGGCGAGGAGTTCGAGACGCTCGCGGGGTTCATCTTCAACCGCGCGGGCCGGCTGGTCGAGGAGGGCGAGCGGATCGCCTACGAGGGAGTCACCATCCGGATCGAACAGGTCGACAACACCCGGATCCAGAAGGCCCGGATCACGATCCCGGAGGAGCCCGACAGGAAGGAAAGCGACGCCGACACGGCGGAAGCCCCCGAGACTGCCCCCGCCCCCGAGTCAGCGTCGGACCCGGCGGAGTGAGCGCCGCGCGCCGAACGACTACACCGCGGCGTCGACACCGAGGAACGCCACGTACGAGGCCCCGAAGGCGAGCGCCAGCGATCCGGCCCACGCCAGAACGGTCTTGGCCATCTTCTCCCGGCTGACCCCCGCGCCGCCCGCGGCGTAGCCGCTGCCGATGATCGCGCTCACGATGATCTCGTTGAACGACACCGGGATGCCGAGCGCGACGGCGGTCTGTGCGATCGCAAACGAGGGGATCATCGCGGCGATCGACCGCCGCGGTCCCAGCGAGGAGTAGTCCTGTGAGATCGCCTTGATCATCCGCGGCGCGCCGGTCCACGACCCGACTAACAGTCCCAGTCCCCCGCCGACCAGAAGCGCGGGCAGCGGGACCGCCACCGCATCGAGCAGGGGGACCAGCGGGCCGATCGCCAGCCCCACCTGGCTGCCACCGGCGGAGAACGCGACCAGCCCGCCGAGGACGAGCAGGAACCGCCGCTGGCCGCGTGCGGGGTCGAGCAGGATCTCCCGCCGGACGGCGGCGTAGGCGGCGATCGCGAACAGCAGCGACATCGCGACCACGCCGAGATCGATCCCGACGACGGGCACCGGGACCGGCGGGGTGGTCGCGGCGGCCACCTCCGCCACCGACCGGCCGGACTCGCCGCCCAGAACCGCAAACCGGATGTTCGCGACGAGCAGGCCGACGACGCCGGCGAGGGCCGGCACCGCCACGCGCTCGGGCACCGACTCGTTCCGGAGGAGTCGCGCGGTGACAAAGGCGATCCCGCCGCCGACGAACGGCGTGAGGATCCACAGCGACGCGATCTGCTGGTACTTCGCGATCGCGGGGCCGCCGCCGTTGGCGAGGCCGACGCCGATCACCGCGCCGGTGACCGTGAACGCGGTCGCGATGGGGTAGCCCGCGAACACCCCGACCGCAACGAGGGCCGCGGCCACGATGAGCGCGACCGTCGAGGCGGTGGCGGTGAGCACCGACCCGACCACCAGTTCGGTCCCGACGGCCTCGGTGACGTTGGCCCCCTGGAGAACCGCGCCGGACAGTCCGAGGACGCCGACGACGAACCCCGCTCGCATCACCGAGATGGCGTTTGCGCCAACTGCCGGCGCGAACGGCGTCGACCCCGAGGAGCCGGCGCCGATCGACCACGCCATGAACAGGCTTGCCAGGGCGGCAACGACGAGCGTAACCAGGGTGGCGGCCGCGACCATCCCGGGCTACTTCCCCCGGTAGCCCTCGTCGAACCCCTCGCGGAGTCCGCTGAGGGTTCGCCTGACGAAGAGGAACGCAAAGAAGACGAAAGCGAGCAGGAAGACGACCAGCACGACCAACGCCGGGTTCGAGGCCACGAAGTCGGCGACGACGTCTACCTGGGCGGGGGCGCCGTCGGTGCGGACGGCCCGGACGCGTCCGAGGTCCCCCGGCTGACGGGCGAGCATAGCCCCCGCTTTCCCCGGCGCCTGTAAATGCGTTTCGCCCTCCGAGGAAACAGGTGCACATCCGGACAGTACCGTTACATACGGCGACGTGGGAACCTGCGAAACCTTTCGGCTGCCCGACGGTGGGCCCCCCATCCGCCGCCGCTCGACAAAGCGCAACCGCGGCGTACGTGGCGGAAGACTCATGTGAACCGCGTGAAAACAGTCGCGGCAGTATGGCCGACCTCCTGCCCTCCCGGCCCGATATCTCCGACGACGACAAGGACCCACGCGTCGTCGGCCTCGACAGCGACGAGGTAGACGACCTGCTCGCGGCGATCTCCTCGGAGACCGCACGGGACGTGCTCGCGACGCTGCACGACGAACCCGGGGCGCCCTCCGACGTCGCCGACCGAATCGACACCTCGATCCAGAACGCCCAGTACCACCTCGATCGGCTCGAAACCGCGGGCCTGATCGAGGCGGCCGGTACCGCCTACTCCGAGAAGGGACGCGAGATGACCGTGTACGCGCCCTCGGATGGGGCGCTGGTCGTCGTCGCTGGCCCCGACGAGGAAGCGACCGGGCTCCAGTCGGCGCTCACACAGCTGCTCGGCGGGATCGGCGCGGTCGCGCTCGGCAGCGTCGTCGTCGACCGCCTCGCGCGGACCGGGGCCGCGCCCGCGGCGACCGCGGAGCAGGCCGACGCGGACGGGGGAGGCGCCGGCGGCATCGCGGCGAACGACAGCGCGACTGCGGCGCCGACATCCGAACCGACGCCGACGCAGACGGCTGGGGACGACGGCGGCGTGCGGATCGCGGAGGCGACCGGGACGCCGGCCCCGACGGAGGAGCCCGCCGCGACGCCGCAACCGGAGCCGACCTCGACCGAGACCGCCGCCGACCTGGCGGGGACGGCGGTGGAGACGACCGCCGCGAGTGGCGGCGGCTCGGAGCCGCTCGCGGGCGTGATCTCCGGTCTCCCCCCCGGCGCCCTCTTCTTCCTGGGCGGGGTGCTCGCGCTACTGTTCGTCACCGCGCTCCGGGTGCGGTAGCCGACCCCGCGGGCGCTTCGGACGGTAGCTGAAATCCCGGTTTGAGTCTACGCCGGCTATTTTATTCAGGCGCGCCTACGCTTTGGCGCAGGGTCGTTGCCGCTTCGGCTCTCCACCATCCGTCCGCCTCCCCGGCTCCTGTACGGACCCACGCGGCGGTCGCGGCGCCTCACCCCCGCCCCACCCCCCGCGACCGCCTACCCGGAGTTCCGGCGGCAACGACCCGAAGCTCCCTCTCCTTTCCGCCGTTCGTGAGCCGCGCTACACGCCCCCGCTGGCTCCCCCGGCCCGTCCCGAATGGCGGCCCTCACGCGGTCCGTTCGATCGTGAACTCCTCGAAGACGTCGCCGTCGACCGTGACCAGCCGTCCCGCGAGGGCGTCCCCGCGGGCCTCGAACTCCGCGTGTGCGGCGCGGTTCCCCCGCGGCTGTGCGTGGCTCCCGGGGTTGACGAGGGGCACTGCCCCGCTGGGGTCGTACGTCGGGCGGTGGCTGTGGCCGAACAGCACCACGTCGGCGTCGCGTTCCCGGCCGAAAAGCGACAGCGCGGTCGGGCCGCCCCGGCGGGTGTGGGTCACCGCGACGGTGAACCCCTCGAAGGTGAGGGTTCGGGCCTCCGGGAGCCGCCGCCGGATCCCGGCGTCGTCGTTGTTGCCGGCGACGCCGAGCAGCCGGTCGGCCTCGCGCTCGAAGTCGTCGAGGACGGACTCGCGCATAAAGTCGCCCGCGTGGACGGCGACTTCGGCGTCCCGGACCGCCTCGAGGGTCCGCCCCGACAGTCGGTGGCCGTCGGTGCTGTGGGTGTCGGAGACGACGGTGAGCATAGCCGACGGTACGACGGCCGGGAACAAGAAGCACCCGACGCGTCGACGGCCGTCGGACCGCGGCGCGCGGACCCGACGCCCGGCTCTCCGGCGGTGCCAACCCATATACTCCCGTCGGGCGACTGTGCCAGTATGGCCGGAAGCAAAGGGGTCGTCCTCGCGGCGCTTTTCGCGAACGGCGCCATCGCGATCCTGAAGTTCGGCGGGTTCCTCCTCACCGGCAGCCCTTCGATGCTGTCGGAGACGTACCACTCGGTCTCCGACACCGGAAACCAGGTGTTCCTCCTCGTCGGGATCCGGTACAGCGAGAAGCAGTCGAGCCGCCGACACCCGTTCGGGTACGGGAAGGCGCAGTTCTTTTACTCCTTCCTGGTGGCCGTCCTGCTGTTCGGGATCGCCGGATGGGAGTCGGTCAAACACGGCTACGACGCGATCGTCCACGGCGGCCACGGGACCGCCGGTACGGTCTCCGTCGCTGGCGCGACGTTCCCGTCGTGGTACGTCAACGTCGCCGTGCTCTTCGGCGCGATCGCGTTCGAGAGCTACGCCCTGAGGAAGGCGAACGCCGAGATCCGCAGCCAGATCGACCAGTTCGGGTGGAGCGGCCTCGGGGAGGCTTTCCGGAAGACCAGCGACGTAACGAGCCTGACGGCATTCACCGAGGACACCATCGCGCTCCTGGGTGCGGGGCTGGCGCTCGTGGGAATCCTCCTCTCGAAGGCGACCGGCAACGAGGTGTACGACGCCGTGGCCGCACTCCTCATCGGACTGCTGCTTATGGGCTTCGCGCTCGCGCTCGCGTGGGAAAATAAGCGATTACTGCTGGGTGAGAGCCTACCGAAGGACGTTGAGGCTGATCTCCGGGACGTGATTCGGGCGAGTTCGGGCGTCGTCCACGTCGATACCTTCCGGACGGTGTTCGTCGGGCCGCAGGAGGCGCTGGTGACGGCCGACGTGAGCCTCGACCCCGAGTTCACGACCGAGGAGTTGGACGACGCGATCACCGCGGCCGAGACTCGCCTCAAGGAGGCTGACGAACGGGTCCAGTACGTCGTTATCGAGCCCGAGACGTAGCTGCCCGAGCGTCCGAACTGCTGTCCTCTCTTTCCTACAGCGACGCCACGACGCCGGCGACCCGGTCGATCGCCGTTTCGACGTCGTCGCGGTCGACGTCGAGGTGCGTACAGAACCGGGTGAGATGGGGGCCGTGGACCCCGCCGCGGACGCCCGCGGCCTCGCAGGCCTCGACGAACGTCTCGGCGTCGGCGAGGTCGTCGGTGTACACCCGGACGATGTTGGTGTCGGGCTCCGGCACCCGGAGGCCGTCGATCGCGCCCAGCCCGGCCGCGAGGCGGGCGGCGTTGTCGTGGTCGGTCGCGAGCCGCTCGACGTTCTCGAAGGCGAGCAGTCCCGGCGCCGCGACCAGCCCCGCCTGTCGCATCCCGCCGCCGAACAGCTTCCGGATCCGGCGTGCGGCCGCGATGAACTTTGCATCCCCCGCGAGCATCGACCCGACGGGCGCGCCCAACCCCTTCGAGAGGCAGAACAGCACCGAATCGACGTCCCGGACCATCCGCGCGGGGTCGACGTCGAGGGCGACACACGCGTTGAACAGCCGCGCGCCGTCGAGGTGGACCGGCAGGTCGTGATCGTGTGCGGCCTCGGCGGCCGCCGAGATCGGTTCGGGCGGGACGGCGACGCCGCCCCGGGCGTTGTGGGTGTTTTCGAGCGTCACCAGCCCGGTGCCGGGTCGGTGCAGCGACTCCTTGACGTACGCGCCGTGGATCTGCTCGGGGGTCGGCACGGCGTCGTCGGCGTCGACGGTCCGTGGCTGGACCCCCGAAAGTTGGGCCAGCCCGGCGAGCTCCCACTGGTAGATGTGGGCTTCGCGGTCGAGGACGACTTCCTGCCCGCGGTCGGTGTGGACCCGCGCCGCGATCTGGTTGCCCATCGTTCCGGTCGGGACGTAGAGGGCGTCCTCGGTCCCGACGCGGTCGGCAGCGGCGGCTTCGAGGTCGTTCACTGTCGGGTCCTCGCCGTAGACGTCGTCGCCGACCGCCGCCTCGGCGGCGGCCGTGCGCATCCGCTCGGAGGGCTGCGTCACCGTGTCGCTCCGGAGGTCGATCGCCATACCCCCGCTTTCGCGGCCGCGAAGAAATACCTGCGGTCCGCCGGGAGGAATCCTGATCGGGCTACTGGAGCGTGATGACGTACGTCAGCGCAAACAGGAGTATCGCGCCCGTCGCGACGTTGATGAGCGTCAGGTCGGCGGCGCCGAGGACGTCCAACCCCCACACGATGGTGACCGCGAACCCGGTTGAGAGCACGATGTTCATCGCGATGAGCACCCGCGGATCCCCCTGGGACCCGCTTGCGCCCGCCTCGAAGCCGTCGTCGCTCATACCTCCCGAAGGGGGAGTGACCCCCTTAGCTCTTTGCGACGCGGCCGCAACGTGGGGTATGGAGGTCCGGAACCGCGACGGGGAGCCGGTCGATGCGGTGCCGTTTCTGGTCTCGACCGGAATTTTCGGGATGTTGACGATTTCGGTCGGCCCGCTGTACGGGCTCGCCTACGGGGTTCCGGTCGCCCGGGGGCTCGCGGTCTCCGCGGGGGCGACCGCGGCCATCGCCGCCGTGGCGTTCCACCGCCTCGTGTGGGTCGCGCCGCCCGCGTGGGTGACGATCCCCCCGGAGGTACGGTTCCAGCGGCTGGTCTATCTCGGGGTCGCGTTCGGACTCGCCCTGCTCGCGTTGACGGCTCCGCTGGCGGTGTGATTTTGTAGCCCCGCCACGGAGGAGGGGTATGCGCGAGGTCGAGGCCTCCGAGTTCGTGCTGGCGCGTCCCCCGGCCGTCCACCGCGCCCTCTCGCCGGCGGCGATCGTCGCCGCCGAGGGGACCTTCGACGTCGCGGGGAGCCGCGAGGACGGGGACGGCACCGCGATCGTCGCCTCCGCGCCCGGGGTGACGGTCCTCCTGCGTTTCGAGGAGCGCGAGACCGGGCTGGCGTACACCGCGGAGGGCGAGGTCGGCCCGTTCGACCACCTCGAAACGGCAGTCGAGGTCGACCCCGAGCGGAACGGC
This sequence comes from Halobellus ruber, assembly GCF_014212355.1. Classification (NCBI taxonomy): domain Archaea; kingdom Methanobacteriati; phylum Methanobacteriota; class Halobacteria; order Halobacteriales; family Haloferacaceae; genus Halobellus; species Halobellus ruber. The sequence continues at coordinate 62,655 of NZ_JACKXD010000001.1, forward strand.
TCGCGGATCACGATGCGGTCGACCGTCTCGCTCAACCTCCCGCTGCCCTTTGCCGACCGGATCGCGGCGTGGAAGCGTCGCGGGGAGCTCCGCCGGGCGGTCGCGGAACTCGCCGACTCGGTCGCGTGAAACACCGTCCGAGCGCGACGCTCCGGTTGTGCGACCGCGACACATACGCACGATACGGTTACAACACGATCTTCCCTAAACGATCGTATGAGTCTAATGGACACGGTCAAGGACGCCTTGGCGGGCGGCCCGTCGGCCAAATCCACGCCGGACGACGGATCGAAGGGCGCGTACTGGTGTGACGACTGCGACAACCGGATCCGCGACGTCGACCTCGACGGCGACCCGGTGTGTCCGGACTGCGGCGAGGAGATGCGGTTCGAGCGGGCGACCGGTCGCGACTGCGCCTGTTGAATCGGATGCGGGGAGCTGTTTGGTCGAGAGTGGTACTACTGTGAATATTCCGGGGCAGACCTCGGAAGCCCCCGCGCTCTCGATTCGGGGGCCTCGCTGCGGTCCTCGTCGTTCGCTTCGCTCACTCTTGCGGTCCTTGCCGGCCGCCGTCATCGAGAGCGCGGCCCCTTCCAGTCCCGATGGACGCTCCGCGTTCATCAACGTCCCGCTCGCTCCGCTCGCGGGACTCCCACCCAACGGTGGACTTCGATCAGCCACCGTGTATCTGAAACCCGTCTAAGCGTGCGGCGACCGGCTCTCGAATCGGCAATATCAGTAACTACGGCTCCCTGAGAACCGCTTCCGATCCCTGCTCGGCCGGGAACGGGCCCGAGAGGTCGCCGACGCGGTCCCACTCGTCGTCGGTGACGAGGGCGTCGTCGAGCGACGCACGGAGCGACGCCTCGTCGTAATCGGTGCCGATGAAAACCAACTCGGTCCGTCGGTCGCCGTGGGTGTCGTCCCACTCGAGGTCCGGGCGGTTCGACCGGTAGAGGTCCTGCTCGACCTCCGGGAGGCTCGCGATCCAGGGGCCCACGGCCTCGATGTGGACCGACGGGCCGGCCTGCCCGAGCACGACCCGGAGCTCCGAGCCCGCGACCCAGAGGGTGCCCTTCGAGCGGACCACTCCCGTCGGGAGCGCCCGGAGGATCTCGGCGACCCGCTCGGGGTGGAACGGCCGGCGTCGGCGGTAGGTGAAGGAGGTGACGCCGTAGACCTCGTCGGGGTGGTGGTGGTCGTCGTGGCCGTGGCCGGCGCCCGAAAGCGCCCGCTTCCACCCGGGGAGGTCCTTGATGTGATCGGGGTCGAACAGCCCCCGGTCGAACAGCCGGTCGTGCGGGACCGCCGAGAACTCCGTCCGGATGGTCTCGGCGTCGGGCTGCAGCGCCGCGATCAACTCCTCGGCCTCGTCGAGTTCGGCGTCCGTACAGAGGTCCGCCTTGTTCAGGAGCACGACGTTCGCGAGTTCGGCCTGCTCGACCAGCAGATCCGAGAGGGGTCGGTCGCCGTCCTCGCCGCGCCGTTCGGGCTCGCCGCCGGAGAAGGCGTCCAGGAACTGCCGGGTATCGAGGACGGTCACGAGCGAATCGACGCGGTACAGCGCCGCCGCCCGCGACTCGGTGGTGAACAGTCGCGCGACCGGCCCGGGTTCGGAGATGCCCGACGACTCCACGACTAAGGCGTCGAACTCGCGGTTCTGCGCGAGCCTGACCACCGCCGTCTCCAGGTCGTCCTGGAGTTCACAGCAGATGCAGCCGTTCGAGAGTTCGGTCACGCCGCCCGCGACGTCCAACTCGGAGTCGGAGGCGACGAGGTCGGCGTCGACGTTGACTGTGCCCATATCGTTGACGAGGACGGCGATGTCGCGGTCGTCGGCGTCGGCCAGGATGTGGTTGAGAAGCGTCGTCTTGCCGGCGCCTAAGCTGCCGGAGATGATCGTCACCGGAATCGTGTCGCTCATACCCCTACGATTGGGGTCCCGGAACTTGAACCCTCGATACCGGCCGTTTCGGCTCGCACCCATCCGCGACAGGTTTTTCCTCGTGTCCCTCGCAGGCACGCACCACGATGGATCTCTCCGACCGCATCGAGCGCTTCCGCCGGATCGTCCGGGAGTGGGCCAGGGGCCTCTACCACGGGCTGGTGACCCACCCGGCGTACGAGAAAATCGAGAAGGAAGCCGAGGACGTCGAGGACGCGTTCATCCTGGCGTGTTTCCCCGACGCCTTCGGCATCCCTTCGCCGGTCTCCTACTACACCGCCGAACTGCTCCCGTTCCTCGAAGACGAGTTCGAGGCGTGGGAGCGGCGCCTGTGGGACCGCGGGACGTACCTCGAACGCAAGGGCCAGCAGTACCACTTCTGATGGAACCGTTCGTCTTCTTCGGCGGCAAAGGCGGGGTCGGCAAGACCACCGTTTCCTGCGCCTACGGCGTGAAGTCGGCCCGGTCGGGGCTCGATACGCTGGTCGTCTCGACGGACCCGGCCCACTCGGTGTCGGACGTGTTCGAGCAGTCCTTCGGCGACGATCCGCAGCCGGTCGACGGCGTCGACGGGCTCTCGGCGATGGAGATCGACCCCGACACGGAGGTTCAACGGCACCTGAACGGCATCCGACAGAGCCTCTCGGATCAGGTGTCGGCGGCGATGGTCAACGAGATCACCCAGCAACTGGAGATGGCCCACCAGACCCCCGGGGCCTACGAGTCGGCGCTGTTCGACCGGTTCGTGGACGTGATGCGGGAGTCGGACCCCTACGACCGCGTCGTGTTCGACACCTCGCCGACGGGCAGCACGCTCCGGCTCCTCGGACTCCCGGAGTTCCTCGAAGGGTGGATCGACCGGCTGATGCACAAACGCGAGAAGAGCATCGACCTCTTCGAGAAGGCCGCGATCGGCAACAACGAACCCCGGCGGGTGATGGACGGCGATCCCGTGCTCAATCGGCTCCGGGAGCGCAAGGAGTTCTTCGAGTTCGCCGGCGGGGCGTTGCGGTCGGACGCGGCGTTCTTCTTCGTGCTCAACCCCGATCAGCTGTCGGTCAACGAGACCCGCCGGGCGATCGGGGAGATGGCCGACAACGACCTCGCGGTCCGGGGGCTGGTCGCGAACAAGCTCACCCCCGAACCCGACGACGACGAGGACGGCCGCGGGGCGCGATACCTCCGCGATCGAGTGAACACCGAGACAGAGCGGCTCGCGGAGGTCCGGGAGACCCTCGACCCGCCGTTGGTCGCCGAGATCGAGAGCCGAACGGCGGAAGTCAAGGGGTCGCTGCTCGACGATGTCGCCGACGAACTCGACGTCGAGACCGCGGCCGAGGCGCCGACGTTCGTCGGGTAACGTCCGGCGGGACGGCCCGGTCCCGGCCGTCGCTCGGTGTGCGTGGCCGCCGCACGAGCGAGCCGTCCGGTCGGCCCGCGGCTGTCTCTCGACCGCGCTTCCGGTTGCCCGTTTTGATTGCACAACCGAACCGGCCGCTAACGCCCGTGTTGAAACGCTACGGGGCTAATTACTCGCACCAAACGCAACAAATAAGTTGGTGATGAATAATGTAAGTCTGTGGGATCGTACTAATGGTACAAGTCATCTGGCTCGTAGCGGCGGTACTGGCAACGTTCACAATCGGTTATGTGGGGTACTCGAGGTACCTGGCGCAGTTCCTCGAACTCGACGAGGAGGCCGAAACGCCGGCCCACAAATACGAGGACGGACAGGAGTACGTCCCGTCGAAAAAGCCCGTCCTGCTCGGGCACCACTACTCCTCGATCGCGGGCGGCGCCCCGATCGTCGGCCCGATCACGGCCGGCGCGGTGTGGGGGTGGGTGCCGGCGCTGCTGTGGATCGCGGTCGGCAACCCGCTTATGGGAAGCGTCCACGACTTCGTGTCGCTTTCGGGGTCGCTCCGCCACGAGGGGAAGTCGATCGGGTACATCATCGGCGAGTACGTCGGGGAGGGCGGCAAGAACATGCTGCTGTGGTTCGCGTTCCTCACGATCATCCTCGTGGTGGCGGTGTTCGCCCTCGTGGTCGCGATCGTGTTCGACGCGTTCCCGCAGGTGTCGACCGCGAGCTTCGTTTACATCGTCCTGGCGCTCGCGTTCGGGGTGTACCTCTACCAGTTCAACGGCCCGTTCATCCCGGGAACGATCGTGTTCGTCGCGGGCGTCTTCGCGGGCGTCTGGGTCGGGATCCAGAACCCGATCGCGATCTTCCCGGCGGTCGGCGACGCCAGCTACCCGGCGGGCACGGTCGTGCTCGCGAACGTGCTCGGCCTCGGCAGCGGATCGTGGGTGCCCGGCTCCTCGGCGGTCGCGATGAACCCCAACCGGGCGGCGTGGGTTCCGATCGTGATGATCTACGCCGGCATCGCAAGCGCCCTTCCGGTCTGGGTGCTGCTGCAGCCGCGTGACTACCTCTCGTCGTTCCTCCTGTACACGGGGGTCGGCGGGACGCTCCTTGCGGTCATCGTGGGCACCCTGCTCGGCACCGCGACCCAGCCGCTCGTCATCGACAGCTCCCTCGGCGCGTTCAACGGCTTCTGGGGCGTCGAGGCCGCGGGACTGGCGCCGCTGTTCCCGCTGCTTTTCATCACCATCGCCTGCGGGACGATCAGCGGGTTCCACTCGCTTGTCTCCTCGGGGACGACGGCAAAGCAGTTGGACAAGGAGACCGACGCCCGCCTCATCGGCTACGGCGGGATGCTCGGCGAGGGGCTTCTGGCCTCCGTCGCGCTGATCACGCTCGCGGTCGCCGGCTTCGCCGACCCCGCGGGCGGGATCGGCGCCGCCCTGCCGAACTTCGCGACCGGCGGCGGGATCATCCTCACCAGCCTCGGCCTGCCGCAGTCGTTCGGCGCGCCGTTCATGGCGCTGGTGCTCGTGAGCTTCCTGCTCACGTCGACTGACACGGCCGTCCGACTCGGCCGGTACATGATGGAGGAGATCGTCGGCATCGAGGCCGGCAAGACCGCAAGCGGGTTCGAGGAGGTCGGCAACGGCCTGCGTTCGACGCTCGGCAGTCTGGGTCGCGGCCGCTACACCAATCCGCTGGTGCAGGCCATCCCGGCGTACCTGATGGTCATCTCCGGCGAGTGGCTCACGCTGTGGGCGCTGTTCGGCGGCGCTAACCAGCTGCTTGCGGCGCTGGCGCTTTTGACCGCGACGGTCTGGATCGCCAACTGGGACGACAGCAAGCAGCTGTACTCCACCGGCGTCCCGATGGCGATCATGACCACCATCACGGTGATCGGACTGGCGTGGCTCGCGTTCTACACGAACCTGTATCAGAACATCATCCAGGGCGGCGCCAGCGACGGCGCGGCGCTGGCGTCGTCGGTCGTCCAGATGATCCTGGCGATCGTCCTCATCAGCCTCGCGTTGGCGCTGGTGAAGAAGGGCTACGACAACATCAGCACCGTCCGGGACACCGGCGGTCCGGCCCCGGCGGAGCCCAGCGACGACTGAGCACCCGAGCGGCTTTTCGGGTGTTTTCGCGCCCGCCAGCGGCGGCGCTACGTTTCGCGCGTGACCGCGTCGAAGGGGCCGTTACTGCCGGTCGCTACCGCAGTCACCGAATCCTCGCCGGCGCGGACCCGCGCCCACGCCGTCGACACGTCGCCGTCTGCGGTCGTCGCTGCCGCGGTCGAAAGCGTCGCGTCGGTTCCGAGCAGCGTCACCGATCCCGATTCGGTGGGAGAGCCGACGCTCTCGACGCTCAGACCGGTTGCCACCTCCACCACGCGGGCGTTTCCGAGCGCCCCAACGGGATCGCGGATCACCTCGGGGTTCTCGAAGATTTCCACCGCCGGCGCGGTCACCAGCCCGAACCGACGCCCCTCGTCGGCCTCGTAGACGCGCCGAAACACGGTCGCGACGACGGCCTGGGTGCTACTGAGCTCGACGTCGCCCGTAAGATCGACCCTGACCGTCGTCTCGATCGTCGTCTCCTCGGCGGCGACCTCGCTGTACCCCGCCCCCTCCGGGAGCGTCGCCGGGGTCGACGCGCTCGCCTCGATCGGTTCGTCCTCCTCGGGGAGGAGGCTGCAGCCTGCCAGGGCGACGGTGCTTGTGGCGAGAATCCCGCGGCGTGTCAGTCCCACGGCCGCCCGCTCGCCCGTCAGCGCCAAAAGCGTTTGGCGAACCGCGAGAGAAAGCCCTCGTCGGGTTCGGTGACGTCCTCCCACAGCCGGAACGCCTCCATCACGTCCGCGGCCTCGCCGGCGACCATCTCCCGCGCGTCGGGGACGACGACCCCGAGGTTGACCTCGTAGTGGCCGTAGTAGCCGTACTTCAGGAGCGTCCGTTCGCGCTGCCCGTCGACGAACTCGCGGACGTCCTCGGGGAGTTCGTCGGCGACGAGGACGAACGTGAAGTCCGTCCGGTAGTGTTCCTCGTTGCCGGTGACCCGCTCGTCGGCGAGGTCGTGGCCCAGTTCCACCAGGCGTTCGAGTTCGCGGACGGTGGGGCGCTCGACCCGCCGGGCGAAGAGGTACTCCTCCGATTCGTGGTCGGCGTAGGAGAGCGCAGGGTGGAAGAACTGCTTCTGGTTCAACACGCGCATCTCGCCGTAGAGGTCCCAGGTCGTCCCCCGGAGCCGGTGGGCCCGCTCTAAGTTGTAGTTGTACATCAGCCGGTCGCTCACCCGGTCGAGGTACGGGTCGTCGGTCCAGTCGGGGACGGTCTCGACGATCTCGTCGGGGAGCTCCGACTTCGGGACCGCGTCGACGCCGGCGGGATCCTCCCAGTCGGCGTCGTCGTACCCCGGGGTCTCCCCCGGGTTCGACTCGGTCCGCTCGCTCATCGCGGCTCGGTGGCGTCGACCGGTGTCACCGTCGATCCCGTGCCTCGGCGTCGCATACGCGGAGGAAACACCAGCGGCCGCATAAGCGCGTCGGTGACGGGTCCCGCGGCCGCAGCGTGCGCACGCCCCCGATAGATTTTAGCCGCGGGCCGTAATTAGAACGAACAATAATGGCGAAAGATACCGAGGCCTGCGGCCGGTGTTCGATGACGGTCGTGGTCGACGCCGTCGACGACGAGAACGCGACGCGGGAGGATCCGTTCGGGGACGACCGGATCGAGGTCGAGGAGCGCCAACTCGAACGCGCCTCGCCGGAGGCGTGGTTCGGACGGGTCTCCGCCCGCGTGAACCGGATCGTCAGCCGCTTCGCCTGGGGCCGGTAGGCCCGTCCTCCGGGCGAGAGAAGCGCACAGCCGCTGCTGCCCGCGCTGTGGGCGCCGGTCGCAGGGTCGCGTCACTCCCCGCCGGCCAGCCCGGCGACGGCGACGTACGCCGCGAACGTCGCGATCAGCGTCCCCGCCAGCTGGACGCCGCCCGTCGCCAGGAACCCGACGTCGTACAGCAGCGGCGCGAACATAAACCACACCCCGAAGATCAGCGTGAGCGTCGCCGCGGGGAGGCTGACCCGGCCGCGGCCGGAGAGTAGCTGGAGGTTCCGGGCCGCGAACACGATCCCGAGGACGCCGCTGGTCACGATGCTCCCGGTGAACGCGGTCGAGGCACCCGTCGCCGGCGGCGTCGCCGCCGCGAGGACGCAGCCGAGGAGCGCGATCACCGCCGCTGCGGACAGGAACCGTGAGGGTTCCGACTCGGTCATACGTGTCCGCGTTGGACCGGTCGGACTTATACTGTCGGCTATAGTCCCGTGACGGATTTCGACACCTCGGGGTGTCGAAAATCTTCACGTACTTATAGCCAACAGTATCAGCCGGACAGATAGACCGGCGCCTCGCCGGCCTCGGGCCACTCGACGTCGGTCGATCAGGCTCCACACGATCGAGCCGCCGAAGGCGTCGGCGTCGGGGGCGTTCACCTCGACGCGGTTGCCGCCGGGGTCGCGGACGTACAGCTGTACGGCCCCGGACGGGGGCACGTACACCGGCGGCTCGGCGTCGCTCCCGACGAGGCGGCGCTGGCGATCGCCGCAGGCCAACCACCTGATGTACTCCCCGAGCGCCGGCGTCGGGATCCGCTCTCTCCCGAACACCGACTCGTAGAACGCGACCGACTCCTCTAAGTCGCTGGCGACGTGGGTGTAGCGGGTTTCGAACACAATACCTGAAGGCCGGTTGCGGGCGACAGGACGGGTCACCCGGGGTGAGGCCTCTTGAGGGCCCGCGTGGCCTCGCCGCCGCTCCTCCCGGCTACCACTTCAGCCCCAGTGTTCGCCCCCGGCGGCGCGCCGCGGACGATGCTCGGCGGACTCCCGGCTCGACTCGTCGATCTGGTGTCGGTAGTACGTCCGCTCGTAGTGGCCGATGTTCTCGGTGCGTTCGGTTTCGAGTTTCTCCCCGAACCACAGGACGTAGCCGTTGGGGTCGGTCACTGCGAACTGCCGCCACCCGAACTCCGTCTCGTGTGGCTGTTTGACGACGTTCACGTCGCTCTCTTCGAGCGCTGCGTGTCGCCGCTCGGCGTCGTCGACGTCGATGTAGAGCGGCACCGTGCCGCCGGTCGACTCCCCTTCCAACACCGGGAGTTTCTCTTCGAGGGAGTCACGCTCCTGCAACATCAACTGGATCCCGTCGATCGACACCTGTGCCCAGAAGTACCCGGAGGCGGCTTCCGCCGGTAGCGTCGCGACGACCTCGGCGTCGAGTACCGACTCGTACCACGCGACTGTCTCTTCGATGTCCTCGACCATCAGGTCGGGCGTGATCGAATTCACGGTCATCTGCGATCACGATCGAACACAACGGATACATAATAATAAATCATTATGATGACGGGGTGGGTGCTGGCGAGTCCGTCGTTGTCTTCAGTACGCCCGGGTGCGAGAATCGAATCCGATTGCGAGACTCGCCGACGCTCGTCTCGCGCGGTTCAATCCCGAGTGCGGACTTCCCGCTCGTCACTTCGTTCCTCGCGGAGAGGGTCCGGGTGCGAGAATCGAACCTCGTTCGCAGCCTCTCGGGTTCGGCTACTCCCTGCTTCGATTCCCGCCTTCCGGCTTTTCCACTCCTCCCTCCGGTCGTCGTGAAAAGGTCCGGGTGCGAGAATCGAACCCGCGTCTCAGCCTCCACAAGGCTGAAGGATGGTCCACTACCCTAACCCGGACACGCACCAGTCAGTACCCCCGTCCGAGGCAAATACGTTACGACTCCGGGGTGGAGTGCGCCGGGGTCACACAGATGCAAGGCGGAAGCCCACGACTTCAGTCGTGGGAGGAAGCCGACGAGAGTCGAATCAATCCACACGCCGACCGCATCGGGACGCTTTTGCCCGCGACCCACTAATCACGCTCAACCGTGGCCATCACGGACAAGATCTACCTGAAGAACCACCGGCAGATCGTCTCCCAGCTGGACACCTCCATTCCCAAGGGGGCGTTCAAAGGGGCGACGATGGACGTGCTCTACTCCGGGGAGGGGCTGGCGAAACTCGACGACGCCACCCGCGACCGCCTCCTGGATTTCGCGGAGGACTTCCTCGACCCCGAGAACCCCGACGACCTCTACACCGGCTACCCCGAACGGCAGTTCGTCCGCTATCTCCTGGAGCTCCGCGCGCAGGGACTCGGCCCCGACGCCATTGTCGACGTGATGAGCGACGAGTATATGCTGTACGCCTACCCCGGCGACGTGCTCTCCTTCCTCGACAACGCCGTCCGGACGCTGGAGGCCGCCGAGACGCTCGCGGAGGTCGACGGCAACGAGCGGATGGAGGAGACGCTCCGGCGGGCCCGACGGGCGCTGTCCGGGTAGCCCGTCCCGCCCGGCGGGTCCTACGCCCGATTCCAGGGCGCGGCGTCGAAGTCGACGATGCGGTGTCGCCGCTCGATCGCGTCGATCGTGGCGACGTCCTCGTCGTCGAGTTCGAGATCCGGGGCGGCGAGGTTCTCCCGAATGTGCGCTTGCGACGCCGACTTCGGGATCGGGGTGACGCGCTCCTTCGCATCGAGCCACGCCAGCGACACCTGGGCCGGCGTCGCGTCGTGCTTGTCGGCGACCTCGACGATCCGGTCGATTTCGCCCACCCTGTTACGGGCGATCGGACAGTACGCGACCAGCTCGTGGCCGCCCTCGACCGCGAGGTCGTGGAGTTCGGGCTGGGGCAAAAGCGGGTGCATCTCGACTTGGTGGGCCGTAACGGGCGTCTCCAGCCGGTCGGTCGCGTCCCGGAGCTGATCGGGCCGGAAGTTGCTCAGACCGATCCGGTCGACGGTGCCCGCCGCGACGGCGTCGTCGAGCGCGGGCAGCGTCGCCTCGGGGTCGTATGCGTCCAGCGGCCAGTGGACGTACAGGAGGTCCAGGGAGTCGACGCCGAGCCGGTCGGCGCTCTCGCGGGCGGTCGAACGCACGTCGTCGTACCCCAGATTGTCGGGTTCGAGCTTGGTCGCGACGAACACCCCCGCGGCGTCGCGGTCGGCGGCGGCCAACCCGTCGGCGACGAACGCTTCGTTCCCGTAGCTCTGGGCTGTGTCGACGTGGTCGTACCCGAGATCGACCGCGGTGGCGACGGCGTCGGCGCACGTCCCCGGGTCGGTCATATCGTACGTCCCGAGTCCGATGGGTGGAAACTCCATACGGGAGCCTCACACCCTACGGGGTCGACAGTTTCGGTGTCGGTGCGCCACCCGACCCCCGTCGGCGTCCGTGCCCCCGCGCCGACGTGACTTTGTCAGTCCCGATCCAACCGCCAGGTATGCCCGACCCCGACGCTCCGCGGCTCCTCGTGTACGGCGCGTACGGCTACACCGGCCGACTCGTCGTCGAGTCGGCGATCGACCGCGGCTACGACCCGATCGTGGCCGGCCGCGACGCCCGGAAGACCCGCGGGGTCGCGACCGCAAACGACCTCCGGGGGCGGTCGTTCCCGGTTGCCGACGCCGACGACCACCTCGGCGACGTCGACGCCGTGCTCAACTGCGCCGGGCCGTTCGCCGAGACCGCCGACGCGATGGTCGGCGCCTGCATCGACACCGGGACCCACTATCTGGACATCACCGGCGAACTCCCGGTGTTCGAGCGGATCCGCCGTCGCGGTCCCGACGCCGCCGGGGCGGGGGTGACGCTCCTCCCGGGCGTCGGCTTCGACGTGGTCCCGACAGACTGTTTAGCTACACACCTCCACGATCGACTCCCCGGAGCGACCCACCTCTCGCTCGCGCTCGACGCCGACGGCGGCGTCTCCCCCGGCACGTTGAAGACGGTCCTCTCGGACGCCGGCTCGGGCGGTGCGGTCCGCCGCGACGGCGTCCTCCGGGCGGAACCGGTCGGCGCGCGGACCCGCGTGGTCGACTTCGGCGAGGGGCTCCGGCGTGCCGTCTCGATCCCGTGGGGCGATGTCTCGACGGCCTACCACACCACCGGGATCCCGAACGTCGACGTCTACCTCGCGCTGCCCCGCGCCGGACGGACTGCGGTGGCGCTGGCGCCGTATCTCGACAGCGTCCTCGACGTCGACGCCGTCCAGCGCGGCCTGTCGTGGCTGATCGACCGGTACGTCGACGGGCCCGACCCGGCGACGCGGGCCGCCGGCGGGGCGCGCGTCTGGGGGGAGGTCCGAACCGCCGACGACCGGCTGGTCTCGCGGCTTCGGACGCCGGAGACCTACCGCTTCACCGCCGACGCGGCGACCCTGATCGCGGGGAAGGTGCTCGACGGCGACGCGCCCGAGGGCTATCAGACCCCGGCGTCGGCGTTCGGCCCGGATCTCGTGCTCGAAATCCCGGGCGTCGAGCGGGTCGACCTGGTCGCCGACGAGGTCGTCGCCCGCGAATCCTCGCCGGTCGAGGGCGTCGCGAGCGACTGAAAGAGGGCCCACGACGCCGACGGCGACCGTCGGACACGCGATGGCCGACCGCACATCCACCCGGGCGGGAATGGAAGGGGCGCGGGGGCTTCCGAGGTCTCAATATGCATTTCTGTACTGATTTTACATCCGGCAAAGTGGTCCGCGCATACCCTCCGAAACCGTTTTGATGCGGCCTCGCGCATTCTCGGTATGCCGAAGGAACCCGAAACCGGGTACGACCCCTCGTTGGGTCGGAAATTCATCTTCGTAACGGGTGGGGTGATGTCCGGGCTGGGCAAAGGGATCACAGCCGCCAGCACCGGCCGTCTCCTGGCGAACGCGGGGTTCGACGTGACCGCGGTCAAGATCGACCCGTACCTCAACGTCGACGCCGGGACGATGAACCCCTACCAGCACGGGGAGGTCTACGTGTTGAAAGACGGGGGCGAGGTCGACCTCGATCTGGGGAACTACGAGCGGTTCCTCGGGGTGGATATGACCTCCGATCACAACGTCACCACCGGCAAGACCTACCAGCACGTCATCGAGAAGGAACGCGCCGGCGACTACCTGGGCCAGACGGTCCAGATCATCCCGCACATCACCGACGACATCAAGCGGCGGATCCGGGAGGCCGCGGTCGGCACCGACGTCTGCATCGTCGAGGTCGGCGGTACCGTCGGCGACATCGAGGGGATGCCCTACCTCGAAGCCCTCCGGCAGTTCGCCCACGAGGAGGACGACCGCGACATCCTCTTCACCCACGTCACGCTCGTCCCCTACTCCCAGAACGGCGAACAGAAGACAAAACCCACCCAACACTCCGTGAAGGAGCTCCGGTCGATCGGACTCCAGCCCGACATCCTCGTCGGGCGGTGTGAGGACGAACTCGAACCGAAGACCAAGGAGAAGATCGCGCTGTTCTGCGACGTCCCCACCGAGGCGGTCTTCTCGAACCCCGACGTCGAGGACGTCTACCACGTCCCGCTCGTGGTCGAATCCGAGGGGTTAGACGAGTACGTGATGGAGCGGCTCGACCTCGCCTCGGAGGCCAAGCCCCCTGCGGAACGCGACAACCGGTGGCGCGAGCTCGTGACCCGCGACCGGACCGCGGAGGTCGACGTCGCCCTCGTCGGGAAGTACGACCTCGAAGACGCGTATATGTCGGTCCACGAGGCGCTGAAACACGCCGGGATCGAGCGCCGGACCGAGGTGAACGTCCAGTGGGTCGACTCCGACGAGATGCTCGACCGGCACGAAAACCGATTGAAGCAGGCCGACGGCGTCGTCGTCCCCGGCGGGTTCGGGACCCGCGGGATCGAGGGGAAACTCAAGGCCGTCGAGTACTGCCGCGAGAACGACGTCCCCTTCCTGGGGCTGTGTCTCGGCTTCCAGATGGCGGTGGTCGAACACGCCCGGAACGTCCTCGGACTGGCGGCCGCCCACTCCGCGGAACACGACCCCGACACCGCCCACCCCGTCATCGACATCCTCCCCGAGCAGTACGAGGTCGAGGACATGGGCGGGACGATGCGGCTCGGCGCCCACGACACCGACATCGAACCGGGGTCGCTCGCCGAGCGGGTCTACGGCGACACCGTCTGTACCGAGCGCCACCGCCACCGCTACGAGGTCAACCCCGAGTACATCGAGGAGTTAGAGCGCGGCGCGCTCGCCTTCTCCGGCACCGCGAACAACCGGATGGAGATCCTCGAACGCGACGATCACCCGTTCTTCCTCGGCACGCAGTTCCACCCCGAGTTCCGGTCGCGACCGGACCGCGCGAGCCCGCCGTTCGTTGGGTTTCTGGAGGCCGTCGCCGGAGAGTTGGACGCGCGTGAGCTCGCCGACGAAACGGAGGTGCAGGCCTGATGGTCGACGTCGAGCCGTTCATCGAAGACGCCGTCGCGGAGATCGAAGCCGAGATCGGCGACGCCGACGCCGTCATCGCGCTGTCGGGCGGCGTCGACTCCTCGGTCGCTGCGGCCCTGGCGTACCGCGCGATCGGCGACCGGCTGACGCCCGTCTACGTCGACACCGGGCTGATGCGGAAAGGCGAGACCGAGCAGATACGGGAGACCTTCTCGTATATGGACTCGCTGCGGATCGTGGAGGCACAGGACCGCTTCCTCGATTCCCTCGCCGGGATCACCGACCCCGAGGGCAAGCGCCACGCCATCGGCGAGCAGTTCATTCGGGAGTTCGAGCAGGAGGCGCGATCAGCAAACGCAGAGTACCTCGTCCAGGGCACGATCTACCCCGACCGGATCGAGTCGGAGGGCAACATCAAATCCCACCACAACGTCGGCGGCCTGCCCGAGGCCGTCGACTTCGAGGGGATCGTCGAGCCGGTCCGGGACCTCTACAAGGACGAGGTCCGGACGGTCGCCCGCGAACTCGAACTCGGCGCGGTCACCGAGGAACGGATGCCGTTCCCCGGCCCGGGGCTGGCGATCCGGGTGCTCGGCGAGGCCACCAGAGAGAAGGTCGCGGTCGCCCGCGAGGCGTGTCACGTCGTCGAGGAGGAGACCGAAGCACACGACCCCTGGCAGGCGTTCGCCGCGGTCGTCGGCAAGGCGACGGGGGTGAAGGGTGACAACCGCGTCCACGGGTGGGTCGTGTCGGTCCGGTCGGTCGAGTCCCGCGACGGGATGACCGCCCGCGCCCAGGAGCTCCCGTGGGAGACCCTCCAGCGCATCCAGTCGCGGATCACCGGCGAGAACGACAACGTCGCCCGCGTGGTCTACGACGTGACGCACAAACCGCCCGCGACCATCGAGTACGAGTGAGTTCGATGATCATCCTCGCCGGTCCCGACGACGACGGGCTCACGGGCGCCCTGGAGGCGCTCGGCGCCGACGTCGTCCGTGTTGAGGGGATCGCCACCCGCGAGTCGCTGGACGCCGCCGGCCTCGCCGAGGCCCACACCCTCGTGCTCACGGAGATGGACGACGCCTCCGCGATCCCGGTTGCGAAGGAGGCGAACACCGAGGTCCGGATCGTGACCTACTCGCGGGACTCCCTTCCGGAGTTCGCGCGCGGCCAGGCCGATCTCGCGATCGACCCCGACCTCCTGACGCCGGATGTCGTCGCCGACGAACTCGCAAACGGCCACGTCGGGGAGTAGGAACCGCGTCGTTACAGTAGCGTTTGCAAGTCTTCGCTCACTCGATCGCACGACGGCGTGCGATCGGATGTGCAACCAGTTGCAAACGCTACGATAGCTCTACAGGTCGAACCCGTTCCGTCGCAGTGCGTCCGCGAGTTCACCCTCCGGGTCGGCCGCGAACTCGACCAACGACGACTCCGGTCTCGTCGTCGTATACAGGTCCGAGTCGATGTTGTCAGGGATCTCGTTTGCGTGTGTCTCGTCGACAACCGCAACCGATATTTTCGGTCCCGCGTCCGTGTCCGTTGTGTCGCTCATTACGCACCCATACGGGAGAGCGACGTTTGGGGCTTCCCCTTCGACTACAGCCCGCTGGCTCCGCTGAGCGCGTCTGTGGGTACGACGACCGCACAACCCGCTGCCGCCGAAGCAACGTTCAAACCGCCGTCGGCCCAACCCAGGGTATGGTCACGTTCCTCGCCGGTGGGACCGGCACCCCGAAGCTGCTTGACGGCGCAGACAGGGTGTTCGACCCGTCGGCGACGACGGTGGTGGCGAACACCGGCGACGACGTCGAACTCGGCGGCCACCTCGTGTGTCCGGACGTCGACACCGTCCTGTTTCACGGCGGCGGCGTTCTCGACACCGACACCTGGTGGGGAATCGACGGCGACACCGCCGCGACACACACCGAACTGGGGCGGCTCGCGGACGCGGCGGGGCTCGATCCCGGCCCGCGGTATCTCGATTCCGACGCCCAGACCGCCGGCCGCGACATCGCACGCTGGCGCCGGTTCTCCGGCGTCGCGGAGTTTATGCGGATCGGCGACCGCGACCGCGCGGTCCACCTCACCCGGACCTCGCTGCTCGACGAGGGGCGGTCGTTGACCGAGGTGACGCGGCTCCTGGCGGACGCCTTCGGGCTGGAGATCGACCTCCTGCCGATGAGCGACGATCCCGTGGCGACGATCGTCCACACCGACGAGGGGGCGATGCACTTCCAGGAGTACTGGGTCCACCGCCGCGGTGACCCCCCGGTCCGGGACGTCGAGTTCCGCGGCGCCGAGAGCGCGGCGCCGACCCCGGAGGCCGACGAGGCGCTCGCCGACCCCGTCGTCGTCGGCCCGTCCAACCCGGTCACGAGCATCGGGCCGATGCTCGCGATGGACGGGATCGAAGCGGCGCTCGAATCGACGCCGGTGGTCGCGGTCTCGCCGTTCGTCGGCGGGACGGTGTTCTCCGGGCCCGCACCCGCGCTGATGCGCGGCGTCGGCTACGAGGCCTCGACCGCGGGCGTCGCGGCCGCGTACCCCTTCGCCGACGCGTTCGTCCTCGACGACGACGACCCGACCGACCTGGATCGGCCCGTGACCAGGACCGACACCCGGATCGACGGGGCCGAGGACGCCGAGCGCGTCGCCCGCGCGGTGGCCGACGCCCTGTCGGAGGTGGCGTAGATGCGGGGCCGGCGGCTCCGGACGGCGTCGGTGACGGGAGGTGCGTCGTAGGTGTTCGCGCCGCGAGTGGCCCTCGCGAGCCTCAGCGGCGCGGCCGACGCCGCGTGGGCCCGAGCCGGCGCCGACCACGCCGGCGCGGCGTTCCTCGGCGGGATCGCCCTCGACGAGCCGACCCGCGAGGCCGCCCGGGACCTCGTCGCCCGCGACCGCGAGGAGTTCCTGCCGCCCGACCCGGTCGCGTTCGTGGCGGCGCAACTCGACGCGCTCGCGGACGCCCCGATCAGACCCGGCGTGAACGTCCGCGCCGCCGCCGCCGCCCCGGTCGCAGAGGTCGCGAGCGTCTGTGCGGCCCACGATGCGATCCTGGAGATCAACGCCCACTGCCGGCAGGCAGAGATGTGTGCGGTAGGCTGCGGCGAGGCGCTGCTCCGGGACACCGACCGACTCCGTACGTTCGTTGCGGCCGCGAGCGACGCCGGCGCGGCGCCCGGCGTGAAGGTCCGCGCAGGGGTGTCGGGCGTCGACCTCCCCGGCGTCGCCCGCGCGGTCGCGGACGCCGGCGCCGAGGCGATCCACATCGACGCGATGGATTCGGAGCCGGTGGTCCGCGAGGTCGCCGAGGCGGCGCCGTCGCTTTTCGTGATCGCCAACAACGAGGTCCGCGGTCCGGAGAGCGTCGCCGAGTACCTGGGGTACGGCGCTGACGCCGTCAGCATCGGCCGGCCGAGCACCGATCCGGCGGTCCGACGGCGGGTCCGCCGCGCCGTCGAGCAGTGGGACGGCGGGACCGCAGACGCCACCGGGATATGTCTGGAGGCGGACGTGTCGTGACCCCCGGTACCGACCCCGACGCCGAGTGGGGGCCCGCGGAGCACGCCCAGGTAGCACTGCTCGCGGACGTCGCGGCGGCACCGAAGCCGGGGAACGTCGATCGCGACCACGACCACTCGAGCCTCCGGCTCGGCCACTTCCTCGCCGGCGGCGTCGGGGCGGGTGCGGGACTCCGCGACGCGGCCGCCGCCGACCCCGTCGGGGGCGCCTTCGAGCGCGCGGTCGCGGGGATGGCCCGGGGAGCCGGCACGAACACCCAGTTCGGGAGCCTCCTGCTCGTGGTGCCGCTCGTTCGCACCGCGGCCGCGGCGGATCGGGCGCTGTCGCCCGATGGCGCCGCCGCGATCGCGGAGTCGACGACCGTCGCCGACGCGGCGGCGTTCTACCGCGCGTTCGAGCACGTCGACGTCGCGGTCGCGGAGCCACCGGCAGGGATGGGCGAGCTGGACGTGCGGCGCGGGGCCGCAGCGATTCCGCGCCTGAAAGCCAGGGGACTCACCCTCTACGACGTGCTCTCCGGGAGCGCCGCGGACAGTAACGCGACCGAATGGACGACCGGCTTCCGGCGGACGTTCGAAACCGCGGCGGGGATCGTCGACGACGACGGCCCCCTCACGGACCGGGTCGCGCGGGCGTTCCTCGACCGCCTCGCGGCCGAGGCGGACACCCACGTTCGGACGACCCACGGCGCCGACGTCGCCACGGAGGTCCGCGAGCGTGCGGCAGCAGCGCGCGGCGACCCCGACGCCGTCGCCGCGCTCGATTCCGACCTGCTCGACCGCGGGATCAACCCCGGGGCGACCGCCGATCTGGTCACCGCGGCGGCCTTCGTCGCGCTCGAACGCGGGGTGTCGGTGTGAGCGGCGATGAGACGCCTCCCCGGGCGGACGGCGCCGAGGACTACGACCCCGTGACCGACCCGGCCGACGCCGACCGGGTCGACGGCTGGCCGCTCGCCCTGCGTGGGGTCACCGAATCGGTGGTGACGACGCTGGGGCCGAACGACCGGTGGAACCTGGCCGCGCTCGGGTTGCAGGCGCCGGACGGGTCTGTGGGGGCGACGCCGGCTGAGCCGGTCACCGCAACCACGTGGGGGAACACCCGGACGCGGCGGAACTTCCACCGGCAGGGCGGCGGCGTGATCCAGTTCGTCTCCGACCCGCGGACGTTCGTCGCTGCCGCGCTCACGATCCACGAGGTCGACGAACCGGTCCTCCCCGAGGCCCACGCGTGGGTCGAGGTGCGGGCCGAGCGGGTCGGTTCCGGCGAGGACGGCGGGACGCGGTGGGAGGAGTGGGAGCTCCGCCCCGTCGAGGCGGCCGTCGTCGACCCGGTCGTCCCCCGGATCAACCGGGGGTTCGCGGCCGTGATCGAGGCCACCGTGGCGGCCTCGCGGCTCGATGTTCCCGCGTACGACACCGACGACCTCCTCGCGCGGCTCCGGTGGCTCGCCGACGTGGTCGATCGGTGCGGCGGCCGCCCGGAACGGGAGGCGTTCGCGACGCTCGATTCGAAGACCGGGTGGCGCGAGCGACTCGACGACGCGACCGACGCGGTTCGGTTCGACCCCTGAGCGTCGGGCTCCGGCGATCGACGGGTCCGCGACCGTCGCGCACCGAAGACTCCTTGAGCCTCCTGCCCGAGATTCCGGGTATGAGTACAGACCAACGCGACGACGCCGGGGGGGCTGCCGGAGCCGACGCGGAGCCGGTCCACGAGAACGCCGGCCAGGACGTGATCGCTGTCGACGCCGACGACGAACGCACGGGGCTCGTGAACCGACTCGACGCCCACACGGGCGCGGGGACCCGCCACCGCGCGTTCACGTGTCTCGTCTTCGACGCCGAGGGCCACATCCTGCTGGGCCAGCGGTCGCCCGAAAAGCGGCTCTGGGACACCTTCTGGGACGGCACCGTCGCCTCCCACCCCGCCGAGGGCCAGTCACAACTCGAGGCGACCCGCGAACGCCTCGACGACGAACTCGGGATCACCCCGGACCAGTATTCTGACCTCCGGGTGACTGACAAGTTCGAGTACAAACGGTACTACGAGAACGCCGGCCTGGAGTGGGAGGTCTGTTCGGTGCTGAAGGTCACGCTCGAAGACGCTTCACTCGACCCCGACGAGTCGGAGATCGCAGGGCTGCTGTGGGCCGACTACGAGCACCTTCACGAGAACCCCTCGTGGTACCGGCAGCTCCGGCTGTGTCCGTGGTTCGAGATCGCGATGCGGCGGGACTTCGAGGAGTAACCGGAAAGACGCTTCCGACGGCGGTCGGAACCCCCTTGCCGGTCCGGCTCCTCCCCGGTGACGATGACGGACGCTACGCCGGCGCTCTACGACTCGCTCGACGGACAGGTCGCCCTCGTCACCGGCGCGAACCGCGGTATCGGCCGGGCGGTTGCGTCGAACCTCCACGATCTGGGTGCGACCGTCTTCGCCGCCACCCGCTCTGTGACCCACGACGTCCCCGACGACTGGGAGCACCTCCTCGTGGACGTGACCCAGGAAGGTGAGATCTCCCAGGCGGCCGACGAGATCTTCCAGTCCGCCGGCCGGCTGGACGTCGTGGTCAACAACGCCGGGATCGGGGAGTTCGGGTCCGACATCGTCTCCGAGTCGGTGGAGACGATCGACCGGACGCTCGCGACCAACCTCCGCGGCCCGATGCTCGTGTGCAAGCACACCGTCCCGCTACTGCTCCGGACCGACGGCGGCCGCGTCGTCAACGTCTCCTCGGGGATGGGCGCGATCGGCGAGGGCCAGTCCGGCGGGTCGCCGGCCTACCGCGTGTCGAAGACCGGGCTGAACGGGCTCACGGCGTACCTCCACGGGGAGTACGCCGACGACGGGCTGCTCGCGAACTCGGCCTGTCCGGGGTGGGTCCGGACCGATATGGGCGGCGCGGAGGCCGACCGGTCGGTGGAACGCGGCGCCGAGACCCCGACGTGGCTGTGTCGGTTCCGACCCGGGTCGCCGAGCGGCCGGTTCTGGCGGGACACGGAACCGATCGAGTGGTGACCGAGTGGACAGTTCTTTGAGCCCGGGTTCCGTCCCCCGAGGTATGTCGCAGGATCCGGGCGTCCGCGAGTCCCCCGGCGCGCTCGTCGACTACGCCGCCGGCGTCGCCGACGTCCTCGCCCACGGGGGTGTGGCCGTCGCGATCGTCGGGCTGTTGCTGGGGTTGCTTCTGGTGACGCCCGTCGGCGGCGGGATCGTTCTGGTCCTCGTTGCAGTCGTCCTTCCAGCCGTTGCTGTGGGCCTCTGGCTCGAAGTCCCTGCGCGGCTTCGGGAGCAGTTGGGGTAGCTGACGGCTGGGGAAGATCGGTGGCTTCAATCGCGACGAAACCGAACTCGATACTGCGCGAGGGTGGCCGAGTCATAGTAGCGTTTGGAAGTCTTCGCTCACTCGATCGCACGACGGCGTGCGACCGGATGTGCAACCAGTTGCAAACGCTACGATAGAAAAAGGCGACGGCCTCAAACCCGGGTCCGCCTCCAGCGGTTCGTGACGCAGCCGCCTCACCACGTGGACTCATACGGATTATTGTTCGGACGCGAGGGGATGTCACCCCGTGTCCTCTGTGCGTATCCTGACGCTCGGAGCAGGCTGGAGATCTTACCTCGATCCATCCCTCAGGTTTTCACTCACGATCGCTGATGCTATCGGCCCAGTCCTACCGAGGAACTGCCACGGACAGGATTTGAACCTGCGGACCCCTATGGGAGAGCATCTTGAGTGCTCCGCCTTTTCCGAACTTGGCTACCGTGGCGCAGTGGAGCGTTGCCACTGACGAGTCTTGAATCGTGTGGTATTCACCCGTCTTCGGTGGGAAACCCTCGGGTGGCTCTGGTCTGTTGTGCCGCTGTTTTCAGGTGGCCACGGAGGGATGCCGTAGAGGCGACAACCCGCGTGCCGGCCCACCGCGTATCGACGCGGCGAGCGACAGCGAGCGGTGCCGCCGATGCGCGGATCCGAATCCTCCCCTACCCGTTGAACGGGGGAGGGACGGTCGAGCGCGCTCGGGTTCGGTCCACGCCTGCCAGTCTACCGGCGGACCACACGCCGTGCGCTCGTGTACCTCCCGACCCTCAACGACAGCCCGCTGTCTCACCGCAAAAACAGGCCGGAGCGGGAAGCGACGAAACCCCCGATCAGACCGTCGCCGATCGGCTTCGGAGCCACTGGACGGCTTCCGAGCGAGTATCGAAGTAGTGCGTCCGCAGCGCCCCGTCGCCGACCTCCTGCATAATGTTCTCGACGCTCATGTTCGCGATCACGCTCTCCGGCTGTACGATCGCCATCTGAGCGAGACTCGTCTCGACCGCCCGCGGGAACCAGTCGGTGTTCGACCACTCCTGGTCGTCGTCGGAGACGGTTCCCATCTCGCGCAGATCCGCGAGCCAGTTTTCGGCGCCTTCCCTCTGAACGAGTTCGAGTCCGGCGTCAAGCCCCTCCCGAAACGCCGCCCCCTGTGCGAAATCGTGCCACTCCATCACGACAGCGTTCAGCTCTTCGTCGTACTGTGCCGTAAGGTGGTCCTCGTCGTAGTACGCCATAGTGTGACAACCCAAACTGTGGGAAATAAACCTTCGCGGCCGGCTATCAGAACTGAAATACGGTGTGTTCACTCCACCAGCGACCCGCCCGTCATCGCCGCCGGCGCCTCAATACCTACCAGTTCCAGCATCGTCGGGGCGACATCACAGAGGGAGCCGCCGTCGCGGACACGTCTTCCGCCGCTGTCGGCGTCGGGCGTCAGGTAGATGAACGGCACCGGGTTCGTGGTATGGGCGGTGTGCGGCTTCTCGGCCGTGCCCATATCGTCGGCGTTGCCGTGGTCCGCGGTCACGAGCACGTGACCGCCGGCTTCCTGGACCGCGGGCACCAGCCGGCCGAGCTCCCGGTCGACGGTCTCGACGGCGGTCACGGCCGCCTCGAAGTCGCCGGTGTGGCCGACCATATCCGGGTTCGCGTAGTTGAGGACCATCGCGTCGGGATCCGCGGCGTCGATCAGGTCGACCGCGGTATCGGTCACCTCCGCCGCGCTCATCTCCGGCCGGCGGTCGTACGTCGGCACGTCCGGGCTCTCCACGATCCGGCGGATCTCCCCCTCGAACTCCACCTCGCGGCCGCCGTTGAGGAAGTAGGTGACGTGGGGGTACTTCTCCGATTCGGCGATCCGGAGCTGTGTCACCCCGGCCGCCGCGAGCGCCTCCCCGAGGGTCTCCGCGGGCTCCGCCGGCGGGAACGCGACCGTGAGGTCGAACGTCTCGTCGTACTCGGTCATCGTCACGACCGTCGTCTCCGGCGGGTCGGTGTCGAACGGCCACGTGGGGTCGATGTCGGCGAGCAGCCGGACCAACTGGCGGGCCCGATCGGGGCGGAAATTGAAAAATAGCACCGCGTCGCCGTCGTCGAGCGCCGGTCGGTCCCGGACCAGGGTCGGTTCGACGAACTCGTCGGTGTCGCCGCGGTCGTAGGAGGCCCGGACCGCCTCGACTGCGGTGTCGGCCTCGTGGTCGGCGGTGCGGTCGACGATGGCGTCGTAGGCGCGCTTGGTCCGCTCCCAGTTTCGATCCCGGTCCATCGCGTAGTACCGGCCGGAGACGGTCGCGACCTCGCCGGTTCCGTGCTCGTCGACGACCTCTCGGAGTCGGGTGAGGTACGCCTCGCCGGCGTAGGGGTCGGTGTCGCGGCCGTCGGTGAACGCGTGGGTGACGGCGTCGACGCCGTAATCCGCCGCGGCCTCGATCAGCGCGTGGAGGTGGCCCTGCTCGGAGTGGACGCCGCCGTCGCTGAGCAGCCCCATACAGTGGACCCGTCCGCCCGTCCCGACCACGTGGTCGAAGGCCGACTCGATCGCGGGGTTGTCCCGGAACTCCCCCGCAGCGATGGCGTCCTCGATCCGGGTGTACGCCTGCGTGACGACCCGTCCCGCGCCGATGTTGAGGTGGCCGACCTCGCTGTTGCCCATCTGTCCCTCGGGGAGGCCGACGCGCCGGCCGGAGACGTCCAGGGTGCCGTACGCCCCCGCGTCGGCGAACCACTCGACGTTCGGCGTCGACGCCGCCTTCACCGCGTCCCGCCGGTCGTGGTCGCCGAGACCCCACCCGTCGAGGATGACGAGCCCTACCTGCATACCCGGTCCGACGGCGAGGAGGGGTGAATAGGCTTCGTTTCTGGGGGTGGGTGGTGGGCTAAACCCCGCTGTCACCACCACGGCGACGAGCCCGAACGAGCGACGGCTGATGGAGAATCCACTATCGGGTGGGACTGGAAGGGGCCGCGCTCTCGACGAAGACGGCTGAGCAAGGACCGCAGGAGCGAGCCGTGCGAGACCGGATGTCTCGCTGGAAACCGGCGGCTCGCCGCCGGTGACGAAGCGAGCGACGAGGAGCACAGCGAGTCGCAGGTGACGAGAGCGCGGGGGCTTCCGAGGTCTTCTACGAACCGTTCCCTACCACGACACACCCAACCACACAGTACCGACGCGACACCTTCTTTCGGCTCCCCGGCGTCGATGGGGGCGATGGCCGACGCCGCCGACCTCCGGGCCCGCCTCAGGCGCCCGTTCCCGAAGCGGTGGGTGCAGTACTACCTCGGCAACCCAGCAAGCCTGGGGTGGCTGCTCGTCGCCGACGCCGCGGCGTTTCTCGTCGGCATCAGCTTCTACGTCCACTCCGACCCCTCGCTCCGGGACCTCAGTGCCCTTGCGTACCCGCTGTTCGGCGATTCGCCGACCGCGCTGGCGCTTGCGGCCCTCTCGGTTGCGACCCTGCTGCCACACCTGGGACGGTCGCTCGATGAGGTCCCCTCGAACCGGCTGCTCGCGCTCGTCCACACCCTCGCGTTCGTGTGGCTCGTGAAATACGGCGTCTGGACCGCCATCGCGCTCAATCTCCGCCCGGGCCTCTACGTCGGGTTCACCCCCACCCTGCTCTGGGAGTACTGGGGCATCCTCCTCACGCATCTGTTCTTCCTGCTTCACGCCGCCGTCATCCCCTATTACGGTCGTACGTCCCGCGGGGCGCTGGCGGCGGCGCTCCTCTTGCTCCTCCTCAACGACGCCTTCGACTACGGACTGGGGCTCTACCCGCCGCTGCGGTACGAGGCGGGGCCGCTGCTCGCGGGGATCACGGTCGTCCTCTCGTTTCTGACCGTCGGATACGCGTACTGGGTATTCGACCGGTAGACGGTTCGAGAAGCGAGAATACGCCGATATCGATACTGCAAGAATGCGGTACTATCTTATAGCTGAACGGTTTACCTCCGGTTATGGACTCCGCGGTACTCCTGGACCTTCTCGGGAACGAGAACCGGCGGCGCATCCTCCGGCTTCTCTCTCATAAACCCTGTTACGTCACCGAGATCAGCGAGTACCTCGGGGTCAGCCCCAAGGCCGTCATCGACCACCTCAGGCGGCTCGAGGACGCGGGGCTGATCGAGAGCCGGACCGACGACCAGCGCCGGAAGTACTTCCACATCGCGCGGAACCTCCGACTGGAGGTCAGCGTCTCGCCGTACCGGTTCGGCGCGAAGAGCGCGTACCCCGCCAGCCGGAGCCTGGATATGCGCGGGCGGTGTCAGCACATCTCGTTGAACCTTCCCGGCGCCGCCGACCGTGACGACGGCCCTGCCGGGACCGACGGTGACGCCGCCGACCACGAGGTCGGGTTCGACCCCGAGGACCGGGCCGGGACCGACGGCGAGCCCGCCGGCGTCACCCGACCCGAGGGATCGAGCGGCAGCGACGACGCGGTCGAGGATCCCGACGACGGCGTCGCCGACCTCGCCCGCGAGTACGCCTACCTCGAGGACGTCGAGAGCGAACTCTCCCTGGCACAGCGGTGGGTCCACGGGCGCGTGACCGACGTCCTCGACAGCTTGAGCGACCGGCTCGGCTCGGAGGCCGACAGCCGGTTCCACGCGGAGGTGCTCGCCGCGATCGCGCGGGGGAACCGCGACGTCCGGGCCATCGCGGGCGACATCAACGCCGATCCCGATCGGGTCGAGACCGCGCTCGAACGGCTCGCCGACCGCGACCTGATCGAACGCGACGGCCGCCGCTGGACCATCCGGTAGCGCCGACGCCGCCGGCCCGGAGCCGCCACGCTCTTGGCCGCCGACCGCCTCTATCCGACGGATGACCGAGGACACACGGCCGTCCGACCGCGAACTCGGCGCGGCGGCGGCCGCCGTCCGTGACGGCGGCGCCGTCGTGTACCCGACGGAGACGGTCTACGGGCTGGGCGCCGACGCCACCGACCCCGACGCCGTCGAACGCGTCTTCGAGCTGAAAGGTCGCGACCGGTCGAAGCCGCTGTCGCTCGGCGTCGCGAGCATCGACGCCGCGCTGGGCCACACCGGACCGAGCGGGCTCGCGCTCCGGTTCATGCGGGCGTTTCTCCCCGGCCCGGTCACCGTCGTCGTCGAGCGCGATTCGTCGCTGCCGGACCTGCTCACCGCCGGCCGCGACCGGGTCGGCGTGCGCGTTCCCGACCACGAGGCGGCGCTGTCGCTGTTCGAGCGAGCCGCGGTCCCCGTGACCGCTACGAGCGCGAACCGGAGCGGCTCCCCGAGCGTCACGGACCCCGACGACCTCGACCCGGCGCTCCGGGAGTCCGTCGCCGCGGTCGTCGACGCCGGACCCACACCCGGGACCGAGAGCACGGTCGTCGACCCCGAGCGGAACGTCGTCCACCGCCGCGGCGCGATGGCCGACGCCATCGTCGCGTGGCTCGCCGACGAGACGGGGACGGAGCCCGTCGTCGAGGACGGATAGCCCGCGTCGGTGCCGCCGCGGGAGGTTGGGGGACGCCCTCGACGGCGGTCAGCCCAGTCCGAGCATCGTCTTCAGCGAGCGCGTTCGCGTCCCGCAGCGCTTCCGATACTCGCAGGCGTCGCACTTCGACTCGTCGTCGATCCGGCTCGGCACCCCGCTCATCGACCGGACGGTCCACAGCGTGCGGCGGTAGGCGCTTTTGTTCCGCGTCGTCAGCCGGACCGTCCGGACGACGCCGTGCCGCGGGTACTCCACGATCGCCCGCTGGATCTCCCGCCCGCGCTCCCAGGCGAGCGCCAACGCCAGCCCGACCGCCCGGACGCGTTGGGGCTCCCACACCCCACGTGGCGGCGGCTCGCCGGCGGAGATCACCGTCGGCATCGGCGACGACTCCCCCGGCCCCTCGTCGGCGCCGAGCAGTTTGTGTGCAACCCCGCGGCAGTCCCGGCCGTGGAGGAGCACGTCGCGGCCAGCCGGGTCAGCTAGCCGGTCGTAGACGTCGCGGTCGGCCACGCGGTCGAGGTTCGACCGGAACGTCCCCGGCGGGACCGCGATCGGGCGGTCCCGAAGCCGGCTGTCGGCGGCCTTCCGGAGCGTTTCGTACTCGAACGCGAGGCTCCTGACGGTCTCGACGGACTCCGGCGGGCCGCGATCGTCGTCGCGCCGGGCGTAGTAGAGCTGTCGCGGGCAGTACGCCGCGCGGGCAAGGTCCGAAACCGGAACCGTGTCGGCGGAAGCGGGCACGGGAGGGATGGTCCCGCTCCGGTATTTGAACGTTCGGCGTCGGCGAGACGGCGACGCCTCATACTGTCGGCTATGGTCGCGTGACGGATTTCGGTACCCCGGGGTGCGGAAACTCTTCACGTACTTATAGCCGACAGTATCAGTCCATATCGGCCAACGGGCCGAAGTCGTCGACGGGCAGCACCGAGTAGTCGATCGTGAGGGTGTCTTTCGTCGCCCGGATCTTCCCGACGAACGTCGAGATCTCCTCCAAGGACCCCTCCAACACGAACAGTTCCATACAGTGGTGGCCGCCGACGTGGCTGTGGAAGTTCGAGGCGACGATGTCCTCGTGTTCGTGGCGGAGATGCATCATCTTCTCCTCGACGCTCGTGGTCTCGTAGTCGAAGACCACGGTGACGACACCCATCAGGTCGCGGCCTTCGAGCTTCTTGTCCTCGAACTCGCCCAGCAGGTTCCGGCTCGCTTCGCGGAGCACTTCGCTCCGGCCGGTGTAGCCGTGATCCTCCGCGAACTGGTCGATGCGGTCGACCAGTTCCTCCGGCATCGAGACGCTGACGACGCTCATATGTTAAACGAGCGACGGTCGAATATTAAACGTTGGTTCGTCCTCCGGCCGTGGGCTTTTGCCCGGGGGGCCGCTATCCGTCGGTAATGGAGTACGCCGCCCTCGTCGACGTCTACGACCGGCTCGCGGCCACCGACTCCACCGACGGGAAGCGCGACTGCCTCGCCGAGGTGTTCGCCGATGCCGGGCCGCTGCTCGGCCGGCTCGTCACGCTCGCCCGCGGCCGGCTCTCCCCGGCGTACGACCGGACCGAACTCGGGGTCTCGTCCAGCCTCACTCTCGATGCGATCCGCCGCGCGACCGGGGCGACGGAGTCTGCGGTGCGCGACCGATGGCAGGCGACCGGCGACCTCGGGGACGCGGCGGCGTGGGCGGCCGAACACGGCGGCCAGCAGACCCTGTTCTCGGAGCCGCTGACCGTCGAGCGCGTCCACGACACCCTCCGGGACCTCGCCGACTTCGAGGGCACGGGCAGCCAGGACCGGAAGGTCGACGCCGTCGCCGGGCTGCTCGCCGACGCCGACCCCGACGAGGCGCGGTACGTCGTGCGGACGGCACTCGGCCACCTCCGCGTCGGCGTCGGCGAGGGCACCATCCGCGACGCGATCGCGGTGGCGTTTCTCGACGGCTCCGCCGACGCGGTCGACGCCGTCGAGCGTGCCTACCAGGTGACGACGGACTTCCGCGTCGTCGCCGAGACCGCCCGCGAGGCGGGGGTCGACGGGCTCGCCGCCCTCGACGTCGAACCCGGCCGCCCAGTCCAGGTGATGCTCGCCGAGAAGTCGGAGTCGCCGGCCGGTGCCGTCGCCGACGCCGCGGCCGACGGCACCGCGGTCTGTGAGTACAAGTACGACGGCGTCCGGATCCAGATCCACGTCGACGGCGACGACGTGTGGCTTTTCACCCGGCGGCTGGAGGAGGTCACCGATCAGTTCCCGGACGTCGTCAGCGCGGTCCGGGCGGGGGTCGAGGCCGACCGCGCGATCCTCGACGGCGAACTCGTGGGGTACGCCCCCGGGACCGTCGCGACCGACGCCCGCGACCCGGTGGCGTTCCAGACCCTCTCCCGACGGATCAAACGCGAGACCGACGTCGAGGCGCTGGCCCGGGAGATCCCCGCCGTGGTCCACCTCTTCGACTGCCTGGCGACCGACGAGACGCGGCTGGAGTCGCCCCTCTCGGACCGCCGGCAGCGGTGTTCCGACGTCGTCGACCCGGTGACGCCGGCCCCCGACGAGCCGCGGGCCGGGCTGGAACTCGCCCGCTCGCGTCGGGTCGCCGTCGACGACCCCGACGCTGCGGCGTCGTTCTACCGCGAGGCGCTCGACGCCGGCCACGAGGGGCTGATGGTAAAGAACCCCGCGGCGACCTACCAGCCCGGGCGGCGGGTCGGCCGGCTGCTGAAGGTCAAACCCACGATGGAGCCGCTGGATCTGGTCGTCACCCGCGCGACCTACAGCGAGGGGCGGCGCAGCGAGTGGCTCGGCCGACTGTATCTGGGGTGTTACGACCCCGACGCCGACGCGTTCCGGGAGGTTGGGCGGCTCTCGACCGGCTACACCGACGACGAGCTCGCGGCGCTGACCGACCGGCTGGAGGACCTCGTGACCGCGCGCGACGGCCGCGACGTGGAACTCCGACCGGAGGTCGTGCTCGAAGTCGAGTACGAGGAGATCCAGCGGTCCCCGGAGTACGGCTCCGGCTACGCCCTCCGGTTCCCTCGATTTCTGGGTGTTCGCGAGGACGTGGCGCCGACCGACGCAGACTCCGTCGGCCGGGTCGAGTCGCTCTACGAGGGACAGTAGCGCCGGACGCCGGCCCGACCCGGCGGGCGCAACCGTCATACCCCGACAGCCCGAACGTCGGGGCGTGACGGTCCAGTACCGCGACGGGATCGAGATCCACCTTTCCGACGGCACCCGGGTCGTCTGCGACGCCGACGACCCCGACGGGGACGTGAACGTCGTCACCCACGCCCACGGCGACCACTACCCCGAGGGGGAGGCCACGGCGGTGTGCTCGCAGCTCACCGCCGACCTCGCGACCGCGCGCCGCGACACCCCGCTTCACCGGACGACCGACGACCGGATCGAACTGGTGCCGGCGGGCCACGTCGCGGGCTCCCGGGCGGCGCTCGTGACCGACCCCGACGGAACGCGGTACCTCTACACCGGCGACGTCTGCACCCGCCCGCGGTTCTACCTCGACGGGTTCGACCCGCCGGAGGCCGACGTGCTCGTCGTCGAGGCCACCTACGGCGAGCCGGGCTACGCCTTCCCCGACCACGACGCCGTCGCCGCGGAGATCCGGTCGTGGCTGGCGGACACCGAGGCGCCGGTCCTCCTCTTGGGGTACGCTCTCGGCCGCGCCCAGAAGCTCCAACTGCTCGCCGAGGACGCCGGCCGCGACCGGATCCTCGCGACCGACGCCGTCCGCCGGGTGAACGCGGTCGTCGAGGACCACCTCGACGTCAGCTTCGACGCCCGGCCCCACGACGGAGTCACGCTCGACGCCGGCGACGCCCTGGTGCTTCCGATGACGAGCGGCCGGATCGAATGGGTCGGGAACCTCGCCGACGAGGCGGGCGCGGTGACGGCGGGCTTTTCGGGGTGGGCGGTCGACGACTCGTTCAAGTTCCGGGGCGGCTTCGACGAGACGTTCCCGCTGTCGGACCACTGTGACTTCCCCGAACTCCGCGACCTGGTTGCGGCGGTCGACCCCGAGCGGGTGTACACGCAGCACGGGTCGGCGGCGGCGCTGGCCGACCACCTCACCGAGGCCGGCCACGACGCGACCGCGCTCCGGCGAAACCAGCTGTCGCTCGGGGACTTCTGACCCGCCGCCGGCGTCGGGAACAGATCCAAGTCGCTGCCCGTAAACAGTTGGATATGATCGGATCCGATCCGACTCCACACCTCCGCCGGGCGGCCGACGTCGAGTACGAGTCGGTCGAACTCGCCGACGGGCTCCGGAAGGGCGTCCTACTCGGCGACGACCAGGGGACGCCGAACTTCGATATGCGTCGGTTCGTCTTGGAACCGGGCGCCCGCGTCCCGCGGCACACCAACGAAGTCGAACACGAGCAGTTCGTCGTCGAGGGCGACTACGTCGTGGGCATCGGCGAGGAGACGTACACGGTTTCGGCGGGCGATTCGCTCCTCGTCCCCGCCGGCGTCGAACACTGGTACCGAAACGACAGCGACACTCGGGGGTCGTTCCTCTGTGTCGTGCCGAAGACCGACGACCGGATCGAGATCCGCGAGTGACCCGATCGGGTCGTCAGCAACGCCCGGACGACGGCCCCGAACTTGGGGGCGGCGGAAGCTTGATCCCCCGTCGAGCGGTTGTTGCGGCCACGGATGGACTTCGACCCAGGCCCAGCCCCGGACAGCATCGGGTGGTTCAAGCAGCGGGGTGAGCTGCCGGCGATCGTGAGCATCAGCGACATTCACGGCTACCTGGAGGCGGCGCGGAATGCGTTGACGGCCGTCGGCGAGACTGACGAGTATCCGCCGGTCGTCACGGTCGACGACGAGGGTCATCTCCACTGGGCGGACAACGACTACGTACTGCTCGTCAACGGCGACCTCCTCGACCGCGGGGACCGGAACCGTGCGTGTCTGGCGCTGTTGGAGCGGCTCGCGAGCGAGGCGCCGCCCGGACGCGTCCGCTACCACCTGGGGAACCACGAGATGGCCGTGCTGTTCCCCGACCGGTTCCGGTGGCCCGGCGTGTACAGCATCGAGATGGACGACGACCTCCGGCGGTCGTTCGTCGAACACGTCGCCGACTCGCGGCTTCCGGTCGCCTTCGAGGGATACGAATACACCTATTCACACGCGGGCGCGAACGAACCGTTCGACGTCGCCGCCGCAAACGAGCAGGCGCGCGACGCCGCCCGACGGCTGGTGACGATGCTCCGGGAGGGGCGCTACCGGGAGCACCAACTTGATATCCTGCCCGACTACGACCTGGTGTTCGGCCTCGGCGGGCAGTTCGGCCGGGGACCGTCGGCCGGGCTTCTGTGGATGGACCTCGAACATATGAAGCGGGGCGCACCGCCCCAGGTCGTCGGCCACTCCCGACAGGCGTCCCCGACGCGACGCGGGAACGTGATCTGCGAGAACGTGATCCGAAACAACCTGGGTGTCCCCGGCGGCGAGGCCGTCGTGATCGAACGCCCCGACGGGATCGCGGCCGTCACGAACTCGCCGTCGGGGGCGACGGTGACCGAACTGTAGAGCCCGACGACGACGAGGCGACGCCCGTCTGTGCCGGCGTCACTCCCGCCGGCGGAGGTGCCGTGGCGGGACGGCCTCGGTCGTGTATACGGCCTCGCCCCGCCTCGTAACCGGCCGGCCCTCAGCCAGCATCGCCCCGGCGTCGACGACGAGCACGACGGGGTCCTCGGCGTGTCGGGCGCCGACTTCACGCGCGTCGGCGACCGACGCCGAGAGGTGGACGAGCTGCCGGCCCATCGGTCTGAGTCCTCCATCGAGAATCGACCCGACGTTCGACGGTGCAGTCCCGTGATAGAGGGTGTCCGGCACCGGCTCGTCGGTGTCTGCGAGCGTGACGTCGACCGAGTGGCCGTACGCCGCACGGATGCGGCCGCCGGTGTACTCGAAGCGGCCCTTCGGGTCGGTCCCGACAACCGCCCCGACCGCCCGCCCGTCCGCCCAGTCGTACCGCTCCGAGACGGCCTCATCGACCGCGCCGCGGTCGGCCCACCCGCGAGTGCCGAGGTCCAGCCCGTACTCGTCGGGGAAATGCCTGAGCAGGCCGCTCAGGAACTTCGAGAGCCGGCGACGCCGACCGCTCGATTGGACCCGCTTCCCGGCGTCGCCGCA
Organism: Halobellus ruber; assembly: GCF_014212355.1. Lineage (NCBI taxonomy): Archaea > Methanobacteriati > Methanobacteriota > Halobacteria > Halobacteriales > Haloferacaceae > Halobellus > Halobellus ruber. The sequence goes on from NZ_JACKXD010000001.1 coordinate 94,720, forward strand.
CTCCGGGCACCGGTCGCCGTCGAAGTAGCCGTGAGTCCCGCAGGTTCGGATGGCAGTCATCGGCGATTCGAGGGCGATCGTCTTTATCTTGTGTCGTCGCCGGGCCGCCGGTCGACGACCTCGATCTCGAAAATGAGCGTTTTGCCGGCGAGTTCGTGGTTGAAATCGACTTCGACCGTCCCCTCGCGGACCGCGACCACGTCGCCGTGGAGGCCGTTCTGTGCGTGGACGTGGAGCCCGACTTCGGCCTCGGCGTCGACCATCCCCTCGAACGTCTCCCGGTCGTACTCCCGGAGCCGCTCGTCGCGCACCTCGCCGTAGGCGGCCGCCGGGGGGACCGTCACGGTCGCTTCCTCACCAACCCCCATCCCGCGGACGGCGTCGTCGAGCCCCTCGATCACCTCGCCCGCGCCGACGGTGAACGTCAGGGGACCGTAGTCGTCTGGGTCGCGGTCCTCGGCCGCCGCGAGGCCGTGGTCGGCGGCGACGGCGTACTTCGAGGTCCCAAACACCGTGCCGTCCTCGAAGCGTCCGACGTACTCGATTGCGACCCGGTCGCCCGGTTCGATGCCCATACGATCCGGTGTGGCGTCGACCGGCAATACGCTGTCGGGTCGGCGCGGTCGGCACCCGACTGAGCGTGGAGGCCGCGAAACCCCGTGGTGCCGAACGCTTATGCCTACGCCCCGATAGGCCCGACGTATGACCGACGACTCCACCGACGGCGGCGACGCACCCTCCCGGCTCGGGCGACTGCTGCTCGGGCTGGGGCTCGCGCTGCAGGCCTCCGAGGACTTCCGCGATATGGAGGACACGGTCGAGTACGCCGAATCCGCCGGCGTCCCGATGCCGGACCTCGCGGCTCCGTTCGCGTCGGGGATGATGCTGGTCGGCGGGCTCGGGGTCGCGCTGTGGCGGTTCCCCCGGATCGCGACCGGCGCGACGGCCGCCTTCCTCGCGGTCGTGACGCCGACGATGCACGACTTCTGGAACGCCGAGGCGGGATCGAAGAGCGGCGAGCGGCTGGCCTTCTTCGGCAATGTGGCAATGCTGGGCGGCGTGCTCGTGTTCCTCCGGGAGGCGTACAAGTAACGTGTGGCCGACCACTCGTCTCGGGGCCTCGACCGCCGAACGCTTCTCACGGCCCTGGCCGGCGCCGGGACCGCCGGTCTCGCCGGCTGTTCGTCGCTCACTGACCGCGAGTCCGACGCGGACACGACCGCCGTCGACGCCGACCGCGCGAACGAACTCGCTACCCAGTTTGCGCCGACGCTGTACTACGACGCGGCCGAACCGTGGTTCCCTACCGACCCCAGACCGTACGCCACCGAGCAGGACGGCGAGACCGTCGTCGACGGCTTCGACGCGCTGAACGGCTACCACGAACGGCTGGCCGACGCCGGGGAGCCGCCGAACCGGACGGTCTTCTACAACGTCGTCGAGTACGCGGACTCGCCGCTGTCGGTCGTCCAGTTCTGGCTGTACGCGGCGTTCGACCAGTTCACCGCGAACTTCCATTGGCACGACTGGGAGGTGCTCCACGTGTTCGTCGACGACGACACCGGCGAGCCGCAACTGTACGTCGCAAGCTCCCACTCGGCGCGAGTGCCGAACAACGAGTTCCTGGACCCGCGGCCCGACCCCGCGCCGCGGATCCTCTCGGAACTGGGCTCACACTCCAGTGCCCTCTCGATCAACGACGAACCGGACGAGTTCCGGCGGCTCGGGGCGCCGAACCTGCTCGCGGACATCACGAACACCGCCATCGAGGGCGTCGAGTCGCTCGCGGAGCTCCCGCTCGCGTATGGGCTCCCCCGCGACGAGGGCGGGCGACTTCCCTACGTCGTCCCCGAGTACGAAGGCCAGCCGGTGTACGACCACGAGCGGCTGCCCGCCGTCGACGAGTCGTCGCTGATCGACGGCTCGATCACGGTGCGGGCGTTCGACGACCTCGCGACGCCCCCGACCGACCTCCCCGAGCGCTCCACCGGCGTGGTGTTCCGTCACGAGGACCGCGACGCGGGCGGCGACGAGACCGCCGAAACCGAGTACACGTACGACCTCGCGCCGACGAGCGACCTCGAAGACATCGACGACTTCGCCGGACCACAGCTCAGTTTCGAGTTCGCGGTCCCGGAGGTCGCCGAGGACGCGGTCTCGGGGCATATCTCCACCGCCGGGGTGCCCTGGGAGCAGTCCCGGTACGACAACCCGGCCGAGGACATCACCGACCCGAACCACCGCGAGGCCCTCGCGGAACGGTACGACGCCATCGGGGCGGCCGCGCCGATCAACACCGTCGTCGCCGGCGTCGGCGAGGCGGTCGAGACCGACGACGCCCCGGACGGCGAGGGGCTGACGACGCGGGACCCGACCGTCGAGGCGGTCACCCTCCTGGAGAGCGACTCGCGGATGGTGCCCACCTTCCGGGGCGTCGCCGCCGCCCGGGACGTCCCGGCGGGCGAGCACCGGCTCACGGTCAACGCCGCGGGACAGGCCCCCTACAGCGAGCGGTTGGGTGTCGGGAGAGCGGACGGCGACACGGCGGCCGACGCCGAAGGCGCCGAGACGGCCGGGCGCGCCGAACGCGTCACCACTGCCGGGGTCGACGCGGAGATCCCGCTTGTCGCACGGGAGAACGCCCGGAAGCTCGAAGTCGACGCGGCGGGGACCGACACCGACCTCGCGGGGGTCGCCGTCGAGGACGACTTCGCCGGCCGGCTCTACGACGCCCCCACCGAGGGCTCCGACGCGGTCTACGTCCACCGCGGCGGCGCGTACACGACCGAGGTGCGGGACGCCGACGGGGAGTTGGGCGCGTTCCGGGTGAACCCCGATCCGGGCGGCGGGTCCGACGACGACGAGGACGGGACCGGACCGCCGGGCGGCCCCCCAATCCGCATCGAGCGCCCGGAAACCGGGACGGCGTCGCTGTCGTCGTTCCTCGTCGAGATCGCGGTCGAAACCCGCGATCAGGCGCAGGCGATCCTCGACGACGGCGACCTCCGGGGGAAGGCCAACGGCCTCCGGGGGCTGGTCCGCTCGCTCGACGCCGTGATCGAGGCCGCCGAGCGGGCGACCGAAAGCGCCCGGGCCGGGAACCGCGGCAACGCGGACCGACAGCTTCGGGCCGTTGAGGCGGGGATCGAACGGGTCATCCGGCGGCTCGACGCGATCGGCGAGGAGGTTCCGGAGCCGTTCGTCAACGCCGTCCGGAACCGCGCCGAACAGGCCACAAAGCGGGCGGCACAGGCCCGGAAGGCGGAGCAGCTGTGAGGCGACGTGGCCGGGTTCCGGCCGACACCGCTCACAGGAACTCGGTGTTCTGCGGCCCGTTCGTGATGTGAACCTCGAACGGCTGGGTGCTGGGGTCGTCCTGTTCGACCAAGTGCCAGTAGGTCTCGGCCATCCGGTCGGGGTCGAGGAACGTGTCGGGGTCGTGGTCCGACTCTTCGGTTCGATGCTCAGGACTGTCGATCCGGCCGTCGATCACGACGTGGGCGACGTGGATCCCCTCCGGACCGAACTCCTGAGCTATATCCATCGCCATCCCCCGTGCGGCGAACTTCGCGGCCGCGAACCCGATCGTCCCCCCGAGGCTCCGGATCGCGGAGGTCGCGCCGGTGAAGACAACGGTCCCGCCGCCGGTCTCCAGCATATCCCCGACGGCCTCCTGGGAGCAGACGAACGCCCCGCGGCCGTTGACCGCCCACGCCGACTCGAACTCCTCGACGCTCGAATCGAGTAGACCCGTCCACGACGCGGCGCTGGCGTGGTTCACGAGGACGTCGACCGGGCCGAACTCCTCGCGGACCGTCTCGAAACCCGCCCGGATCGCGTCGACGTCGGCGAGGTCGACCGTGACCGCGAGCCCCTCCCCCGGATCCGGAAGGTCGGCCGCGAGGTCCTCGATGTACTCGGTCGACCGCGCGAACAGCGCGACCTGACACCCTTCGGCGGCGAACGTCCGGGCGAGCGACGCCCCGAGGCCGGGGCCGACGCCCGCGATGACGGCAGTGCGTGCCATACCCACGGCTGGGTCGCAGGTCGCAAAACCGTGGTGGTCCCCGGGATCAACTCCGGCGACCGGGCCGAAGCGCCCTCAGAACGACCGGGGGGTGCTCACGTGCATCCCGACGAACACCCACTCGCCGTCGCGGGCTTCGAGCGTGCCGCTCCACCGGGTCTCGAAGCTGTGCTCGACGCCCGCTTCGACGTCCCGCCACGACAGCGCCACGCTGTCGCTGAACCACGCGTGGCACCCGCGGTCCGTCACCCGGAGCGCGCGGCTGTCGACCGCCCAGTCGGCGGTCCGGTCGGTCTGTTCTTCGAGTCCGCGCCGGACCTCGCTTCCCCCGACGAGCCGCTCGGAGATCCCGAACTTGACGACGTCGTCGGCGGCGAAAAAGGGGCCGAGCGGGTCGCCGGCTTCGAGCGTGCGGTAGTACTCCCGGATCGTGGCCTTGGCACTCATACTGAGTCCGGCCGGCGGAGCCGACTTACACCTGTCGGCGTGCGGCGGCCTACCGTCCTGCCGGTCAGCCGTCGAACGGACCTCGCGGGAGCCGTCCGGTTCATATCGGCGGCCGTTCGGATTCCGAACCGCGGCCGAAGCCCGCTCGGACGATGGTGCGTCGGGCCGGAACCCCGCTCCCGGGAGGCGTTCCCGCCAGTCGGGACGCTCGCGGCAGTCGACACAGGTTCGATTCTGTCGGGTGTTCGGCCCCGCTCACCGTTCCGGACGGCCGGCTCCGGTTCGGGTTTCGAGCTTCGAGCCGATCCAGGTTAGGATCTCTAGGGAAAACCGCGATCAACGGGGCTACCGTACTTCGAGGTGGGTGATTCGATGCGCACGCCTCCGAACACCTTCGTCCGTTACGGCGCCCCGGCGCAGTACTGTCCTCGTGGAACCCGCCCGACGTCGCGGGGTGGCTGGCGATGAAAGTCACCGTCCTGGCCGACAACACCGTCGCGACCGGGATCCCAAAGGGCCTCCGCGGCGAGTGGGGGTTCGCCGCCGCCGTCGGCGAGGTGCTGTTCGACACCGGTCAGTCGACTGCTGCCCGCCGGAACGCGCGAGCACTCGGTCTCGATTCCGACTTCGACAACATCGTGTTGAGCCACGCACACTACGATCACACTGCAGGGCTCGACGCGTTCCTGAATCCGTCCGATCCACCGACGGTCTACTGTCACCCCGGTATCTGGACCGCGCGATTCATCAAGGAGCCGGCGGACGGCCGCACACTTGAACATCCGATCCACATCGGCGTTCCGTACTCCCGGGCCGAAGTCGAGACCGGTGCCGATGTCGTCGAACACCGCGATCCGGTTGAGGTGTGCGACGACGTGTTCGCCCTCGGGGAGATCCCGCGACCGCACGCCGACAACCCTGTCCACCTCCGGGAAGCAGACGGGGAGCTGGTCGAGGACTCGGTGCCGGACGACCAGTCAGTCGCGGTGCGGACCGCCGACGGGACGGCGCTCGTCCTCGGCTGCTGTCACGCGGGGCTGCGGAACACGATCGAACACGCCGAATCGGTCACCGGACGGCCAGTTCGGTACGTCGTCGGCGGAACACACCTCGTCGCCCGCACGCCCGCGGAGGTCCACAACCTGGTGGACTGGCTCGACGGCCGGCTGGACGTGTTCGCCGGGACGCACTGCACTGGGTTCGAGGCCGAGCGGATCCTTTCGGAGCGGCTCCCGGACGCGTTCCGCTCTGTCGGCGTCGGGAGTTCGATCGAACTCCCGCCGCGTCCGTGACTGAGCCCGGAGCAGTTTAGACCCCGTCCGACAGCCGGTCGAATCGCTCGCGGAACGCCGCCCGGCAGGTGGCACAGCAGAAGTGATACAGCGTGTCGTCGATGCGCTCGGACTCCCCCTCCTCGTCAACGGTGTTTCCGCACTCCGCACAGGAGAGGGCGAACTCGGTGCCATCAAGCGACGGCTGCCACTCGATCTCGTCCACGAGGGTGACGGTGTACTCCGCAGCGTCGATCGGGCCGACGAGGTCACGCAGCCAGCCGTGCACCCCGTGCGGTTCCACCCGCGCGTTGAACCAGAGCTCTCCCTCGGCGGTCACCATCACGTGCTCGACCGTGTCCGCGTCGTCAAGCCGGTCCCGGAGCCGGTCGAACGAGTCCCCCGGATCGAGCTGGACGAACACCTGCACGCCGGCCCCGAGTTGCGTCCGGTCGACGTCCACGGTGAAGCGATTGATGATCCCCGCCTCCCGCAACCGTTTGATGCGGTCGGCAACCGCAGGCCCGGACAGTCCCACTCGTTCGGCGATGTCGGCATTTGTCCGCCGGGCGTCGCGGCTGAGGAGCCGCAGGATCTCGATGTCGGTTTCGTCGAGCGATGTCATACTGTTGCTATCGGCCGGAGCGAAAACAATCCCCGGCCTCGCCGTCGCTCGGCCACTCGGGTATGGGACCGTCCGGATTCGAACCACGGTCGCGCCGCTCACTCCGTTCGCGTCGCTCCCTGGTTCGAACCGGGGGTTGTCACTGCTGGTTCGTCACGTCCGTTCCTCACAAAGCAGTGGGACCGCCCGGATTCGAACCGGGGTCACGGGCACCCAAGGCCCGAAGTATACCAGGCTAACCCACGGTCCCGCGTCCGCTAATCGAGGGGACACCGAGTAAAGGATTTCGCTCGGCCGGCTACACGCCCCGGATCGCGGCGATCCCGACTGTCGTCACGACCGCGAACACCAACTGCAGCGGCCCGCCGACCCGGAGGTAGTCGCTGAACCGATACCCGCCCGGCCCGTAGACGAACAGGTTGGTCTGGTACCCGACGGGTGTGATAAACGCCGTCGACGCCGCGAACGTCACCGCAAGCACGAACGCGAACGCGTTCGCGCCGAGCGCCGCCGCGGCCTCGACCGCGACGGGGATCATCAGCACCACGCTGGCGTTGTTCGAGATCACGTTCGTCAGGACCGCGGTGAGCGCGTAGAACGCCCCGAGCACGCCGATCAGGGGCAGGACCTCGCCCGTCGCGACCACGACCGACGCCAGCAGCGACGCGCCGCCGGTCGACTCCAGGGCGATCCCCAACGGAATCACCCCCGCGAGCAGGAAGACCACGTCCCACTGTATCGACTCGTAGAGTTCCGTGGGGCGGAGACACCCCGTCGCGACCATCGCGAGCGCACCGGCCAGCGCGGCCACGACGATCGGGAGGCTGTCCAGCGCCGCCAACCCCACGACCGCGACGACGATTCCGATCGCAACGGGCGTCTTCTCCCCCCGGTAGTCGTGGCGGTCGGTCTCCCGGGCGACGATCAGATCCCGCGTGGCGTCGAGCCGTTCGAGGCTCTCGGCCGTCGTCTGGACGAGCAGCGTGTCCCCGACGCGGAGCGAGATGTCGTCCATCCGGCGGCGGATCAGTTCGTCGCCACGCCGGAGCGCAAGCACCGTCGCGTCGTACCGCTGTCGGAACGACGACGAGGCCAGCGACTCCCCGAGCAGCGACGACGCCGGGGCCACGACCAGTTCGACCAGACTGTCGGGTTCCCCCTCGGTTTCGAGTTCCGCCTCGTCGACGACCGTCGGCACGATGTCGAACCCTTCGACGTCGAGGAGTTCGACGAGGGTGTCGCGGTCGGTCCGGATCGCGAACACGTCGCCCGCCTGGATCTCCTTCGGTCCCAGCGGTTCGAGGAAGATCCGGTCGTTGCGGATCAACTGCACGAGGTCGACGTCGAAGTCGGTCTCGACGAGCGCCCGCCCGACCTGCTGGCCGACCAGCGACGAGTCCTCGCGGACGACGACCTCGGTCAGGTACTCCGCCATCCCGAACTCCTCGGTCAGGTCGACCCTCGGTTCGATCCGCTCGGGCGTCAGTCACTGACCGACCGTGAGGAGGTAGACCGTCCCGACGACGGAAACGACGACCCCCACCTGGGTGAACTCGAACGTCGTGAACGTCCGGCCGATGAGCCGCCCCGACAGCTCCGAGGCGAGGACGTTCGTCGAGGTCCCGATCAGGGTGAGCATCCCACCGAACATCGAGGCGTAGGAGAGCGGCAGCAGCAGCTTCGACGGCGACGTCCCGCCGCGGTGGGCCAGGTCGGTCACCATCGGCAGTAGGATCGCAACCGCGGCGATGTTGTTGATGAACCCCGGGATCGGGGCGACGACGCCGATCGTCGCGCCCAGCTGCCGGGTCCCGCTGTCGCCGGTGAACTCCGCGATCCGCGCGCCGACCCGCTGGATCACGCCGGTGCGCTGGACTCCGTCGCTGAGGATGAACACCGCGAGTACCGTCAGCGTCGCCTCGCTGGAAAAGCCCGAGAGCGCGTCAGCCGGATACGACGCGAAGAGCACGATCGGGTCCGCGACAAGGCCCGCGTTCGCGAGCGCGACCGACGCCGGCTGGACCAGGAGTAGCGCAACCAACACGCCGATGGCCGTGACGTCGACCGGGACCGGCTCCGTCACGAACAGCACCAGTGCGATCAGCACTGCGAGGAAGACGACGGCGATCCCCGGCGGTATCGGTGCCACACCGGGGCGTCGGCGTGGCGATGCAAAACGGTGGGGGATCCGGCGGCCGTGGCCCGCCGTCGACGGTGGCCGCCCGAACGGCCGACGGCGACGCGCTGGCACACGGTTTGACGGCGACGGTCGGGCTTCGCTCGTATCGATGCGCCCTCAGAAGGCGTCCTGCAGTTCCATCTCGGCGACCAGGTCGTACGGCTCGGTCCCCGAGCGGATGCAGTCGAGGATCCGGAACGCGTCGCTCGGCGAGAGGAAGTGCCGACAGACCGCGCCCCCCAGCGGCGTGGGTTCGAAGCCGTCGATGAACTCCCACTGGAGCAGCTTCCCGATCGCGTGTTTCGTCGGTACCTCACCCACCATCCGGTCGTTCAACCGCTTTGCGCGCTTGCCGGCGACGACGACGTTCGCGAGCGTCTCCTCGGCGGCGGCGGTCTCGTCGTACCGGGTCACCACGTCCTCCATCTCGCCTTTCAGGAGCTTGAACGCCACCTCGTCTTCGGTCATCTCCATCGAGTTGTGGTAGCTGCAGTCGGGTTCGACGAGCAGGTAGACGGTCCCTTTGTCGTGGTAGTCCGGCCGGCCCGCCCGCCCGAGCATCTGCTCGAACTCCTGGACCGACAGCCACTCGATGCCCATCGCCAGCGAGTCGAAGATCACCTGCGAGGCGGGGAAGTCGACGCCGGCCGCAAGCGCGGCGGTGGTCACGACCGCCGCGAGGTCCTGGTCGCCGAACTGACGCTCGACGCGCTTCCGCTGACCGTAATCGAGGCCGGCGTGGTACGGGGCGGCGTCGTACTCCAACTTCCGGGCGATCTGGTGGCACCGCCGCCGGGAGTTGGTGAAGACGATCGTCTGGCCGCGGTACCCCTTCGACGATTCGGAATCGAACTCGCGTCTGACTAGCTTGTTGATGATGTCGGGCTTCTCCCGGCCGTCGGCGAAGGTGACGTGGCGCTCGATCGGGACCGGCCGCTCCTCGAACTCGATCAGCGTCGCGCGAAGCCGCTCGGCCAGCGACTCCGGGTTGCCGACGGTCGCGGAGAGGTAGACGTACTGTGCGCCGTCGTAGCTGCTCCGACTCTCCGCCCGCTGCTCGCAGTAGTACTTCAGCCGGCTGATGAGCCCGTCGAGCCGGTGGCCGCGCTCTTCCTCCTTCAGGGTGTGGATCTCGTCGATGACCACCGTCCCGACGTCGCCGAGTTCCTTCCCGGTCCGGAGTGCGTGATCGATCCCCTCGTAGGTCCCGACCACCACGTCGGCGCCGGGATCGAACCGGTTGCCGTCGTCGTTGATGCGGGAGGCGCCGACCCGGATGGTCACGTCGAGCACGTCGCCGTAGCGGTCCTCGAAGTCCTCGTGTTTCTGGTTGGCGAGCGCGACAAGGGGCACCAGGAACAGCAGCTTCCCGTCGCCGTTCAGCGCCCGGTCGACCCCGGCGAGTTCACCCACGAGGGTCTTGCCGGTCGCGGTCGCGCTCACGACGAGCTGGTCGCGCTCCTCGAACAGCCCGTTGTCGACTGCGAGCGACTGAACCGGCAGCAGCGTCTCGAAGCGCCCCTCGGTCCGGCGCTGGAGCTCCGGATGGAGATCCAGCGTCGACGTCTCAACGGGGTCGACCTCGTCGGTGGTGGCGCTGACGGTGTCGAACCTGGTGAGTTCGGGGTCGAGCCCGCCGGCCAGCAGGTTCGTCACGCGGTCGAGGTCCTGCGTTTCGAGGAGGAGTTCCTCCAGGCGGTCCTGGGCCGCGCCGGTCAGCCGCCCCGACGCCGAGAGGTCGAGTTCCCGCTCTAACTCCCGCTTCGCGCAGTCGGGGCAGATGTGCTCGCGGTCGGTCGCGATCGCTGTCTCCTCGGTGATCGGGGAGTACCGCCCGTCGGCGGCGCAGTACCGGCAGGTCCGGACCACGAGCGCCTCAAGCTGGTAGCCGTCGAGCATCTCGCGTAGCTCCTCGCGCCGCCGCTTGGAGGTCTGCTCTGAGATCCGAATGCGGGCGGCCCGCCGGGCGATCTCGACGAACTGGTCCGGATCGCGGGGATCCTCGGTCGAGCCGCGGGTGATCCGGAACTTCCCGGGGCGTGGCCCGGCGCCGGTCTCCTTCAGCTCCAGCCGCCCGCGGAGGACGCGCTCGCCGTCCCGGCGGACGACCACGAGGAAGTCGTCGCCGGCCTCGTGGAGAAAGAGCGTGTCGACGCGGCCGACCTGTTTGGACACGACTCCGAGTACGTCGAGGAGGTATTTCAGCCGTTCGTCTCATACTGAGTTCTCTCACGTTTCACCGCCGAGCGCCCCCCATCGACGGGGCTCGGCGGACGGAGACGAGCGTAGTCAGTATCAGGGCCACGATAGCGAACAGTCGGCACGCCGTCGTCCCCCGCGCCGACGTGCCGAGCGACCGCTGCCCGACGCGGGGTGACTGTCACGTCACGGAGAGCGTGGCCCCGGCATCCAATATAAGGGTACGGGAACGGAGGACCCCGTCGCGACCCGTCGTGGGCGACGCCGGGAGATCCGGACGCTGTCGGGCGTGATTGGAGTTAAGTCCCGCCGTCGACTACCTCTCGGTATGCGTGGCATCCGCATCGGCAGCGCGTTCGGGATCCCGATCAGGCTCGATCTCACCTTTCTCCTCGTTTTGCCCCTCTTCGCGTGGCTCATCGGCAACGACGTCGCGTCGTTGACCGGGGTCGTCAACGACCTGTTCGGTTCCGCGATCGACGTGGGGCCGCTGACGGGCGGATCGATGCAGTGGGTGCTGGGATCCGCCGCGGCCATCGGCCTCTTCTTCTGCGTGCTGCTCCACGAGTTCGGCCACTCGCTGGTGGCGATGCGGTACGGCTACGAGATCGAGTCGATCACGCTGTGGCTGTTCGGCGGCGTGGCGCGGTTCACCGAGATGCCCGAAGACTGGAAACAGGAGCTCGCCATCGCGATCGCGGGGCCGATCGTCAGCCTCGCTTTGGGGGCGCTCGCGTACCTCGGCTTTCTCGTTCTTCCGACGGCGCTCGATCCAGTCAAGTTCGTCGTTGGCTACCTCGCGTTGACGAACGTCGTGCTCGCGGCGTTCAATATGCTGCCGGGGTTCCCGATGGACGGCGGGCGGGTCCTCCGCGCGCTCCTGGCCCGCACCCGCCCACACGCCCAGGCGACGCAGATCGCCGCGGAGGTCGGGAAGGTATTCGCGTTCCTGCTCGGGATCTTCGGGCTGTTCACCAACCTCTTTCTCATCGCGCTGGCCTTTTTCATCTACATCGGGGCGTCCTCGGAGGCTCAGCAGACGGTGATGAAAGCGGCCTTCGAGGGCGTGACTGTCCGCGACGTGATGACTCCCCGGGAAAAGCTCGACACCGTCCGCACCGACACCAGCGTCGCGGAACTGCTGGACCGGATGTTCGTCGACCGCCACACCGGCTACCCGGTGATGCAGAACGGCCGGCTGGTCGGGCTGGTGACGCTCGACGACGCCCGATCGGTCAAGGAGGTCGAACGCGACGCCTACCGCGTCGAGGACGTGATGTCCGCGGAGCTTTCGACGATCTCGCCCGACGCCGACGCGATGACTGCGCTCCAGCAGATGCAGGAGGAGAAGGTCGGCCGGCTCCCGGTCGTCGACGACGGCGGCGAGATCGTCGGGCTGATCTCCCGGTCGGACCTCGTGACGGCGTTCAACATCATCCAGTCCCGGGGTACGCTCCCGTCGCTGTCGCTCGGCGACTCCTCGGACCTGCCGAACCCCAGGTAGGGCACCCCTCAGCCGGACTCGGCCGACTCGCCGACCGTCCCCTCACCGTCTGGTCGTCCGGACCCCGGCGCGGACTCGAGCCCCACGTCCGTCCGCTCCCGGAGCCACCTCACCGCCTCCGAGACGACGGCGTCGCTGTCGCCGGTGACCGTGATCCGCGTCCGGTCGGCGCTGCGGTTCGGGTAGCTGCCGACGCGGACCGCGTACCGGTCTGTGAGTTCCCCCAGCGGCGACGCCAGGGCCCCCTCGGGCTCCGGCGAGTACAGCGTCCGGGTGACCACGCTACCCCCGAAGTCGGCGGCGACGTTGTCGAAGACGGCCTTCATCTCCTCGGGGATGCCCGGCAGGACGTACACGTTCCCGGCCACACATCCCGGGGCGAGCCCCTCGGGGTTGGGGATCGGCGTCGCGTCCGCGGGCATCGACGCGTACCACTCCGCGCGGAGTTCGAAGTCGAGGTCGGGGTTTTCCGCGTAGATCCGGTCGATCTTCTCCTGGACGTCGCGTTCCGCGATGGGGTTGACCACCAGTTCCCGGTCCACTCCCGCGGCCACGGCCGGCATCGTCACGTCGTCGGGGGTCCCGCCGAGTCCGCCCGTCACGAGGACGGCGTCGAACTCCCCTGCCCACGCGCCGACCCGCGCCGCGACCACCTGCTCGTCGTCCGGGACGACGACGATCCGCGCGACGTCGACGCCGCGGTCGGTCAGCGCTTCGGCCAGCCACGTCGCGTTCGTGTTCTCGATGTCGCCCGCGAGTAGCTCGTTGCCGACGGTGACGATGGCGGCGTTCATATCCGTTCCTCGGCCGGCGACGGTTTAAGCCCCGTCCCCGGCGGCGTATGCGACTGGAAGCGGAAAGTCCATAATCGTCGGCGTGAATCCGGAGATATGAGCTTACTCGACGACACCCGCGTGCTCGCCGGCCTCGCACTCATCCTCGTTGGGACGGTGCTTCTGGTGCCGGCTATGCTGCCGAACGCCCCGACGTTTTCGACCTACGCGCTCGTCTTGGCGGCGCTGCTTCTCACTGCCGGGACGTGGCTGGTTGGAACCTCCGGCGAGTCGTCGCCGGTCTGAGTATATTCAGGTTTATTACTTGCGGACACCTCCGTTCGGTATATGCTTGATGAACTACGCCGCGCAAACAGGGGCACGCGGGTCCAGTACGTGATGATGGTGATCTTCGGAGGGCTCTGTATCCTCGCGGCGTTCGCGCCGTTTCCGGACCTGATACGGATCACGACTGTCGGAACCCTGTTCGGCTTCACCGCGGGGCTGTGGGTTTCGCACCTGATACAGGTGCTCAGGCGGGCGATCGATGCACAGCAGTCGGACATCCAGACCGCCGCCGAGACACAGTGACGCAACCCGAATCACAGTCGCAGTCGGACGGATCGTCCGACGGACCGACGTTCCTCAAGGGGATCGAGTTCATCACCGGGCCGGATCCCAACCTCGGGTCGTTCCTGCTCACGATCGGGAGCGTGACGTGCGTGTTCATCGCGCTGTTCCAGTTCACGATGCCGTCTCCGGTGTCGCACCTGCTCACCGCCGGCGTGATCGTTATCACGGTCGTCAGTGCCGGGTTCGCTGCGCTGCTCGACTCGCTGGACTACTTCGACCAGTCGAGCGACTCGACGTCCCAGGCGGCTCCGGGCCCCGACCGGAAGAGCAAGCCCTGGGTTCCCGAAACGCGGGTTTCGGCGCCGTTGCCGCCGATGATCAACTTCGACGAGGAACTCGGGGAACTCCAAGCGCACTTCGACGGGGAGCTTCCCGACCAGTTTACGCCGTTCCTCGAGGACTACCGGCGGCTGAAGACGAACCCCAAAAACCGGATGTCGATCGCGAGCGACCTGCGGGCGGACCTGAACCCCATCAGCGTGATCCTCGACGAGGACGAACCCGAATACGAACCCTACCAGCGGATCAGCGACGGACTGTTCCGGTACATCGGGGACAGCGCCGACCACCTCTCCGTCACGGAGGTCACCAGCCGCGACGCGGCCGGCGAGCCACGGGAGATCGACGCCCTGGCCGGGGACGTCGCGGTCTTCGACCTCTCGGTGCACAACGAGGGTGAGGCGACCGACGTCGAGGTGATCGTCGAGTTCTACGACGGCGAGGAGTCGCTATCGACCTGGACCGGGTCGCTGAAATCCGTGAGCCCGGGGGCGACCGGGACCATCTCGACCAACATCTACGTCCCGGAGTCGGCCACCGGGATGCGAACCGACGCCCGACCCGCCTGAGGCGGTCGGGACACCGAACCGGCGCCGATCGTTCGCGCAACGGTCCTGTTGACGGTCGGCACGTGGCTCGTCGGGACGTAAGGCGGTCCGGCGGACGGATACGATCGGGCGGATGTCGCGTGTGCCGTCGATCAGCTCTTATTGCGTCTCGTTCACACTATTGTTACGTTGGTTTCAAAAATAGCGCGAACCGAACGTCGGTCGACCCCGACCCAGCGGAGTACTACTCCGTGGGTGCCGTCGACGAACTCAACGTCGCGGACTCTTGACCGGTCTCGGATTCCCAAACGACGCGGACGGTCTCGCCGCTCCAGTTCGCCCCATTACTGAATTCAGCGCTTGTTCCTGCCGAAACAGTACTACTTACGCCCACATCAGTCCAATTAGTCGACCCGCTGTTGAGCCCCGTCGTGGTGAGCCGTTCGGGTTCAATTGAGTCTCCCGTTTGGTGAGTGATCGTCGTATTGTTCGAGGACGTATTGTAATCAAACCCGAAGCTAGCCTGCGGTGCGTTCTGCTGGAGCGACCCGCCGAGGTTGAGCACGAACGAGCCGATAACGGCCGCTAGGATCACCGTAATCGCGACCATCAGGATGACCCCGATGACCGGCGATACTGCCGAATCGTCCGTGAACAGTTGTTTGAGGTTCATTGGCTTATGAGGGTGCCGTCGAAGTGCTCAGCGTTGCGGAGTTCTCGCCGGTCTCGGACTCCCAGACGACACGGACTGTCTCGCCGTTCCAGTCACTGCTACTATACGTGTAATTCGCTGTATCGCCCGCTCCAACCGTGCCAGACCACGACGACCCTGCTGTCAGTGCAACTGACGACGTGACGTTCAGCCGGTTGGCATCGATCGTGTCTCCTGATTCGTGAGTGACCGCGACGTAATCGTCTCCAGCGGTAGTCGTGTAGTCGAAGCCGAAACTCGCCTGCGGCGCGCTCTGCTGGAGCGACCCGCCGAGGTTGAGCACGAACGAGCCGATGACGGCCGCGAGGATCACCGTAATCGCGACCATCAGGATGACCCCGATGACCGGCGATACTGCCGAATCGTCTGTGAACAGTTGTTTGATATTCATCGTTGGGAGTGTCACACGGACGAACGGAAGGCGGCCACCGTTAGGACGCCCCTTCTCCCCACCCATCCGCGTGATGTGTACTTGTAAGATCCATCTACCACTAATTAAAGCTACTGCGTAAAGTATCAAAACTGATATCGTCGTCGGAACGATAGGCCCGGAGTCGTCCGTGCTCGGCCGGGTTGAGGGTAGTCTACCACTGATCCATACTGATCACACAAAACATATGACCCCGTGTCGTGTGTGAGGCAACTGGACCGTCGGTTCGCGGCTGCGAACACCCCGGTGGCGCGAGCCACCATCCTTCCGGGCGCCCCCTCTCCGGGCGCCCTACGCCGTGACCGACACACTCCCCGCTCGACTGACCCCCGCCCTCAACTATGACACGCTCCACGTCACGGCTTCGCGCAGTATCGCTCGCAGCGCTGATCGTCCTCTCGGTCGTCGTCGGAGGCGTCGCGTTCTCCGGGTCGACTGCCGGGATCACCGACAGCGACGTGTCGGCGGAGTCGTCGATCAGTCCGACCGACCCCAGCGAGGAGAGCACAGTAACGTTCTCGTTCAACTACTCGTTCACAAACGTCAATACTTCCGGCGACACGACCCTCTCGCTCTCGACGCCCTCGGATTTCACTGTTGAAGGGACCGACGCAATTATGGAAAACGCCTCGGGTGCGGAGGTCGCCCAGGCGTCGGTCAACGGGGACTCGATCGAAGTCACTGCCAGTCCGTCGACCTCGACCGTGTACCTCAGCGGTACCGTGGACATAACCACGCCATCGGTCGATAGTAACACCGACGCGAATATCGACATCACCGGTACCGACAGCGACGGGAGCGGTACGCTGACCGAGACGATCACCGTACAGGCTGACTTTTCGGTGTCGGATGTGACCGCGTTTTCTCCGACAACGATCGACGAGAACACCGATACCAAGTACGGTATCAACTACTCGTTCACCGGCGTCAACACTACAGGGACGACTGATATCTCGATTTCGGCTCAGAACGACCTCAGTCTCAAGGATCCGGAAATATCGTTATTGGACTCCAGTGGCACCGAACTCGACAGCAACGACACGAGTGGCACCACCCAGACAGTTACCGTCAGCAGTAACAACCCCACCGACGTCGTGTATGTCAGCGGTATTGTGACGGTCTCCTCCTCGCCCGTCAACGGGGATACAACGAGCGATATCACGGTTAGCGGAAATAACGACGGTGATACCGCGTCAACGACGGTACCGTTCACAATCGAGAATACCGCGCTCACTGCGGCCAACATCTCGGAGTTCGACCCCGACCAGGCCGACGAACAGACCACGAACCAGCACTCGTTCAACTACTCCTTCACCGGCCTCAGCACGACCAGCGACACGACGTTCGAGCTGTCCGGCCCGCCGGGATCGACGATCACTGACACCGACCTCGAACTCAAGGACGTCTCCGGCGCGACGCTGAACGCGACGCCGGACGTGAGCGGCAACAGTTTGACTATCATCGACGACACCGGGGCACCGACGGTGTACCTTGCGGGGACGATCAACCTGACCAGCCCCGAACTCCCAGAGGGTACCGAACAGCAGACCTACGACATCACCGCGAGTGCGAGCGACGCGGGTGGGAGCGACTCCGTGACGAACCCGCTCACCGTCTCCTTCCAGGGCGGCCAGCCGGGCGACCCCGAACTCGAATCCGCGATCCAGTACGAGCAGTCCGACGGCACGCCCGCGGTCGAGGTCGCCTTCTCCGAGGACGTCCAGAACTTCGCGTCGAACTACGACCTCTACGTCGAGGGCGAGGGTCGGCTGAGCGGCGGCCAGGTCAGCGCCTCCGAGGCCCAGGGTCGCGCCGTCATCACACTCGATCAGGCCTACAGCCAGCCGATGACGCTCCAGTTGGGGAGCGGAATTCAGGACCCCGACGGGAACAGCCTGGTCTCCAGCGACGTCGGCAACACCTCCGTCCGGTTTGCGCCGACTTCGGTGTTCGCCGGCGGCAGCACCAACGCATACCAGGGCGCGAACGTCTCGATCGTCGCGTCGGCGTCGAACACCGGCGTCCAACTGGAGGGCGTCGACGACGACACTGACTACTTCTTCGACGGCTCGACCGGCACCAACAGCCGGATCTTCGTGTTCGCGACCGCCGACCGCGACGCCGGCGACTACGAGGCCGACATCAGCGGCGAGGGGGTCGCCGACATCACGGTCCGGAGCCTCGGCCTCGACGTCAGTATCGACGACCGGAACGTCACGAACCTCCAGAACCTCGAAGGCACCGTCGAGGCCCGCGCCGGTGGTCGCCCCATCCGACTCGCGTTCCTCGATGAGGATGGCGAGGCGGTCGACGAGGTCGACGACCGGATCGTTGATCTCTCCGGGCAGGGCAACTACGAGTTCAGCTACGACCTCGAGTCGCTGAACGTCGAGACCGGCGAGTACATCATCCGCGCGACCGACACCACCTCCGGCGTCACCGTCGAGTCCGACACCGTCGTCGTCCGCGAGGCTGGCGACACCGAGGCGACGTTCCCCACGAGCGGCCTCTCCGAATCCCGGGGCGACGTGGCGGCGATCCCGATCGAACTGGACAACACCCGGGAGGCGACGCTGACCATCGGCAGCGAGAACCTCGGATTCCGGGCGAACGCGACCGTTCGTGACGATAACAACGACGGCCGGGTGACGATCTACTTCAACACCTACGCGGCCTCAACGGCGAGCGAGGGCGACCTCGGAAGTAGTAACGACGTGTTCAGCGTCGGCGACGACGACCAACTCGTCAGCAGCGACCTCAGCATCGGCGTCTCGAACCTCCTCGATGCGGAGTCGTACGATATGTCGCTCGAAACCGAGGGCCGCGAGACCGACATCCAGCTGCTCACCCTCGGCCCGCGCGAGACGACCGCGATCCGAACCTGGACGGCGCCGCGGAACCGCTACGGCGACCTCGACGCTCCCGAGGACGTCCGCGAGGGTAGCGGCGAGTGGCTGACCCGGACCGACGAGGTCGCGGTCGGCGACACGGTCGTCTACGAGATCCGGGCCTCCGGGCTCGAAGGGGCCCTCGACGCCCGCAACGAGGAGACCGTCACCTCCGAGTTCTACGACTTCGCGAACGGCTCCGGGAGCAACCCCGCAGCCCAGTTCGCCGTGGCCCAGCAGGACCCCGGGCCGAACCAGCAGCCGCTGCTCCTGCAGCTCAACGACTCCAACAGCCGCGTCGTGGCCGACTCGGCGAACGACAGCTACTACGTGATCACGCAGACGGGCGACGAGGGTCCGAGTGCCGTCGAGGACGAGGACGACGACGGCGCGATCGACCCCAGTGAGACCGACTACGGGGAGATCAGCAGCGACGACGACCTCCGGGCGACGTTCACCGTCTTCGGCGACGACGAGAACGACCTCGATCTGACCACCGACGGCGAGGACGAGGTGGTCGAAACCACCCACTCGCTGACCGCCGCGGAACTGTCGATGTCCGAACCGTTCAACGTGACCGAGACGAGCGGTCAGGAGATCTTCGGCGAGGCGACAGTCGCCCCCGGCACCGAGGTCAGCATCCGGGTTCGGAGCGCCGACGGCGTCCGGCCGGCCTTCCTGAAGACCGCCGAAACGACAGTCGACGAGGACGGGCAGTTCCTGGTCACGCTGTCGTTCAACGACACCAGCCCCGGCGACAGCTACGAGATCGAGGTCGACGATATCGGCCCCGCATCGCAGCTGACCGTCGAGGGGACGGTCCAGCCGGTGATCCGGACGCCGACGACCGACACGCCGGCCGAAACGACGGTGATCACGACGACCACGACGACCACGACGACGACGACCACGACGACAACCACGACGACGTCGCCGCCGACCACGACGACCGAGGTGCCGACGGTCCAGACGCCGGCCACCACGCCCGGCTTCGGGGTCGTGGCCGCCGTAGTGGCGCTCGCGGCGGCCGCGCTGCTGGCGGTGCGCCGGGACTGACCGCACGCCGGCGTCCGGACTCCCTCACTCCCCGCCGCGGGCGGGCCGGCCGAGATGCTCCTCGACGGCGTCAACCTTCTCGTGTGCGCGACCCGCCTCGGCGCGTTTGTCGTCGATCTTCAACACCGTGCTCACCCGATCGGCGTCGACTGCCTCGTGGGCGGCTTGTGCGGCCGTAAACAGCGTTCCGACGTCGTCGGCTTCGATCACGGTCCCCATCGGATTCGTCTCGTACCGCACGTCGAACGCCTCCAGGGCGTCGACGGCCTTGGCGACCTCCCCGGACATACTCCCTTCGATTACGGGTGCGACGCTGAGTAATGCGACGACTGTCATACCTGTCTTCGGCCGCGGAGCCGCAAAAACGCTTTCTCGAAGGGGGTTCGATCGCGGCGTACGACGCCCGATTTCACCCCGGAACGGCCGTTATACACTTTCGACTCCGGTCCGCACGTGGACACGATGGCCGACGGCATCTGCGTGAAGCTGGCTGTGGACGTGGCGACCGCCTGTCCGGTGGCGGAGCTCTCGGCCGCTGAGGGCGGCGGGGACCGGGAGTCGCCCGTGGTCCGTGACGTGACCTGGGCGCAGGCGACCGACGGCAGGGTCACCGAGGAGTTCCGCGTCGACGCCTCGGTCGCCGCCGACAACCCCGATGCGGTGCCGGGCGCCGACCCGGTGATGGAGGTGGGCAACGACCGCGTCTACCAGTTCGAGCGCGACGCTGACGCTCCCTGTGCGTGCGACGTCATCGAGCGGCTGGACTGCCCGATCGCGGACGTCCACGCGTCCGACGGCTCGCTGCTTTTCACGCTGTACCTGCCCGACATCGACCGGCTCCGGGACGTCGTCGCGGCGCTCGACGAGGCCGCAAACCGGGTGTCGGTTCAGTATCTCGTCCGGTCGGACGCCGACGGCGACCCGCGGGACACGGTAGTGGTCGACCGCGGCGCGCTGACCGAGCGGCAATCGGAGGTGCTCCGGACCGCCTACCGGCTCGGCTACTTCGAGTACCGCGGCGGTGCCAACGCCAGCGAGGTCGCCGACGCGCTCGACATCACCGACTCGACCTTCGCGGAACACCTCTCGAAGGCCCAATCGCGGCTCCTGACGGAGGTCTTCAGGGGCGGCAACGAAGCGGCCGGAGCCGAGTGAGGCGCCGACGGGGTGCGTCTACGCCGGGTCGACGGTGACCGGGGTGTGTTTGTACTCGGGGATCTTCGCCGTCGGGTCGAGCGCGTCCGACGTGACCCGGTTGACCGGCGAGTCCGCGAAGTGGAAGGTCAGAAAGACCGTCCCGCGCCGGATCGAGGGGGTCACCTCGGCCGGGACGGTCACGGTTCCCTGATCGCTCGCCACCCGGACCGCGTCACCGTCTGCGACTCCTCTGGCGGCGGCGTCGTCCGGATGGATCCGGAGGGCGTCCTCGCTCGCCATCCGCGTGAGCGTCGCCGAGCGGCGGGTGAGCGCGCCGCTGTTGAAGTGGGTGAGGATGCGGCCGGTCGTGAGCACCAGTTCGTCGTCTGCGGGGTCGTCGGCCGGCGGGACGTGGTCGACCGGGACCAGCGGGGCCGTCCGGTCGCCGTTCGCGAACCGGTCCCGGTGGAGGACCTCGGTCCCGGAGTCGGCGCCGGCGGGGTAGGGCCACCGCTGGCCGCCGTCGCCGATCCCCTCGTAGGACATTCCGGCGTAGATGGGCGAGACCCGCGTCAGTTCCGCGAAGACGGCCGCCGGCTCCGACGCGAAGTCGTGGCCGGTCAGCCGTTCGCCGAGGCTCGCAACGACGTCGAGGTCGCGGCGTGCCCCGCCGGGCGGGTCGGTCATCGGTCGCATCCGCAACACCTGCCGGTCGGTGTTGGTGACGGTGCCGCCCTTCTCGGCCCACGCGCTCCCGGGGAGGATCACGTCGGCGTACTGGGTGGTCTCGGTCTCGAACAGGTCGACGGCGACGAGAAACTCCAGGTCCTCGAAGTGTGTCGCGATGCTGTTGCCGTCGGGTTCGGTGGCCGCCGGGTTCTCACCCAGGACGACCGCCGCACGGACCCCGTCGCCGAAGGCGTGTGTCATCTCGACCTCGGTGCGTCCGGGGGTCGCCGGCGGTTCGATCCCCCATTCCTCGGCGACCGCGGCGCGCGCTTCCGGATCGGTCACGTCGCGGTAGCCGGGGAGGACGCCCGGGAGCGCACCGACGTCGCTGGCGCCCTGGACGTTGTTCTGCCCCCGGAGGGGGTTGACGCCCGTGCCGCGGCGGCCGACGTTCCCCGTCAGCAGCGCGAGGTTGAGCAGGGCGTGGACGTTGTCGGTCCCACACCGGTGCTGGCTCATCCCCATCCCGGTGAACGCGGCGGCGCGGTCGGCCTCGCCGTACGCCACGGCCGCCGCGCGGAGGTCGTCCTCGTCGACGCCCGCGAGTTCCGCACACTCGGCGACGTCGACGTCCGCGAGCCACGCGCGGAACTCGTCGAACCCCTCGGTCCGGCGCTCGAGGAACGCCTCGTCGACCAGTCCCTCCTCAAGGAGTACCGCGGCCATCGCGTTCAGCAGCGGGATGTCGTGGCCGGGGCGGACCGGCAGGTGAACGTCGGCCGCCTCCGTGGTGTCGTTCGCCCGCGGATCGACGTGGATCAAGGTGGTGCCGTCCTGGATTGCGGGCAGCAGATACGACCGGAAGGCCACCGGGTGCTGCTCGGCCGGGTTCGCGCCCGTCACGAGGAACGCGTCCGCCTCGCCGAGGTCTTCGAGGGTGTTCGTCATCGCGCCCGCCCCGAACCGCTCCTGCATCGCCGCGACGGTCGAGGCGTGACACAGCCGTGCACAGTTGTCGACGTTGTTGGTCCCGAGGATCCGCGCCAGCTTCTGGAGCGCGTAGTTCTCCTCGTTCGTACAGTTCGAGGAGGCGAAAAATCCGACCGCGTCGGGGCCGTGCTCGGCGACGATCTCCCCGATGCGCGTCTCGATCCGGTCGAGTGCCGCCGTCCAGGACGCCTCGACGAAGCCGTCGTCACTCCGGAGCAACGGCCGAGTCAGCCGGTCCTCGTGCGTGACCACGTCGAACGCCGCGGCGCCCTTCGGGCAGATCTCGCCGTCGGCGTTGACTGGCCCCGGCGTGCCGGTCGACCCGCCGGTCCGCTCCGCGTACGAGAGGCTACAGCCGACGCCACAGAACGGACAGATGCTGTCGCGCGCCTCGACGCTACGGTCAGCCTCGGTCATCAGTTCCCACCATCGCGTGGTCTTAGGGGTGCTGCCGGCCCGAGCGTTACCCCGAACTTTGCGGTCCTTTATGTTCCGGCACTACCGCGGACGCGGTCGTCCCCCGATCGATCCCCCCGCGAGCGCCGCCGTCTTTCCCCTCGCGACGGGGGTCAGCCGCCGCCGTCGTCGGCGGGTCGTACCCCCACCGGTATATAAAACGGCGCAACATTACGGCGAGGACACACCCGACGGCCGGGGGTACTCGAATACGTATGCCACCCGCCGTTCGGGGACTCAGCCACCTCTCGTTGACCGTCGCACCGATCGTCCTGCTCGTCGCGGCCGCGCTCGGGCCCGCCCGGGTCGTCGGGTCCGTCCCGACCCCCGTGGTCTGGCTCGTCGCGTCGCCGGCCGTCGCCGGCGTCGCCTACGTCGCGGGGTTGGAGGCCGACACCGCCCTCCGGACCGCCGAGTCGGTAGCGCCGGACGCGACGGACGCGGCCACAGTCCTCGCGGTGGCTGCCGGCGCGCCGCTCACCCGGCTTCTGGCCGTCGATCTCGGGTTGGGCGTGGTCGTCGCGGCCGCCCTGGTCGGGCTCCTCGCCGACCGCCTGGTTCCGTCGTACGGCGCGGCCGTCTACTGCGGGGCGTTCGTCGGGATGGCCTCGCCAGCCCTGTTTTCGGACCTGCTCGCCGTGACGGCTGCGGGGCTCGTCGCCGGGGTCGTGTTCGTCGCGGCCGACCCGGTGTTCGACGGGTTCGGCGGCAAACTCGGCACCACGGCGTTCGTCGGCTGCCTGGTGGCCGCGCTGGCGCTCGGCGCGGACGGCGGGTCCGGCAGCGTCGTCACGGGGCCGACCGTCCTCGGGTACGTGTTCGCCGGCGCGGCCGCCGCCGGGATCACCTACGTCAGTTCCGTCCGGCTGGACCACGGCCCGGTGCAGGCGTCGGCGCTGGTCGGCCTCGTCGGCGGGCTCATCTGCCCGGCGCTTCCCGCCGGGGAGGGCATCGCCGCGGTCGTGTTCTGTGCGTCGTTCGCGGGGATGGCGCGCCCCGAGCGGATCCCCAGCGAGGGGACGATGGCGCTCGCCGGGGCGCTCTGCGGGCTGCTCGTCGCGGCCGCCGGGTCGGCCTTCGTCGGGTTCGGGGGGAAGCTCGGGACGATCGCGTTCGTTGCCTGCCTGGTCGTCCGCGGCCTGCTCGCCGTCGCCGCTGACGCCGCGCCGATCGCCCTCCCGTCCCCGGCCGACAGCCTCGGCTCCTGACCGGCCGCTCAGCCCTCTTCCGGCGGCACCGCGAACACCGGGATCGACGCGCCGCGGATCACCCGCTCGGTCGTGCTGCCGGCGTGTCGGATCCGATCGATCCCGCTCCGGCCGTGGGTCCCCATCACGATCAGGTCGACGTCGGCCGCCGTGGCGAACCCGAGGATCTCCTCGGCGGGAGAGCCCCGACGGAGGTGCTTTTCGAGGTTGACCCCGGCCGCCTCCGCCCGCTCGGCGGCGGCGTCCAAGGCGGCTTCGCCCTCCGTCTCCTGTCGTTCGACGACGATGTCCCAGTCGCCGGCCCGGTTCGCCTGGTCGACCACGTACAGCGCGTGGACGGTCGCGCCGAACCGGTCTCCGAGTTCGATCGCGCGGTCGACACCCCGGTTCGACGGGTCGCTGCCGTCGGTCGGCGCGAGGATGCGATCGTACGGCATACCCCCTCTCCGGCCACGAGGCACAAAACCGTACGGGATGTTCTGCCTCCAATTCGTCGTTGCGAGACCGAACACCGGCGATCCAAAACCGGTAAACGGCGACGGGTACGTACCTGCGGTACAGTGACCACACGAGCCGTCCGGCTCCTGTTCGCAGCCGTCGTCGTACTCTCGGGTGTCGCTGTCGGCGTGGACGCGATGGTGCTATCGGATCCGGTCCCCTCCGCGGAGAGCGAGACGATCCAGCGCCGCTCGCTCGACGGGGTCACGATGGTTAGCTCCCAGTCCGAGGGGCTCTTCTTCCTCGCGGAGGGTGGCGACGTGATCGCCCAGTTAACCCACGAAGACACGTACTTCGACGCCGACCGGCTTCCCGAAGCTGGCGACCGGACCGTGCTCTACACCGCGGCGAACTACCGACCGGCCCGCAGGTGTGGATTTCCGACGGAGTGTATCGAGAACCGGGTCGTGCGCTACAACCTCAGCACCGGCGAGCGCCGCGTCCTGTTCAGTATGACGACGAAGCGGTACGACGACGAGCAGTGGCACGACGCGGACTACGTCGGCCCAGAACGGATCGTTGTCGCGGACCTCGCTCGCGACCGGGTCTTCATCGCGAACACCTCGACCGGGCTCATCACCTGGGAGTGGCAGGCACACCAGGCGTACGACGCTTCGAGCGGCGGCCGGACCGCCCAGGACTGGACGCATATCAACGATGTCGAGGTCCTCCCGGACGGCCGGCTGATGGTCTCCGTCCGGAACCACGACCAGGTGATCTTCATCGACCCCGAAACCGGCATCGAGAAGCCCTGGACGCTCGGGCAGGACCACAGTCCGGAATCCGCGAACAAGACGCTGTACGAACAGCACAATCCGGACTACATCCCACGGCGCCGCGGCGGTCCATCGGTTCTCGTCGCCGACAGCGAGCACAACCGCGTCGTGGAGTTCCAGCGGCGCGGGACGAACTGGACCCGGACGTGGGAGTACAACCCCGGGCTGAACTGGCCCCGTGACGCCGACCGGTTGCCGAACGGCAACACCCTGATCACCGACTCCCGCGACAACGAGGTGATCGAGGTTAACCGCGCGGGCAATGTGGTCTGGCGACGGAGTGTGCCGCTACCGTACGAGGCCGAGCGGTTCGGCTCGGGACCCGAGAGCACCGGCGGTCCTTCGGCGACGAGCGCAGGGCTCGAACCCGCGTCCGGCAGCAGCGGGCAGGCAGCGCCGCTCGTCGCCACGAAACGGTATTTCCCCGACCGGGTGGTCAACGCCGTCTCGTTCGCCCTCGCCCGGTATCCGATATCGCTCGTGAGCCTCGTCGCCGTCGCTGTCGCGTTCGGCGCCACCGTCCTCTGGGCCATCCTGGAGTGGCGCCGGTCGGACTATCACCTGTGTCTTCCGGTAACGAAGCGGTGATGCCCGTCATCCCGAAACCGGTGAGTTCAGCTTCGATGCCTGCCAAGACACGGTGGTCCGGACTGTGAACGTGGCTGTTCGCCGGTCGGCGTCGACAGAACTGCGCTGGCCGGGATGTTGAACCACGGTCGCTCTGCTCGCTTCGCTCGCAACGCTCCTTGGTTCAAATCCGGGTGTCGCATACACCGAATTCGCCGTATCGAGCGACACGCAACGCGGTCGCTCTCGGGATGGAGTCCGGGGAACTGCGCTGGCCGGGATGTTGAACCGGAACCGGACGTGCTCGCTCCCGACGGTCGCTGTGCACGCCCGGCAGGGTTCAAATACCTGGAGCGATTTCGTCTCGCGACGCGGCTCGCTCCGCTCGCCGGTCGGCGTCGACAGAACTGCGCTGGCCGGGATTTGAACCCGGGTTGTGACCATGGCAAGGTCACGTGATACCACTACACTACCAGCGCGAGTGTGCACTCGTGAGAAGTCGGGATTCATAAATAAGGCTTGCGGACCGTGGACGCGTCGGGGGACGGCGTGGGGACGATCCGCACGACTCCGGACCGCGAAACCGCCACAACCCGGCGTGTGACGGCCTCACAGTCGGCGCCAGCTTTCGCTACTCTTTTAGGTTCCCCTGCGGTATCCGTTGTACAGTCTAGACGTGACGCTGAAGGGACCGGTATGACGCTGACCGTACTCGTGCCGTCCTCCCTCGTCCGGGAAGCCGAGGACAAACGCGAGGCAACTCGCAAACTCGGGTACGTCGCCCGCGCGGCGGCGGTGTTCCGGGCGGATCGGCTCGCCGTCTTCCCCGACCGGGAAGGCGAGCGGCGCTGGGGGGGCGAGTTCGTCGAAACGGTGCTGCGATACGCCGCCACGCCGCCGGGGCTCCGAAAGGAGGTCTGGGGGCGACGCGACGAACTCGAGTACGTCGGCGTCCTACCACCCCTCCGCGTCCCGTCTACGACCGGCTCCGAATCGAACGGTTCGGGGTCGTTAACACAGGGAATCGTGACCGAGGTCGGACCTGACGGCCGCGTCCGGGTCAATTGCGAACTGCAACACCCACTCACCCTCCGCGCGCCTCCGTCGATGGAGGTCGCGGAGGGCGAACGCGTCGCCATCAGGATCTCTTCGCGAGAACCGGTCCGTGCGCGGATCGTCGATCGGCCCCCTCCGGGCTTCGACGTGTCCCGTATGGACCTCGAGGAAGCGCTCGGCCGCGCCGACGCCGGGATCGGGATCGCCACGTCCCGCCACGGCGAGGCGCTGACCACCACGCGGCTGCCCGAGCTCGCCGCCCGGGTCGACCGGGCGGGCGCGACAGTCGCGTTCGGGTCGCCCGGCCGCGGGCTTCCGGCCATCCTCGGCGTCGGCACCGACGCCGTCGCCGAGGGGGCGGTCGAACCCGGAGCCGATCCGGGGTTCGACCTCTGGCTGAATACGATTCCGCGGCAGGGAAGCGAGACGGTACGCACCGAGGAAGCGGTGTTCGCCACGCTTGCTGCCCTGACACTCACGGAGTGATCATATGCCACAACCAAGCAGACCACGAAAAGGTTCGATGGGCTTCAGCCCGCGGAAGCGCGCGGCCAGCGAGGTCCCGCGTATCCGGTCGTGGCCCGACGACGACGGGGCCCCGGCCATCCAGGGGTTCGCCGGCTACAAGGCCGGAATGACCCAGGTGATGATGGTCAACGACCAGGCCAACTCCCCCCGCGAAGGGATGGAGGAGGCCGTGCCGGTGACCGTCGTGGAGACGCCGCCGATGCGCGCCGTCGCCCTTCGAGCCTACGAGGACACGCCGTACGGTGCAAAGCCACTGACCGAAGTGTGGACCGGGGAGTTCGCCGAGTCGCTCGATCGCGTGCTCGATCTCCCCAACGAGGACACCTTCGAGTCGGACGCAGAGGACCTCCGCTCGGCCGTCGAGGCCGGCGACGTCGACGATGTCCGCCTCATCACCCACACCGTTCCCGCCGAGATGCGGAACGTCCCCAAGAAGGACCCCGACGTGATGGAGACCCGGGTCGGCGGCGGCTCCCTTGAGGAGCGCGTCGACTTCGCGCTCGATCTCGTCGGCGACGGCGGCGACCACGAGCTCTCGGACGTCTTCCGTTCCGGCGAGTATCTCGACGTCGCCGGCGTCACCAAGGGGAAGGGAACCCAGGGCCCCGTCAAGCGGTGGGGCGTCCAGAAGCGGAAGGGCAAACACGCCCGCCAGGGATGGCGGCGCCGGATCGGCAACCTCGGTCCGTGGAACCCCTCCCGCGTGCGCTCGACCGTCCCCCAGCAGGGGCAGACGGGCTACCACCAGCGGACCGAACTGAACAAGCGCCTCCTCGCGATCGGCTCGGGGAGCGAACCGACAGTCGACGGCGGCTTCGTCGGCTACGGCGAGGTCGACGGACCGTACGCGCTGATCAAGGGCTCGCTCCCGGGCCCCGACAAGCGCTTGCTGCGGTTCCGGCCCGCCGTCCGGCCGAGCGACCAGCCGCGCCTCGATCCCGAGGTACGCTACGTGTCGACCGAATCGAACCAGGGTTAAACTATGCAAGCAACAATTCGCGACCTGAACGGCGACGACGCCGGCACGCTCGACCTCCCCGAGGTCTTCGAGACCGCCTACCGTCCGGACCTCATCGAGCGCGCCGTGGTCGCCGCGCAGGCCAACCGAAAACAGGCGTACGGTGCCGACCCCTACGCGGGGTTGCGAACCCCCGCGGAGTCGTTCGGCAGCGGCCGCGGGATGGCGCACGTCCCCCGCGAGAACGGGCAGGCTCGGCGCGTCCCCCAGGCTGTCTCCGGCCGGAAGGCACACCCGCCGAAGGCCGAGAAGGACCAGGGCAAAGACATCAACGACAAGGAGCGGAAACTCGCCGTCCGATCGGCGCTGGCCGCCACGGCCGACGCGGAGCGCGTCGCCGACCGCGGCCACGAGTTCGATGACGATGTCGAACTCCCCGTGGTCGTCTCCGACGACTTCGAGGAGCTGGTGAAGACCCGCGAGGTCGTCGACCTGCTCGAATCCCTCGGCGTCCACGCCGACATCGAGCGGTCCGACGGGAACAAGAAGGTGAAGGCGGGCCGCGGCAAGACGCGTGGCCGGAAGTACACCCGGCCGAAGTCGATCCTCTTTGTGACCTCGGAGGAGCCCTCGAAGGCGGCGCGGAACCTCGCCGGCGCGGACGTGGTCACCGCCGACAACGTGAGCGCGGAGGATCTCGCGCCCGGCACGCACGCCGGCCGGCTCGCGCTGTACACCGAAAGCGCGATCGAGGAGGTGGCGGACCGATGAGCACGATCATCGAACATCCCCTCGTGACCGAGAAGGCGATGGACGAGATGGACTTCGACAACAAGCTCCAGTTCATCGTCGACATCGACGCCACGAAGAACGACGTGGTCGAGGAAGTCGAGTCGCGTTACGAGGTGTCGGTCGTGAGCGTCAACACGCAGGTGACACCGCAGGGCAAGAAGAAGGCGACCGTCCGACTCGGCGACGACGACGACGCACAGGAAGTCGCCTCGCGGATCGGGGTGTTCTAAGATGGGA
Organism: Halobellus ruber; assembly: GCF_014212355.1. Lineage (NCBI taxonomy): Archaea > Methanobacteriati > Methanobacteriota > Halobacteria > Halobacteriales > Haloferacaceae > Halobellus > Halobellus ruber. Next base: position 124,163 of record NZ_JACKXD010000001.1, read on the forward strand.
CGACGAATCCAGGGGCAACGTCGCGGCCGCGGCACGTCCACGTTCCGGGCGCCGTCGCACCGCTACAAGTCCGACCTCTCGCACAAGAAGGACGAATCGGACGACACCGTCTCCGGGACGGTCGTCGACATCGAACACGACCCCGCACGCAGCGCGCCGGTCGTCGCCGTCGAGTTCGAGGACGGCGACCAGCGGCTCGTGCTCGCGCCGGAAGGTGTCGCCGTCGGCGATTCCATCCAGGTCGGGGTCAGCGCGGAGATCAAACCCGGCAACACGCTGCCGCTCGCGGAGATCCCCGAGGGCGTGCCGGTATGTAACATCGAGCGCCAGCCCGGCGACGGCGGGAAGTTCGCCCGCGCGTCGGGCACCAGCGCCCAGATCATCACCCACGACCGTCACGTGACGGCGGTGAAGCTGCCCTCGGGCCAGACCAAGCGGCTGAACCCCGAGTGCCGCGCAACCGTCGGCGTGGTCGCGGGCGGCGGCCGAACCGAAAAGCCGTTCGTGAAGGCCGGCAAGAAGCACCACAAGATGAAATCACGCGGTACCAAGTGGCCCCGGGTCCGCGGGGTCGCCATGAACGCCGTCGACCACCCGTTCGGCGGCGGCGGCCGCCAGCACCCCGGACAGCCGAAGTCCGTCTCGCGGGACGCCCCGCCGGGACGGAAGGTCGGCGACATCGCCTCGAAGCGAACCGGTCGCGGCGGCAAAGGAGGCAAGGACAACTCATGAGTTCCGAATACCGAACCGGCCGCGAGGGTGAGTTCACCTACCGCGGCCACACGCTCGACGAGCTGCAGGAGATGTCGCTCGACGAGGTCGCGGAACTGCTCCCCGCACGCCAGCGGCGAACCATCCAGCGAGGGCTCTCGGTCCAGCAGGAGAAGCTTCGGGAGCGCGCTCGGGAGGCCGGCGAACAGGAGACGGCCAACGACCCGATCCGGACGCACCTCCGGGACATGCCGGTCCTGCCGGAGTTCGTCGACCTCACGTTCGAGGTCTACACCGGCCAGTCCTTCGAGCGCGTCCGCGTCGAACCCGAAATGATCGGCCACTACCTGGGCGAGTTCCAACTGACACGGACGTCGGTGGAACACGGCCAGGCCGGCATCGGCGCGACCCGGTCCTCGAAGTTCGTGCCGCTCAAATAACCCATGGGTATCAACTACAGCGTCGAGGCCGACCCGGAGACCACCGCCAAGGGGATGCTCCGCGATCGGCCCATCAGCCTGAAGCACAGCAAGGCCATCGCACGGCAGATCAAGGGACGGACCGTCGCGGAGGCGCAGTCGTACCTCCAGGACGTCATCGATGAGGTCCAGTCGGTCCCGTTCAAGCAGCACAACTCCGGCGTCGGCCACCGGTCGGACATCGACGGGTGGGACGCGGGCCGCTACCCCGAGAAGGCCTCGAAGGCGTTCCTGGAGTTGCTGGAGAACGTCGCCTCGAACGCCGACGAGCAGGGGTTCGACGGCGAGGAGATGGCGATCAAACACGTCGCCCCCCACAAGGTCGGCGAGCGCCAGGGCCGGAAGCCCCGGGCGTTCGGCAGCGCCGACCCGTGGAACACGCCGATCTGCGACGTCGAACTGATCATCGAGGAGCCCGAGGAGGTCGAAGCCTGATGGCGGACGAACACCAGTTCATCGAGGACGGCCTCCAGCGCTCCCAGATCGACGAGTTCTTCGCGGACGAACTCGGCCGAGCCGGCTACGGCGGGATGGACGTCGCGAAGACGCCGATGGGGACCCAGATCGTCCTCAAAGCCGAGAAGCCCGGCATGGTCATCGGCAAGGGCGGGAAGAACATCCGGAAGGTCACCAGCGAACTCGAGGAACGGTTCGACCTCGACGACCCACAGATCGACGTCCAGGAGGTCGACGAGCCGGATCTCAACGCCCGCATCGTTGCGGACCGCCTGGCCAACGCCCTCGAACGAGGGTGGTACTTCCGGAAGGCGGGCCACACCACGATCGACCGGATTATGGAGGCCGGCGCGCTCGGCGCGGAGATCGTCCTGAGCGGGAAGGTAACCGGCGCCCGGTCGCGCGTCGAGAAGTTCAACCGCGGCTACATCAAGCACAACGGCGAGCCCGCCCAGGAGATCGTCGACGAGGGGCAGGGCGTCGCGGTGATGAAGCTCGGCACCATCGGGGTAACGGTCAAGATCATCCCGCCGGGTGCGGAGCTGCCCGACGACTTCGAGATCCGCGAGGACGTCGACGTCGAGCCCGTCGAGCAGGTCGCAGAAAGCGAGGGCGTCGAGGCCCTGCTCGAAGAGGAACCCGAGGAGGTCCCCGAGGCAGGTGCCGAGGACGACGAGGTCGAAGTCCCCGACGAGACGCCCGAGGAGGTCATCGACGAGGACGTCGTCGAGGAGGTCATCGACGAGACCGAAGAGGAGCCGGTCGAAACGGGCGACAGCGATGACGACGACGAAGAGCCCGACCTCGACGACCTCGACGAGGACGTCGAGGCCGAGGCCGAGGAGCTCTTAGACGAGATGGAAGGCGAAGACGAGGAGGACGCCTGACGATGGCGATTCTCTACCCCGAGGAGATCCGTGATATGACCGCCGCCGAGCGGGAGGCCGAACTCGAGGAGCTCGAGACGGAACTCCTGAACGCGCGGGCGGTCCAGGCCGCCGGTGGCGCGCCGGAGAACCCCGGCCGCGTCGGCGAGCTGAAACGGACGATCGCGCGGATCAAGACGATCCAGCAGGAAGAAGGCGACCTCGACGAGAACTAAGTTACGACGATGGCACTGACACCCGAGACACTCACGCGACACGAACTCAACGGCCTCCGCGTGGCCGTCGTCGACGCGCCCAACCCCGACCTCGTCGGGACCGCTGGCCGCGTCGTCGGCGAGACGATGCGGACGCTGCGTGTCGCCGTCGAACCCAGCGCTCCGGGCGACGGAGCGAGCGACGCGTCCGTCGCGGCGTCCCGGGTGAAGCAGGTGCCCAAGCGGGGCTCGACGTTCGAGTTCGAGCTCCCACCGGGCGACGACCCCGAGTGCACAGATGAAGCCGCCGACGTTGCGAAGGCGTCGGGGACCGCGTCCGAACTTCGGTCGGAAACTGCCAGCGGATTGGACGCTGGTCAGTCTGGCCGTTGCCAGGGCGCGGCCTACGTTACGGTGGATGGCACACGGTTGCTCTCACGACCCGCACTGCGGACCGAGAAGCGAGGAGATTCACTATGGCGATAGGACTGAACGTAGAAGAACCGGAGGAGCCGTGCTCCGACGCGAACTGTCCGTTCCACGGGACGCTTTCCGTGCGCGGACAGACGCTCGAAGGAACGGTGGCCTCCACAGATATGGAGAAAACCGTCGTTGTGGAGCGTGAATACGACGTTCACGTGCCCAAGTACGACCGCTACATGAAGCGGCGTAGTCGCATTCCGGCCCACGCACCACCGTGTGTGGACCTCGCGGAGGGCGACACGGTACGCATCGCGGAGACCCGACCGCTGTCGAAGACCAAGGCGCACGTCGTGGTCGAGACCCTCGGAGGTGACGCGTGATGGAGGCACTCAAAGCCGACGTCACGAAGGGCCTCGAACGGGGCTCGCTCATCACCTGCGCGGACAACACTGGCGCACGCCAGTTGAAGGTAATCAGCGTGAAGGGCTCCGGCGGAACCAAGAACCGACACCCCAAAGCGGGCATCGGCGACCAGATCACCGTCTCGGTGACCAAAGGGACGCCCGAGATGCGCCGCCAGGTGCTCCAGGCCGTCGTCGTCCGCCAGCGGAAGCCGATCCGCCGGCCGGACGGGACGCGCGTGAAGTTCGAGGACAACGCCGGCGTCATCATCGACGAGATGGAGGAGCCGCGCGGGACCGAGATCAAGGGCCCCGTCGCGCGTGAGGTTGCAGAGCGCTTCGGGAGCATCGCATCCACGGCGACGATGATCGTATAGTATGAGTGAACAACCACGCAAACAGCGAAACCAGAAACGAAACGCGCCGCTGCACGAGCGGCAGAACGAGGTCCGTGCGACCCTCTCGGAGGACCTCCGCGAGGAGTACGGCCAGCGGAACGTCCGGGTCAACGCCGGGGACACCGTCGAGGTGCTCCGCGGCGACGACGCCGGCACCGAGGCCGAGGTTCTCACGGTCGACCTCCGGGATACGGTTGTTCACGTCGAGGACGTGACCGTCGAGAAGGCCGACGGGGAGGAGGTCCCCCGGCCGCTCGACGCGTCGAACCTCCGCGTGACGGATCTGGACCTCGAGGACGACCGCCGCAAGGAGCGGCTCGAGGAGGACACCGAATGACCCGACATCAGAAGCGACTCTCGGCACCGAACGCCTGGCCCGTCGAGCGGAAGACGGCCACGTTCACCGTCAAGGCCGGCGCGGGCCCGCACGGGGAGGCAGGGGTTCCCCTGGTCGTCCTGCTGCGGGACGTGCTCGGCTACGTCGACTCGACGAAGGAGGCGCGCTACGCCCTCAACGAGGGGTCGGTCCTCGTCAACGGCGACGCCGTCTCCGACGAGCAGCGCCCGGTGGGGATGTTCGACATCCTCGCGTTCACCGAGCGCGAAGAGTACTACCGCGTCTTCCCCCAGGAGGGCGGCCGCCTGGCACTGACGCCGATCGACGCCGAGGCCGCGGGCAGCCGCCTCGGGAAGATCGTCGGCAAACGGCAGGTCGCCGGCGGCGCCACCCAGTTGACGCTGCACGACGGCGAGAACGTCCGGCTCGAGGACGCCGACGTCGACTACGACACGAAGGACTCGCTGGTCGTCGACAACGATTCCGGCGAGATCGTCGCGCACTTCCCCTACGAGGAGGGTGCCTTAGTGACCGCGGTCGACGGGTCGCACTCGGGGGACATCGGCCGGATCGACGAGATCACCGTCACCGCCGGTAGCGGCGACAACACCGTCACCGTCGACACGGACGACGGCGCCTTCGAGACGATCGAGGAGTACGTCGTGGTCATCGACGAGCAGTTCGTCGACGGCGAGGAAGCGGACGAGGCGTCCGCTGACGCGGACGAAGCAGAGTCCGCCGACGGAGGTGACGACGAATGAGCGAGTCGTTCCACGAGATGCGCGAGCCGCAGATCGAGAAGGTCGTCGTCCACATGGGCGTCGGCGAGGGCGGTCGCGAACTCGCGAACGCCGAGGAGATCTTAGAGGAGATCGCCGGCCAGGAGGCGGTCCGGACGACCGCCACCCGCGCCGCCACGCAGTTCGGGGCTCGGACGGGGGACCCGGTCGGCGCGAAGGTCACCCTTCGCGGCGACGCGGCCCACGAGTTCTTAGAGACCGCGCTGGCCTTCACGGACCTCTCCGCCGGGCAGTTCGACGACACCGGGAACTTCAGTTTCGGCGTCGAGGAACACACCGAGTTCCCCTCCCAGGAGTACGACCCCCAGATCGGGATCTACGGCCTGGACGTGACGGTCAACCTCACGCGACCCGGCTACCGGGTCACAAAGCGCGACAAGGCCTCGCGGTCGATCCCGTCGAGCCACCGGCTGACGCCGGAGGACGCGGTCGCGTTCATCGAGGAGACGTTCGACGTCGACATCGCGGAGGACACAGAATGAGCGAATCAGAAGCAGAAGCGACGGGCGAACACGCCACTCGCCGCACGGGGCAGAACCACGAGTGTCGACGGTGTGGCCGCAACCAGGGCCTCGTCGGCAAGTACGACATCTACCTGTGCCGGCAGTGTTTCCGTGAGGTCGCCCGCGAGATGGGATTCAAGAAGTACCGATAGTATGGCAGGAAACGATCCACTGGCGGACGCGCTCGCAGGCGTCGACAACGCCGAGAGCGTCGGCCACCTGTCCCACGAGATACAGCCCGCCTCGAACGTCATCGGCTCCGTCCTCGAGGTCTTCTACGACCGCGGGTACATCGGCGGCTTCGAGTTCGTCGACGACGGCAAGGCCGGCCGCTTCGAGGTCGAACTGAACGGCGCAATCAACGAGTGTGGCGTCGTCAAGCCCCGCTATTCGGCGGGCGCAGACGAGTTCGAGCAGTGGGAGAAGCGATACCTCCCCGCCCGCGACTACGGGACGCTCATCGTCACGACGAGCCACGGCGTGATGAGCCACTACGACGCCCGCGAGGCGGGCGTCGGCGGCCAGGTAATCGCCTACGTGTACTGACAATGACGGGAACAGCAATCGAGATTCCGGACGAGGTCTCCGCCGAGGTGTCCAACCTCGATCTGACGGTCGAGGGGCCGAACGGCAGCGTCACGCGGACGCTGTGGTACCCCTCCGTGAGCGTCAGCGTCGAGGACGGCGACGTCGTCATCACGACCGACGCGGACGACGCCAAGACGAACGCCACCGTCGGGACCTTCGAGAGCCACGTGTCGAACATGATCCACGGGGTCACCGAAGGCTGGGAGTACGAGATGGAAGTCTACTACGCCCACTTCCCGATGCAGGTGAACGTCGAGGGCGACGAGGTCGTCATCGAGAACTTCCTCGGGGAGCGCTCCGAGCGACGGACGCCCGTCCGCGGAGACACTGAGGTACAGGTCGACGGCGAGGTGGTCACCCTGAGCGGTCCATCGAAGGAGGACGTCGGGCAGACCGCCGCCGACATCGAACAGCTCACCCGCGTGACCGACAAGGACAACCGCGTCTTCCAGGACGGGGTCTACATCACGCAGAAACCCCAGACGGGAGGTGCCTGATCGATGTCCGACGACGAACCAACCGAGAACGACGACACGGAGGAACTCGAGGGCGTCGACGACGTCGACGAGACGGAAGCGACCGAGGAGGTCGCGGACGAGACCGAAGACGTCGACGAGACCGAAGACGTCGACGAGACCGAAGACGTCGACGAAGCTGTGGAGGCCGGCGAGCCCGACGACAGCGACGACGCCGAGGGGACGGACGTGGACGACGGCGACGAACTCACCTCGCTGGCGGACATCAGCGGCGTCGGCCCCTCGAAGGCCGACGCGTTGCGGGCGGCCGGCTACGAGTCGATCGACGACGTGAAGGCCGCGAGCCAGGCGGAGCTGTCGGACGTCGACGGGGTCGGCAACGCCCTGGCGGCCCGGATCAAGGCCGACGTCGGCGGCCTCGAGGTCTCCGAGGAGACCGAGGCCGAGGTCGAAGACGAGAGCGCCGAGGAAGACGAAGACGAGGCCGTCGAGACGGAGCTCCGTCCCCGCGGCCACGCCGACAAGACGCCCGACCTCGACGACGAGACGGCGCGGGCGCTCGCACAGAAGCACCGCGAGGGCAAACCCGCGTTCCGTCGCCAGAAGTACCACGCCAAGAAGCGCGTGCCCGAATCGTGGCGGAAACCCCGCGGCAACCTCTCGAAGCAGCGCCGGGGAATCAAGGGCAAAGGCGCGATGGTCGAGGCGGGCTTCCGCTCGCCGACGGCCGCCCGCGGCCTGCATCCGTCCGGCTTCGAGGAGGTCCACGTCCACAACGTGGACGACCTCGAGGGCGTCGACGGCGACACCCAGGCCGTCCGCATCGACTCGAAGGTCGGTGCACGGAAGCGCGAGCGAATCGAAGAGGTCGCCGAAGAGGAGGAAATCCGCGTCCTCAACCCCACATACGTCGAAGTGGAGGTCGAAGAATGACGAACCTACGAGCACAGAAACGAATGGCCGCAGACGTCCTCGACGTGGGCAAGGACCGTGTCTGGTTCGATCCCGACGAGCAGTCGGAGATCGCCGACGCGATCACCCGCGAGGACATCCGCGATCTGGTCGACCAGGGAGTCATCCGCGCGGAGGACGCGAAGGGCAACTCCAAGGGTCGGGCCCGCGAGCGCGCCGAGAAGCGCAGCTACGGCCACCGGACGGGCGCCGGCACCCGCAAGGGCAAATCCGGCGGCCGGAAGGCGGAGAAGGACGAATGGGTCAGCCGCATCCGCGCCCAGCGCCGTCGTCTGAAGGAACTGCGCGACGACGGCCCGCTCACCCCGACGCAGTACCGCGAAGCGTACAACAAGGCGTCGGGCGGCGAGTTCGAGGACGTGGCGCGGCTCGAAGCGTACCTGCGGAACGAACACGACATCGATACGGAGACAGCATAATGGCAACAGGACCACGCTACACGGTGCCGATGCGACGTCGGCGCGAGGTCCGGACGGACTACCACCAGAGGTTGCGCCTGCTGAAATCGGGCAAACCCCGCCTCGTTGCTCGCGTGAGCAACAACCACGTCAGGGCGCAGCTGATCACCCCCGGACCGGACGGAGACGAAACGCACGCGGCCGCCTCCAGCGAGGAGCTCGGAGAGTACGGCTGGGAGGCCCCCACGGGGAACCTGCCCAGCGCGTACCTCACGGGTTTCCTCGCCGGAACCCGCGCCGTCGACGCCGGCCTCGCGGAGGCCGTCCTCGACATCGGACTCAACACCGCGACGCCCGGCAACAAGGTGTTCGCGGTCCAGGAAGGAGCGATCGACGCTGGCCTCGATATCCCCCACAACGACTCGGTACTCGCCGAGTGGCCACGTAACCGCGGCGAGCACATCGCCGACTACGCCGAGCAACTCGACGAGCCGCTGTACAGCGGGGACTTCGACGCCACGAACCTCCCGGAGCACTTCGACGACGTGCTCGGGCGACTACAGGAGGACGTATGAGCCAACGCAACAACGACGGCTGGACGCCGCGAACGCGGCTCGGCCGAATGGTACAGGACGGCGACGTGACGTCGATGGAACAGGCCTTAGAGACCGGTCTCCCGCTGAAGGAGCCGGAGCTCGTCGACCAGCTCCTGCCGGGGCTGGACGACGAGGTGCTCGACATCAACATGGTCCAGCGGATGACCGACTCCGGCCGCCGGGTGAAGTTCCGGTGTGTTGTCGCGATCGGCAACCGCGACGGGTTCCTCGGGTACGCCGAGGGCCGCGACGACCAGGTCGGCTCCGCGATCCAGAAGGCGATCGACGTCGCGAAGCTGAACATCATCTCGGTGGACCGCGGCTCCGGCTCGTGGGAGGACTCGGCCGGCGGCGTGAACTCCCTGACCCGGAAGGCCGAGGGGAAAGCCGGCTCGGTCACCGTCGAGATCATCCCCGCCCCGCAGGGGCTGGGGCTGGCGGCGGCGCCGACCGTCCGCAACATCCTCGAACTCGCGGGCGTCGAGGACGCCTGGACCCGCTCGAACGGGAACACCCGGACGACGGTCAACCTCGCGAAGGCGACGTACAACGCCCTGCAGAACGCCTCCCAATCGCGGACCCCGCGGCGCGCGGCGGCCAAACAGCGCGAAGCGGAGGTCGAGGAGTGATGCAGGCGATCGTCCAGATCCGCGGCGAAGTGAATATGAGTGGCGACGTCCACGACACGCTCAAGATGCTCAACATCCACCGCGTGAACCACTGCGCGTTCGTCCCCGAGACGGAGACGTACCGCGGGATGATCACGAAAGTGAACGACTACGTCGCTCACGGCGAGCCGAGCGTCGACGCCGTCGAGACGGTGCTCTCGACGCGCGCGGAGCCCGCGGAGGGCGACGCCGAGGTCGACGAGGCGTGGCTGGCCGAGCACACCGATTACGACGACTTCGAGTCGCTCGCGGCGGCGCTCGTCGACGAGGAGACGACCCTGCGGGAGCAGGGCCTCTCGCCGGCGCTCCGGCTCCACCCGCCGCGGGGCGGGCACCGCGGCCAGAAGCATCCGACCACCGAGGGCGGACAGCTCGGGAAGCACAGTACCGAGGCGATCGACGAACTCCTGGAGGCGATGCGATGACGTCGAAGAAGCGACGCCAGCGCGGCTCCCGGACCCACGGCGGCGGCAGCCACAAGAACCGGCGCGGCGCCGGGCATCGCGGCGGCCGCGGCCGCGCGGGACGGGACAAACACGAGTTCCACAACTACGAGCCGATCGGCAAACACGGGTTCAAACGGCCCGAGGACTCCGTCCGCACGGTCGCCGAGGTCAACGTCTCCGAGCTCGACGAGGACGCGGCGCTGCTCGCGGCCGAGGGCCTCGCGGAGGCCGACGGCGACGCCTACCACATCGACGCCCGCGACGTCGCGGAGGACGCCGAGGACGCCGACGTCGTGAAGGTCCTCGGGGGCGGACAGGTCCGCCAGGAGCTGCACCTCGTCGCCGACGCGTTCACCGAGAGCGCGGCCGAACTGATCGCCGAGGCCGGCGGCAGCGTCGAACTCACCGAGCGCGGCGAGGAGCTGCTCGCCGAGGCCGAAGCCGACGCCGAAGACGACGACACAGAGGAGTAACCTATGGGATGGAAGGAGGCCGCCGAACCGGTGCTAACGCGGATGCCCTCGGTTGCCCGTCCGGAGGGGCACGTCCCGTTCAAGCGGAAGATCGGGTGGACCGCCGGCATCCTGGTGCTGTATTTCTTCCTGACGAACGTGGTGCTGTTCGGGCTGCAGACCGGCGGCGCGGGCGGGGACTTCTACGGGCAGTTCCGGAGCATCCTCGCCGGCGCACAGGGGTCGATCCTCCAGCTCGGGATCGGGCCGATCGTCACGGCGAGCATCGTGCTGCAGCTGCTCGGCGGCGCCGACCTGCTGGGGCTCGACACCGACGACCCGCGCGATCAGATCCTCTATCAGGGGCTCCAGAAGCTGCTCGTGGTCGTGATGATCTGTCTGACCGGACTGCCGATGGTGTTCGGCGGGAACTTCCTGCCGCCCAGCCAGGCGCTCGGGCAGTCGCTCGGGATCGGCACGGGCGGCGTGCGGGCGCTGATCTTCGCGCAGATCTTCGTCGGCGGCGTCCTCATCCTCTTCATGGACGAGATCGTGAGCAAGTGGGGCGTCGGGTCCGGCGTCGGGCTGTTCATCATCGCCGGCGTCAGCCAACAGCTTGTCGCCGGGCTGTTCAGCTGGCAGTCGCTGGGCGGCCAGAGCGGCTTCTTCCCGACCTGGATCGGGATCGTCACCGGCGCCGTCGACATCGGGTCGCCGCTGACGCCGGGCGGGCTCTCGGATCTGTTCCTCGGTCAGGGGCAGATCCTGGCGTTGATCACGACGCTTCTGATCTTCGGGATCGTCGTCTACGCCGAGAGCGTCCGCGTCGAGATCCCGCTGTCGCACGCGAACGTGAAGGGCGCGCGGGGCCGCTTCCCGGTGAAGCTCATCTACGCCAGCGTCCTGCCGATGATCCTCGTGCGGGCGCTTCAGGCCAACATCCAGTTCCTGGGGCAGATCCTGAACAACTGGTGGACGGGGATGCCCGCGTGGGTCGGCCAGTACAGCCAGGGCCAGGTCACCGGCGGGCTGTTCTGGTATCTCGCGCCGATCCAGTCCAGACAGGACTGGATGTGGTTCCTGGGGTTCACCTCCCAGGATCCCGGCGCGATCGCGTTGCGGGTCGCAATCGACCTGACGTTCATGATCATCGGCGGCGCGATCTTCGCGATCTTCTGGGTTGAGACCACCGGGATGGGCCCCGAGGCGACCGCCCGGCAGATCCAGAACTCCGGGATGCAGATCCCCGGGTTCCGGCGGAACCCGCAGGTCATCGAGAAGGTGATGGAGCGGTACATCCCGCAGGTGACCGTCATCGGCGGGGCGTTGGTCGGCCTGCTCGCGGTGTTGGCGAACATGCTCGGCACCATCGGCGGCGTCTCCGGCACCGGCTTGCTGCTTACGGTCTCGATCACGTACAAACTGTACGAGGAGATCGCCGAGGAGCAGCTGATGGAGATGCACCCGATGATGCGCGAGATGTTCAACAACTAGTCCCGAATATCTACACTTCTTTAAGTTCTCTACCGGCCCTCAGCGGCTGCTCCGGATTCAACCTTCGGCCACATCACCAGTAGGACGCTCAGAAAATATCCGGCTTCGATCCGCCGACGGGATTACTCCGAATGACAGTATAGTCATAGACACAGCAGTGGCTGTTCCGGGAGGTGTCGGGGCCTGACCTCCCCCGACGACTTCTTCGACCAGATCGACGACGCCGAAGCCGTCGCGGCTGATGACACGGATTCGGTTTAATCGTCGACCGAGCAATCAGAAGCGGACCGCGTCCGCTCGGAGAAAGGATGTGAGACCTTCCTGCGTGTAACGAAAGGCTCCGTCTCGTCCCTATATGACCTGACGGTTATTAGACAGGCCCGCTTTTCTCCAGTGAGTATGTCGTCAGACCAGCCTGCCGGCGACGTTCCAGACGACCGGTGTGGCTATACGTATCCCGAGGACTTTGATCCGGCTGAGTACGATCCCGAATATACCCAACGCTCGAACAGCTGCGTTCGACCCCCACTGCCAGATTCGGGGCGATGCAAGATTCACGCCGATCCAGACGATACTGAATACAAAACCGAGTCTCTCAACGCTGGCTCACCGGGTGGAGTCTCAATAGACGGCGCGATTCTGCCCGGTGAGTTCGCAACGTACGTGAATTGGAGTAACGTTTCACTTCTGAGGGATGTCGACCTGGCCGAGGCGAACCTGGAAGGGGCTGACCTGTCCGAGGCGAATCTGGCCTGGGCCGACCTGACCGAGGCAGACCTGTATGATGCCAATCTGGCCGAGGCAAACCTGAATCGGGCCGACTTGGCCGAGGCGAACTTGGAAGGGGCCGACCTGGCCGAGGCGGCCCTGCTAGAGGCCGACCTGTCCGAGGCATACCTGTATGACGCCGACTTGGCCGAGGCGAACCTGTATGACGCCGACTTGGCCGAGGCGAACCTGTATGATGCCGACCTGTCTGGGGTAGACTTGGCAGAGGCCGACCTAGCCGAGGCGACCCTGTCTGATGCCGACCTGTCCGAGACGAATCTGGCCTGGGCTGACCTGTCTGAGGCGTTCCTGGGAAGGGCCGACCTGTCCGAAGCGAACCCACAAAAGGCCGACATAGCCGAGGCAGACTTGGTAGGAGCCGACCTGTCCGAGGCGAACCTGTCGGAAGTTAACCTGCCCAGGGCGACCCTGAACGACGCCGACCTGACCGAGGCGTACCTGTATGATGCCGACCTAGCCGAGGCGACCCTGCGAGAGGCCGACCTGACCGAAGCGGACCTGTACGATGCCGACCTAGCCGAGGCGGCCCTGCGAGGGGCCGACTTGTCCGGGGTGGACCTGCGAGAGGCAGACCTGTCCGGGGCAGACCTGAAACAGGCCGACCTGACCGACGCGAACCTGGAATGGGCCGACCTGTCCGAGGCGGTCCTGCTAAAGGCCGACCTGTCCGAGGCGACCCTACAAGAGGCCGACCTGTCCAGGGCAGACTTGGAAGAGGCCGACCTGACCGACGCGAACCTCGAAGAGACCGACCTGTCGGAGGCGGCCCTGAACGAAGCCGACCTCACGGGTGCTAACTGCGAGAACGCCACATTCAACGAGACGACGCTGGTCCGAGCGTCGTTAGATACCACCGACCTGGTCCGCGCCGACTTCTCCGAGGCGCACCTCTTCGGCACGACTTTCGACGGTGCTCGCATCGACGGCGGGACACAGTTCTCCACCGAGGGCCCGGTTGCGGATTTGGACACTGCAAATCACTGCCGCTACGATACCGATGCCCACCCGGCCGACCCAATCGAAACTGTCGCCGAGAGTGCCGAGGCGTTTAAGAACCGTGACGAATCGCTCGAAGAAATCCGGGCCCGCCGCGCCCGAAGCACCTACCGGCGGTTGGAGACGCTGGCCAGCACGAACGGGTATCCGGACCTACAATCGGAGATGTTCGTCCGGCGGCAGGAGGCGCGCCGTGAACTGTTGGCTGCCGAAGGGAGAACCCTGAGTGCCCTGTTTGCGGGCGTTCAGCGGCTACTGTTCAACTATGGAGAGAGCTTCCGACGGATTCTGGGGATCTCTCTGGTGACGATTCTGCTGGGCTGGCTGCTGTACCTGACCACGGGTATCGTCGAGACGAACGGCGGGACCTCCTTGCGACCCGAGGTGGTCGCGGACTCGCCAGTATTACTGATTAGAGCGCTACATCACAGTACCCTAGTGTTCTTCGCTGGCAACCAGTTGCTCGAACCCACAGGGGTGGTCGGTGAGTTTGTGATCGTCGCTGAGGCGATGGTTGGCCCGATTTTAGTCGCGCTGTTGATTTTCGTCCTCGGTCGTCGGGCGGCGCGGTAAGCCCGACAGCGGCGATCCATCCGACGTGGGTACTGAGTACACTCCACACTCACCACCCCGCGGGGCTGATCTGCGCAACTCCAACTGGCGCTCCTTTTCGACTGCAGGACCGGCCCCCTCGCCGACGACGCGGCGCGCTGTCGATCGACAACTGCTGGCTTTAGAACTGAATCGTGGTTCCCACGACCTCCGAGTGCACTCTCACAGCTGATTCATCACAGATCAGTTTGGAACGAACGAACGGAGCCTCTGTTGCACCCATCTTCTATATTCAGCAGGTGGTCACCGACTAACTCCCGCCGAACCGCGGCGCTTTTGCTTGCGGATCCGGTATACCTTATCGACCGAATGGCCCGGTACCACATCGAGACGTACGGCTGTGCCTCGAACCGCGGCGAGAGCCAGCGGATCGAGACCGCGCTCCGCGACGCCGGCCACTACCCCGTGGACGGCCCCGACGAGGCCGACGTCGCGATCATGAACTCCTGTACGGTCGTCGAGAAGACCGAGCGGAACATGCTCCGCCGGGCCAAGGAACTCGAATCCGAAACCGCGGACCTGATCGTCACCGGGTGTATGGCCCTGGCACAGAGCGAGGAGTTCCGCGAGGAGGGCGTCGACGCCCAGATCCTCCACTGGGACGACGTGCCCGCCGCGGTCACGAACGGCGAGTGCCCGACGCCGGGTCCCGACACCGAACCCGTCCTCGACGGCGTGGTCGGCATCCTGCCGATCGCCCGCGGCTGCCTGTCGAACTGCTCGTACTGTATCACCAAGTTCGCGACCGGCCGCGTCGACTCCCCGCCGGTGGAGGACAACGTCGAGAAGGCCCGCGCCTTGGTCCACGCCGGCGCGAAGGAGCTCCGGATCACCGGCCAGGACACCGGCGTCTACGGGTGGGACGAGGGCGAGCGGAAGCTTCCCGAACTCCTAGACCGGATCTGCTCGGAGATCGACGGCGAGTTCCGGGTCCGGCTCGGGATGGCCAACCCCGGCGGGATCCACGGGATCCGCGAGGAGTTGGCCGACGTCTTCGCCCGGCACGACGAACTCTACAACTTCGTCCACCTGCCGGTCCAGTCGGGCTCGGACACGGTACTGGAGGATATGCGCCGCCAGCACCGCGTCGACAAGTTCGTGGAAATCGTCGACACGTTCGACGACCGACTCGACCACTGGACGCTGTCGACCGACTTCATCGTGGGCTTTCCGACCGAAACGCCCGAAGACCACGCACAGAGTATGGCGCTGTTCCGGGAGGTGCGCCCCGAGAAGGCGAACGTCACCCGGTTCTCGAAGCGCCCCGGCACCGACGCCGCCGATATGAAGGGGCTGGGCGGGCAGGTCAAGAAGGACCGCTCGAAGGAGATGTCCGAACTGAAGCGGGAGGTCGTCGCGGAGGCCTACGAGTCGATGCTCGGCGACGTCAGGGAGGTGATGGCGATCCGGGAGGGAACCGGTGACTCGATGAAGTGCCGCGACGACGCCTACCGCCAGATCATCGTGCGCGACGCCGCCGACCGCGGGATCGAACCCGGCGACACCCTCGACGTCGAGGTCACGAGCCACCAGACCGTCTACGCGTTCGGCGACCCGGTGTAGGGCCGCAGCGACACTCTGGGACGAGGGTTTATGTGCGCACCAGCGGTAGATCCGGTACTTCCGGACGGGGTGATCATCCATTCTCCGCATCGAATTTCAGACGGTTCCCTCCGGTGTCGCGAGCGAACTGCTGGACCGGACGCCGGACGTCCGGCGGATCGAGTTCGAGAACGTGTTCTACGCCGACGAGGGAAACTGGATCGAGTCGCTGCTCGTCACCTCGGGGCAGTCGTTCGACCCGGACGCGGCCACGGAGGGGCTCTCCCGGGTCGAACTCTTCCACCACGAGCGGGTGACGGTTGGGTCGACCGACCGCCCGACCCACCGACTGACGGTCGTCGCACACGAGCCGTACCCCTTCCTCCTCGGGGAGATCCTCAGGGGCAATGCGATCCCGAACCGGCTGGAACTCCGCCAGGAGTACTTCGACGGCGTCGTCACGGTCGAGGAGTGGGACGCCTTCCGGGAGCTCGCAGACAGGATCCAGGACCGGTTCGGCCGGTTCGAGCTTCTGAGCGTGAACCAGGTCGAAACCACCGGGGCGGCGCTCGGCAGCGGACAACTCGCGCGCGTGCTTCGGAACGAACTCTCGCCCGAACAGCTCACCGTCCTCCGCACCGCCCACCGGCTGGGGTACTTCGAGGTGCCGCGGGGGACCTCCGCCGAGGACATCGCCGCCGAACTCGACATCGCCCAGTCGACGCTGTCCGAACGGCTCCGGCTGGCGGAAAAACGGCTGTTCGATCTGGTCTTCACGCGCACCGAGGAACCGCCGGCCGACGCCGCCGGCGAGTGATACAGTGGCCAATGTGCCGATGTCGACGGACCCGGGCTCTCACTGTCGGGACCCACCCCCGTTCCGGCCGTTCCATCGGTTCAGTAACCGGTATTAGCTAGCCGTGCGGGGTCGACGTAGACGATGCACGCTTCGTTTCCGGTTCCACTGATAAAGGATGATGATCATTCGGGGCCATCGGGGATAGGTTCAAACTAATCCCTGATGATTGATCAGCCGGGATGTCGCAAGACAAGAACTTCGAGATCGAAACGGGAGTCTCATCGCGACGGCGGTTCATCCAGATCGCGGGGGCAGCGGGCCTCGCGGGGATGGCCGGTTGCGGGAGCGGCGGTGACGACGGCGGTGGCGGCGGCGGTGACGACGGCGGTGGCGGTGACGACGGCGGCGGTGGCGGCGACGACGGCGGCGGTGGCGGCGGCGACGCCGAGTCCATCGAGACGCGGTTCTGGGAGGAGTGGCCCGCCGACACCAAGGGGGTAGACGTCAACGACGAGGCGATCCAGTTCGAGTACACCGCAGTCGAGGGCGAAGCGGTGCCCGAGGTCGGGACCCACTTCGCGCAGGCGGAGACGCCGTGGATGCGGGAGTTCGCCCTGCAGGTCCAGCAGTCGTTCAACGACGTCGGCGTTCCGGTCAACCTCATCAACGTCCAGCCGAGCACCCGGTACGGCGAATTCTGGCGGGCCGACATCGGCCACCCGATGCCGGTCACGATGAACCTCCACGGCCCGGACCCGCAGCGCGGGCTCGACCCCAACCCGTTCCTGATGCGCGCACATCCGGAGACGGGTGGAAACTACTACAACTACAAGAACGACGAGGTCACCGAACTCCTCGACGAACAGGCGTCGACGATCGGCGACCAGGAGGCCCGAGCCGAGATTTGCGGGGAGGTTCAACAGCTGCTCAGCGAGGACGCATACCTCATCTCGGCCAACTTTCCGGAAGTCATCACGGTGGCGAACACCGCCGACTGGGAGGGGTACGTACCCACCCCCGGGAACGGGACGACCCGCGACTCCTTCATCTGGACGCAGGTCAACCTCGAGCCGCAGGGCGACTCCACCACCTGGGTGAAGGGCGTCACCTCCGGGATCCAGGGCACCAACCTGCCGTTCTCCAGCGGCGGCCAGGAGGAAAAGCGCCTCCTGAACACCTACGACGGGCTGTTCGACGCCTCCCCGCAGCTCGAGATCGTGCCCGCCCTGGCGACCAACGCGGACGTCGTCGACGACACGACCGTCGAGATGGACCTCCGCGAGGGCGTCCAGTGGCACGACGGCGAGTCCTTCGGCCCGCAGGACGTCAAGTTCAGCGTCGAATACTACCAGGAGAACAACGCGCCCCAGCAGGCCGCGTTCGTGCGGACGATCGACAGTGTCGAGGTGCTGTCGGAGACCGGCGGCGGCCGCGTCCGGTTTACGCTCACCGAACCCGACGCCGCGTTCCTCACCCAGCGGGTGGTCCGCAGCGCCATCATCCCGGAACACCGGTGGTCCGACGTCGACAGCCCCGCGGAGTACAACCCCGAGAACCCGGTCGGCACCGGGCCCTTCTCGTTCGTCAGCTGGGAGCAGGGGTCACAGCTCCGGATGGAGAAACACGAAAACAACTGGATGTGGGACGACGAGATCCGGCGGGAGCTCGTCGGCGAGGAGTACTTCGTCGCCGGCGACGGCATCGACGAGATCGTCTGGGCGAACGTCGGCAACGTCTCGACGCTCATCGGCGCGATGCAGTCCGGCGACATCGACGCCATCGGCACCACCGTCTCGAACGCACAGGCCGACCGCGCGGCGAGCGCAAGCGGCGTCGAAAAGCAGACCGCGCGGAACTACGTCCCCACGGACGTTCACCTCAGTCACCTGGTGCCGCTGTTCCGTGACAAGACGTTCCGCGTCGCCTTGAGCCACGCCTTCGACAAGGAAGGCTTCGTCGAGAACACCCTCGGCGGCCGCGGCGAGGCAATCGACGGCCAGAACCTGATCACGCCGATTCTGACGCCGTACTACTCGGAGACCGAGCCCTACGAGTACAACCCCGAGATGGCACAGGAGATGCTCCAGCAGGCCGGGTACACCTTCGACGGCGACGACAACCTCGTGTGGCCAGAGGGCGACGCGTGGGATGCCTTCGCCGACCGAGTGGAGAACGGCCACGCGAGCCGACAGGACCTGGATCAGCCCGACTTCTCCTAACAGGGTACACGGAGAACAGATCAACCAATGAGTTTTCGACGGTTTTTGATCAAGCGAACGGTTATTGCGGCGTTGCTGACGCTGATCGCGGTCAGTGTCATCTTCGCCACCCTCCGGATGCTGCCCGCCGACCCGTTCAGCGCCCTGGTCGCGTCGGGCTCGCTCACGCCGGAGGAGGTCGCACAGTTACGCGCGATGTACGGGCTGGACGAGCCGATATACGTCCAGTACTTCAAGTACATCCAGAACCTCTTCACGTTCCAGTTCGGGATCTCCCTCACCCAGCAACGCCCGGTGGGCGAGATCATCATCCCCGCCCTGGTCAACACGATGGTGCTGCTGCTGCCGGCGCTCGTCACCACTGCGATCATCAGCTCGCTGGCCGGGATGTACGCCGGCTGGAACCGCGGGTCGTGGTTCGAGCAGTCGAGCATCGTCGCCACCACGGTGTTCCGCGCGACGCCGATCTTCGTGACGGGGATCCTCCTGCTCATCGTCTTCTCCTATGGGTTGGGCTGGCTGCCCGCCTTCGGGATGCGCAGTCCGCTCGCGAACCCCGACGGCTACCTCGAGACGTACCTCTCCGTGGACTTCCTGAAACACTACATCCTCCCCTTTACCGCGACGGTGCTGTTCTACAGCGGCGATTTCCTGATGCTCGCGCGCAACTCGGTCGTCGAGCGGATGGGGTCGGAGTTCCTGATGCTTCACCGCGCGAAGGGGCTCTCCGAGATGGAGCAGCTCGGCCGCGCCGGCCGGAACTCGCTTCTGCCGCTTGTCACCTACTTCGCGCTCCGGACTGGAATGCTGTTCCAGGGGGTAATCACCCTGGAGGTCGTCTTCGCGTGGCCGGGGATCGGCCGCGCGTTGGTACAGGCCATCCTCAACCAGGATTACCCCACAGTCCAGGCCGCCGTGTTCATTATGGCGCTCGCAGTGATCGTTATGAACCTCACAGCCGACATCGCGTACGCGAAACTGGACCCGACCGTGGAGGCAGGTGACGTCTGATGTCGTCGGGATACTCCTTCGATCCCGAGACCGCGATCGAACGGCTCCGGTCGGAGGCCGAGCGGGCCTGGCGGACCCTCCGATTCGTCCTGCAGGACAACGCCGCAAAGGCCGGCTTCGCGGCCATCCTCACCTTCGGGTTCCTGGGGATCTTCGGCCCGATGATCGCGCCGTATCACCCGATCGAGGACACGCTCCGCCAGGGCGGCTCGATGATGCGGCTCCAGCCGCCCGGCGGGAAGGCGGTCCTGGGGACGACGTCGTTCGGCAAGGACGTGTTGAGCCAGTTCCTCGCCGGCGCGCGCCCGACGCTTATCGTCGGCCTGTTCGGCGGGGTCGGCACCGGCGTCGTGGGCTTTCTGGTCGGGCTCACCAGCGGGTACTTCGGCGGGCGCGTCGACGAGTTCCTGATGCGGTTGACGGATCTCACGTTCGCGCTGCCGTTCCTCCCGATGGCGCTCGTGATCCTCTCCTTTGTGACGCCGAGCATCTGGCTCATCACCGCCGTCCTGGTGACCTTCCTCTGGAAGATGCCCGCCCGGGTTATCCGCTCGGAGGTGATGACGGTCAAGGAGCGGACGTTCGTGAAGTCCGCCCGCGCCCGCGGTGCGGGTCACCTCCGGACGATGTTCCTCCACGTCGCGCCGAACGTGCTCGGGATCGGGTTCCTCTACACCGCCTACGCCGTCGGCTGGTCGATCGTGGCCGGGGCGTCGCTGGCGTTTCTCGGCTTCGGCGACCCGACGACGACCTCCTGGGGCCGGATGCTCCAGCAGGTGTTCCGGTCGGGCGCGATCCGGGTGGCGTGGTGGTGGGTGCTCCCGCCGTCCATCGGCATCGGCGCCGTCACCACGGGCGTCTTCCTGGTCGGACGGGCGTTCGAGGAGATAGTCAACCCCGACCTCCAAACGGACAAAGAATGAGCTTACTCGAAGTCGACGACGTGAAGATCACGTACCGGATGCCGGGCGACGACGTCCACGCGGTCAACAACGTCTCCTTCTCGATCGACGAAGGGGACAACTACGGGCTCGTCGGCGAGTCGGGATGTGGGAAGTCCACGCTCGCGAAGTCCATCCTCGGGCTCCTCGACGACAACGGGGAGGTCCGGTCAGGGAGCATCCGGTTCGACGGCGACGAACTGCTCGAGCTCTCGGAACGGGACTGGCAGTCGGTCCGCTGGGAGGACATCGCGTACATCCCACAGAGCGCGATGGACTCGCTGGATCCGGTGATGAGCGTCGGCGCGCAGATCCGACAGGCGATCCGGAAACACCGGGACGTCTCGAAGGCTGAGGCCGACGACCGCGTCGCCGAGGTGTTCGAGATGGTCGGGTTGGACCCCGGCCGGACCGGCGACTACCCCCACCAGTTCTCCGGGGGGATGCGCCAGCGCGTCACGATCGCGATGGCGCTGGCGCTGGACCCCGATCTCATCATCGCCGACGAGCCGACGACGGGGCTGGACGTGATCGTCCAGGACAAGATCCTGAACAAGCTGCTGGAGCTTCAGGCGGAACTCGGCAGCTCGCTGCTTCTCATCACCCACGACGTGGGCGTCGTCGCCGAGACCTGCGACGAGGTGTCGGTGCTGTACGGCGGCAAGGTGATGGAACAGGGCGACACCGACCGGGTGTTCCGGAACCCGACGAACCCCTACACGATGGGGCTGAAGAACGCGTTCCCGGAGGTCGACGAGTTCGACGAGCAGGCCATCTCGATCCCCGGGTCGCTGCCCGATCTCACCGAGGAGCCCACCTCCTGTGTCTTCAGCAACCGGTGTCCGTTCGCGACCGACGAGTGCGAGGCGAGCCACCCCGACCTGGTCACGGCCAACGAGCAGCTGTCGGCTTGCCACCACGTCGACGACGCCGACGGGATGCGGGAGCGCGCCGCCGACCCCGAGACCTGGGGGATCGACGTCCGCGACGAGACGGAACGGACGGGGGAGGTCGGGGACGTCATCCTCGAAACCGATCGCCTCGAGAAGTGGTTCGAGCAACCACAGGGCATCCTCGACGACTTTCGGGGGAAGGACCCCGACTACGTCAAGGCGGTCAACGAGGTCGACCTCACCGTCCACGAGGGCGAGATCGTCGGGGTCGCCGGCGAGTCGGGGTGCGGGAAATCCACGCTCGCGGAGGTGATCGCCGCCCTCCAGGACCGGACCGGCGGCGAGATCCACATCGACGGAACCCCGATCGACGACTTGCTTGACCGGAGCACCAAGCAGTTCCGCTCGCAGGTGCAGTTCATCTTCCAGGACCCGTTCGACTCGTTGAACCCCCGACAGCGGGTCCGGGCGGCGGTCTCGGAGCCCCTGAAGATCCAGGGTCACGACCCCGAGACCATCGATCGCCGGGTCAGACGGACAATCGAGGACGTCGGGCTCGAGCCCGCTGAAAAGTATCTCGACCAACTCCCCGCTCAACTCTCCGGGGGCGAGCGCCAGCGGGTCGCGATCGCACAGGCGCTTGTGCTCGACCCGAAGCTCCTGATCTGCGACGAGCCGGCGTCGATGCTCGACGTGTCGCTGAAGGCGAACATCCTCAACATCCTCCGGGAGAAGGCCGACGAGCGCGACATCGGCATCGTCTACATCTCCCACGACCTCGCGAGCCTCACCCAGATCGCCGACCGGTTGGCGGTGATGTATCTCGGTCGGATCGCCGAGATCGGGGCCACTGAGGACGTGGTTCGCACGCCCAAACACCCCTACACGGCGTCGCTGCTGTCCGCATCACCCCGGACTGACCCAGACGCCGACAGAAAGCGGGTGCTGCTCCCGGGGGAGCCGCCGGACCCGGTCGACCTTCCCGACGGCTGCAACTTCGCGCCGCGGTGCCCGAAGGCCGACGAGACGTGTCGGGGCGAGGAGCCGGCTCGGTCGGCGTTCGCCGACGGGGATCACGAGGCGGCCTGCCACTACCCGGTGGAGGACATCGAGACCGAGGTGCTCGAACGTTACATCGCCGAGCGGGAGGACGACGTGTCTGAAGTCCTCGAGAGCGAGATGACGACGTAAGCGGCTTCGAGGTCCGTTTTCGGGACTCTTAATCGGTTCGAACCAGCGCGTCGACGGCGACGGGGCCGTCCCCCGTGATCACGATGGGGTTGAGGTCGAGTTCCGCGACGGCGTCGACCGACGCCGCGAGGCCGCCGACGTTCACGAGCAGGTCGACGACGCCGTCGACGGGGAGTGGCTCCCCGCCGCGACGGTCGGTCAGGAGGTCGTCGACCGCGGTCGATTCGATCGCGCGCCGGGCGTCGGCCCGCGAGAAGGGCGGCACGAGCGTCTCGCTCCCGTCGAAGGCCTCCACCAACACACCGCCGGGCCCCACCGTGACGAGGGAGCCGAACACCGCCCCCGGCGCAACGCCGACCATCGCCTCGACGCCGTCGTCGACCATCGGTTGCACCAACGCGCCGGCGATGTCGTCCTCGTCCACGTGGGCCAGTGCGGCGTCCATCACGTCGCGGTAGGCCGCCCGGACCGCCGTGGGGGAGTCGAGGCCGAGTTCCACCGCGCCGACGTCCGTCCGGTGGGGCAGCGCCGGGGAGTCGACCTTACAGACCACCGGAAACCCGAGGTCCTCGGCGGCGGCGACCGCCGCTTCGGCGTCGGTCGCGGTCCGGGTCTCGACGGTCGGGACGTCGAACGCGTCGAGCAGCGGGTGGGCCTCCGCCCACGTCAGGACGCGCTCGCGGGGCAGATCGATGCCGGGGTCGGCGCGGTCCGCGGCGAGGTCGCCCCTCGCCGGGCGGGCCGTCACGCGGCCGCGGTCCTCGACGTACTGCACCGTCGAGGCGACGGCGTCGAGACACCGTCCCGGATCCTCGTAGACCGGCACCGACTCCCTGAGGCGGGCGTACGGCGGCGTCTCGGTCGTGTCGTCGGGTTCCTTCCGGCCGGTCCAGAGCACGTACACCGGATCGTCCGCGTCGGCGGCGATCGATTCGAGGTCCGCCGCGATCGTCTCGGCGCGCTCGTCGACGCCGGGGAGCCCGATCGCGAAGACGTAGGCGTCGAAGGCGTCGTCGTCGCACAGTGCGTCGGCGATCTCGGGGAGTACCTCCGCGCCGTACCCCCGGATGTCGGCTGGGTTGTGGAACTCGCCGTACGTCAGCAGTTCCTCGATGTCGAGGAGCTCCTCCTCGGTGCGGCCGTCGATGTCCGGAAGCGCCAAGTCCCGCTCGGCGGCCATATCCGCGAGCAGGCTCGCGAGCCCGCCGCTCGTCGAGGCGATACAGACTCGGTCGCCGTCCGGGTCGTCGTAGGCGGTGTGGGCGGTGGCCCGCGACAGCAGATCGGGGATGTCCGGAACCCGCTGGACGCCGGTCTGGTCGAACGCGGCGTTCCACCCCGCGTCGCTCCCGGTGAGTGACCCCGTATGCGAGAGGGTGGCCTCCTCCGCGAGGTCGGACTGTCCGATCTTCACGGTCAGGACCGGCGTGCCGTTCCGGACCGCCCGCCCGGCCACCCGCATAAACCGCTCGGGGTCGTCGACCCCCTCGACGTAGGTGCACACCACGTCGACGGCGTCCTGTTCGGCGAGGTACGCGACGTAGTCGGTCAGCCCCAGGTCGGCCTCGTTCCCCGTCGAGACGATGTGGCTGAAGTGGAGGTCCCGGTCGGCGGCCCGCTCGAAGAAGGTAGTGAACGCGAGTGCGCCGGACTGGCTCACCAGCCCGATCCGGCCGGGTTCGGGGTTGCGGGAGCACGTCGAGGTGAGCGTCGCCCCCCGTGCGGCCATCACACCGATACAGTTGGGGCCGACCACGCGGATCCCGGCGTCCGCGGCGGCCTCGGCCAGCCGCGTTTCGAGTGCCGCGCCCTCCTCGTCGGCCTCCGAAAACCCGGCGGTCAACACGAGCGCCGTCGGGACGCCGCGTTCGCCCGCCGTGGTCACCACGTCGACGACGTACTCCCGGGGGACGCTCACGACCGCCAGGTCGACCGTCTCGGGGATGTCGCCGATGTCGTCGTAACACCGACGCCCCCACACCTCGTCGCGCCCCGGGTTCACCGGGTAGAGCGTCCCCTCGAACCCGTAGTCCAGCAGGTTGTCGACGAGGTTCCCCGAGTAGAAGGAGTCGGGACTGGCACCCACGACCGCCACCGACTCCGGGTCGAAGAGCGGATCCAACTCCGGGACGGCTGCGGTTGCAACTGACTCCGCGCTGTGTCCTGCCATACCCACGACTTCCCCAGGGACCGGCCTGAACCTACCCCCGAACCGCTACAATGATAATCATACTTTATTATCGGTCCGACACACCACCGCTGAAAGGTCTATGGAGATACGAACAATCGACGCGGTCCCGCTGCGCCGGGAGCTCGACGAGCGGTTCGCGAACGCACAGAAGTGGATCACCCACCGGGAGTACTGTCTGGTCCGGATCGAAACCGCCGACGGCGCGGTCGGGTGGGGCGAGTGTTGGGGGCCGATCGCCGGCACCCGGGAGCTCATCGAGGAGCGGATCGCGCCGCTACTTCGCGGCCGCGACCCCACGGCCGTGGAATCCATCCACGAGGACCTCGTCTTCGATCTCCGGTCGGCGTACCACTCGACGGTGCCGGCGGGGGCCGTCAGCGGGGTCGACCTCGCGCTGTGGGACCTCCGCGGGAAGGCCGCCGGGACCGCCGTGGCAACGCTCCTCGGCGGGAAACGCCGGGAGTCGGTGCCCGCCTACGCCACCGGTCACTTCTGGCCGCCCGCCGACGACTTCGACGCGGTGCGGGAATCGGTCGTCGCGGAGGCCCGCTCGCACGTCGACGCGGGCTTCGACGCACTCAAGCTGAAGATCGGGCTGGAGCGCCACTTCGGGTGGGGCCCGGAGTACGACCTCGAACTCGTCCGGTCGGTCCGCGAAGCCGTCGGCGACGACGTCACGCTGATGGCCGACGCGAACCACGCCTACGACCTCCCTGCGGCCCGCCGGGTCGCCGACGGACTCGGGGCGGTGGACGCGGCGTTCTTCGAGGAGCCGCTTTCCCCCGACCGGATCGACGCCTGGGCCCGCCTGAACCTGGGGAGTCCGGTCCCCATCGCCGGGGGGGAGTGTTGGGCCTTCGCGCCGGAGTTCCGACGGGCGGCGAACGCGGGTGCCGCCGACGTCCTCCAGCCCGACGTGACCAGCGCGGGCGGGCTCACGTCGGCGCGCCGGGCCGCCGAGATTGGCGATGCCGCCGGGGTGGCGACCTACCCCCACGTCTTCGGGAGCGCGGTCGCGCTCGCGGCGAGCCTCCAACTCATCGCGACGCTCCCGGGATCACCGCGGCTGGAGTTCGACCGCACGCCGAACCCGATCCGGGAGGAACTCGCGGTCGATCCGATCAGAAACGACGGGACCGACGTCCCGGTCCCCGACGGCCCCGGACTCGGGATCGAGATCGACCGCGCGACGCTCGATCGGTTCCGGACCGATCGGTGAGGCGGTCGGCCTGCAGGTTTTTATACGTAAGATCGTTATGAATCGGTGTGCCGCGAGAGATAACCCCCGGGATCCACTGGATCTACGAGCCGGGGCCGGACAGGACTGAATCGTGGGACCTCGACGATCGTAATCCCGGGTGGTACGAGCCCGGGGAGGAGGCGTACGTCCCGCAGTGTGCGTACCTCGTCGACGGTGGCGACGAGACGCT
Organism: Halobellus ruber; assembly: GCF_014212355.1. Taxonomy (NCBI): domain Archaea; kingdom Methanobacteriati; phylum Methanobacteriota; class Halobacteria; order Halobacteriales; family Haloferacaceae; genus Halobellus; species Halobellus ruber. Next base: position 150,456 of record NZ_JACKXD010000001.1, read on the forward strand.
GCTCTTCGATACGCTCTCGCCCGCGAGCACCGACCAGATCCTCGACGCCGTCGACGACATCGTCGGCGATCGGGGATTGGACTACCTGGCGGTCTCGCACCCGGACGTCCCCCACGCCGGGAACACGCTCGCGATCCTTGAGGAACACCCGGAGACGACGCTGGTCGCGCCCGCCTACGGCAACGACCACGAACTCTACCACCTCGACGACGGGCTCCACGTCGACGAGGGCGACGAACTCGACCTCGGAAACCGGACCGTGAAGTTCCACGAGGCCACCTTCCTTGACTCGCCGGTCTCGGTGTGGATGACCGAGACCGAAACCGAGACGCTGTTCCCGGTCGACTGGATGGGTTTCATCCACCTCGACGACGAGCGCCTGACCTTCGTCGACGAACTCGACGGGGAGTTCGATCGGAGCCGGCTCGTGGAGTTCCACGGACGGGTGCTGTTCTGGTACCAGTACATCGACGTCGAGAAGACGAACGCCGAGATCGACAACCTGATCCGGAAGTTCGACCCGGAGATCATCGCGCCCTCCCACGGGCTCGTCATCCGGGAGAACGCCACCGAATACATGGAGATGATGAAAGCGGTCACCCGGGAGATCGACGGCCGGGAACGCATCGGAACCCTGGGGTGACTCGATGAGGGACGTCACCGTGACCGAGGTGCGAGGATGACGGTCCAGGTCACGCCCAACGTGGAGTGGATCAACCAGTGTTACGACCACGAGGGGAAACACGAGCACGTCTCGCTGTACCTCGTTCGCGCCCCGGAGGGGACGGTCCTGATCGACTCCGGCTCCTTCTACCACCGCGAGGAGATCACCGCCGCCGTCGAGGAGGCGACCGGCGGCGAGGGTCCGGACGCGATCGTCCTCTCGCACTCGGATTACCCGCACGCGGCGAACGTCGCCCCGCTCGGCGGCGACACCGACGCGGTGGAGTTGGTCGCCTCCTCGGGGTCGCCCGCCCAGCAGGGCCTCCCCGAGGCCCGGAAATGCGACATCGGCGGCAGCCTCACCGTCCAGGGCCGGAAATTCAGCTTCATCGACCCGCCGCTCGCCGACCGGTCGCACACCACCTGGATCTACGACCACGGCGACGGGGTGCTGTTCACCGCCGACGGCTTCGGCAACTACCACGACCCCGGACAGTGTGACTACCTCTCCGGCGACTTCACGGACGCGACGCCCGCCGAGGAGGTGTACGCGTACCACCGTGACAACCTGGTGTGGCTGCGGTACGTCGCCCCCGAGAAGGTCGAGCGGACCCTCGACGACATCTTCGCCGAGTTCGACGTGGCCGCGGTCGGCCCGATCCACGGCAACCCGATCGAGGCCGCCGACATCGACACCTACCGCGACCGGCTCAACGAGGCGATGCGGCGGATCGCGGCCGAACACGCCGTCGCGTAGCTGTCGCCGCCGTCGTTGTTCGCGTCGCTGGCGCCGATGTCGTTGTTCGCGTTGCTGGCGCCGCCGTCGTTGCTCGCGTCGCTGGCGCCGTTTTCCGGTCGTCCTGAACTCACCGGATCCCGGCGGCCTCCGCCCGCTCGATGAACGTCCGCGCGCGCTCCACCAGCGGCGGGTCGATCATCTGGCCGTCGACGGTGAACACGCCCGACTCGGCGTCGTCGGCGCGCGCCTGGCCGTCGAGCACCGCCTCGGCCCACTCGAGTTGCTCCGTCGTCGGGGTGAACGCGTCGTTGATCACCGGAACCTGATCCGGGTGGATCGCGAGTTTCCCGTCGAACCCGATGTCGACGACGAACTCGGCTTGCTCGCGGAGGCCGTCGAGGGCGCCGATGTCGGTGAAGACGGTGTCGATCGCGTCCACCCCGGCAGCGGCGGCCGCGACCACGGTCCGCTGGCGGGCGTACAGCGACTCGGTCTTGTCGTCGGTCACCGTCGCCCCGATGTCGGCGGTGAAGTCCTGATCGCCGTAAGCGACCGCATCGACGCCGGGGACGGCTGCGATCTCCTCTACGGCTACGACGCCTGCAGCCGTCTCGATCAGCGGGATGACGTCCACGTCGGCCGCGCCGAGTTCAGCGAGGTGATCGACCAGCGCCTCGACCGTGTCGGGGCCGTCGACCTTCGGGAGCGCAACGGCGTTTGGCGGGGTCGACACCTCGCCGACGACCGCCTCGACGTCGGCGTGCCCGCGCCGACTGTAGGGGTTGATCCGAACGCACCGGTCGGGCCCACCGCCGTCGAGCCCGTCGAGTGCCGACCGGACCGTCGCGCGAGCCCCGTCCTTCGCGGCGGGTGCGACGGCGTCCTCGAGGTCGAAGATCACCGCGTCGGCCCCGGTTTCGACCGCGTTCTCCATCATCCCCCGGTCGTCGCCGGGGCAGTACAGCAGCGATCGCCGAACCATACCGGCCACACGCCCGGGGAAGCGAAAAACCCGGGGTCCGGCGGCGTCGGTCGGGGCCGCCCCTCCGCAACACGTTTGCGTGGCCGCCCGGACGGTACGGGTATGGCCGAGGACGGAGACCGGAAGCGGTCGGCGGCGTCGGCGTTCGGGGCGCACGCCGACGCGTACCGCGACAGCGACATCCACCGCGACGGCGACGACCTCGACCGGCTCGCGGCGTGGTGTGCCGGCGCCGAGTACGGGCTCGACGTCGCGACCGGGGCCGGTCACACCGCAGGCGCGCTCGTCGAGGCGGGCGTCGACCGAGTCGTCGCCGCCGACGCCGCCCCGCGGATGCTCGCGACCGCTGCGGCGTCGTATCCCGCCGTCGAGGCCGTCGTCGCCGACGCCGAGCGGCTGCCGTTCGCCACCGATATCCTCGACGCGGCGACGTGCCGCATCGCCGCCCATCACTTCCCCGACCCGGCCGCGTTCGTCGCGGAGGTCGCGCGGGTGCTGGAACCGGGCGGGACGTTCGCCTTCGAGGACAACGTCGCCCCCGACGAGTCGGCGCTCGATACGTTCCTCAATACCGTCGAGCGACTCCGCGATCCGACCCACGTCCGGTCACACGCCGTCGCCGACTGGCTCGGCTGGCTCGAGGACGCCGGGTTCGCGGTCGAAGCGACCGGCGTCGTCGCCCGGACGCTCGACTACGGAACGTGGCTCGAAACCGTCGACGCACCGCCGGAGCGCCGGGAGCGCGTCGCGTCCGCGTTCGCGGACCCGCCGGACGGCGCGGCCGAGGCGTTCGAGATCCGCCGCGGCGACGACGGGGCGGTCGAGTCGTTCGCAAACCACAAGCTGCTGGTGCGGGCGACCCGGTAATAGAGGGTCACTCCCCATCGTCCGACCGGCCGGGTCGCGCCGGGCCGCCGATGTCCGGTCCCCCCGTCGGGTTTCCGACGGTCGAGTCCCCCGTCGAATCGCCGGCTTCCGAGCCCTCCGCCGGGTGGAAACACGCCGCGGCGTGATCCGCCCGCCGCCACTCGTCGAGCCCCGGCTCCGACTCCCGGCACTCCTCGGTCGCCTTCGGACACCGCGGCGCGAACCGACACCCGGTCGGGAGCGCCTCCGGGCTCGGGGGGCGGCCGCCGAGCGTGACGCGGTCGCGGCTCCCGCGGGGATCGGTCTCCGGGACGGCCGCGAGCAACGCCTCCGTGTACGGATGTTTGGGGTCGGCGACGACGCGGTCGGTCGCTCCCGTCTCGACGAACCGGCCGAGGTACATGATCGACAGCCGGTCGGCGATCCGGGTGAGGCTCGCGAGGTCGTGGGAGATGTAGACGACGCCGATCCCTTCGGTGTTGGCCAGGCTCCGAAGCAGGTTCAACACCTCCGCCTGGAGCGACACGTCGAGCATCGACGCCGGCTCGTCACAGATGAGGAAATCCGGGTCGACGACCAGCGCACGCGCGATCGCGACCCGCTGGCGCTGGCCGCCGGAGAGCTCGTTCGGGTACTTGTCCAGATGCCGCTCGGCGGGGGCCATCCCGACCCGTTCGAGCGTCTCCCGGACTGCCGCATCGCGTTCGCCCGTCCGATAGCCGTGGATCGTCAGGGGCTCTTTCACGAGTTGTCCGACGGTGAGACGGGGGTTCAGCGACTCGTAGGGGTTCTGGAAGATAATCTGGAGGCGCTGGCGGAACGCCTGGAGGTTCCCGTCGCGGTAGTACTTGTGTGGCCGGCCGTCGAACCTGAACCCGCCACCGGTCGGCTCCTCTAAGAGCGCGAGCGTCCGCCCCAGCGTCGACTTCCCGCACCCCGACTCGCCGACGACGCCGAGGATCTCGCCGCGGGCCACCGACAGGGAGACGCCGTCGACAGCACGGACCTCGGCGGTGTCGTCGTCGAACACCTGCTTGACGAACTCGCCGCGCTGCTCGTACCACCGCCTGAGGCTGTTCGTGAGCCCGGTCACCGTCGGCGAGATGCCGCCGATCGGGAGCTGCCCCAGGAGCGACTCCGAACGCTCGTAGGATCTCTCCAGCCCGTCGACCTCGAGCAGGATGTCGCCGCCGGTCGACCGTGATCCCTCGGTGGCACCCCCCCAGGTGGCAGCCCGGTCGGCTTCCCGGCGCATCCGGGCGGCCCGATCGGCCTCGTGGCACGCGACCCGCTGGCTCCGGTAAGGCAGCGACTCGAGTTCCGGCCGCTCCGTCGCACACGTCTCGGTCGAGAACGGACACCGGGGCTCGAAGGCGCAGCCGGTCGGCGTCGACTCCAGGTTCGGCGGCTCCCCCGGAACCGAAACCAGGTCGTCCCCATCGCTGTTGAGGTCGGGGAACGCGTTCTTCAGCCCCATCGTGTAGGGGTTCGTCGGGTTGAGAAGCAGGTGGTCGACGCGGCCCTGTTCCAGCACCGTGCCGCCGTACAGTACCGACATCTCGTCGCAGGTCTCCGCGATGACGCTCAGGTCGTGGGTGATGAGAAGCAACGAACTGTCGGTCTCCTCTTGGATCTGGAGGATGTTGTCGATGATCTTGTCCTGGACGATCACGTCCAGCCCCGTGGTGGGCTCGTCGGCGATGATGAGCTTCGGGTCCAGCGCCAGCGCCATCGCGATCACCACCCGCTGGCGCATCCCCCCGGAGAACTGGTGGGGGTAGTCGTCGACGCGGTCGGTGTCGAGGCCGACGGTCTCGAACAGCTCCCGTACCCGTCGGCGCGCGTTCCGCTCGGAGACTTCCCGATGGGTCTGGATCGCCTGCCGGATCTGTGCGCCGACAGTCATCACCGGGTCCAGGGCGTCGATCGCGGTCTGGGGGATGAACGCGACCTCCTCCCAGAGGAGGTCCTGTCGCTCCGACGGCGTCAGCGCCCGGAGGTCCCGGCCGGCGAACTCGATCTCGCCGGATTCGATCGTGGCGTGATCGGGGAGCAACCCGAGGATCGCCTTCGCCGTCGTCGACTTCCCCGACGCCGACTCCCCGGACAGCGCGTAGTTGACGCGGTCGTCGATGGAGAACGAGACCCCGTTTACGCTGTGGAGCGCCCCCTCGTCGGTCCCGTACCTGACCCGCAGGTCCTCGACACTGAGGAGCGTCACCGTCGCCTCCCGGACCACGCCCGGGGGAGAAACGGACCGCCGTCGGACACCGAGACCGGCTCGTCTCCGTGTTCGTGTCGAACCATCGCTGTCGCATCTATGAGTCATCATCGTTATCAACCCTGGGATCGAACCCGCCGATATGTCTACCGAGCGACTTCACTCCGGCACCCCGCTGGGGGGGCGCTCCACCGCCCCGACTGCGGACCCCCGACCCGCGGGACCGGACCCCGACGCCGGCCGCCGAGGGGGGTGGCGGTGAGCCGCCTCGAACGCTCGCGTCTCGCACGGTTGGGTCGCTTCGACGCGATCGTCCTCACCTCCGCGCTGTGGTTTTTGGGGAAGTTCGTCCGGTTCTCCTTTCCCCCGCTCTTCGAGCGGATCTCCGACGTCTATGCGATCTCTACTGCGGGCCTCGGAACGGCGTTCAGCGGGCTGTTGATGGTCTACGCCGTTCTCCAGTTCCCCTCGGGGTTGCTCGCCGACCGCCTCGGCTCCGTGACCGTCCTCGGCGGCGGGGCCGCGCTCGCGGCGCTGGGGGCGCTCGCGCTGGCGGTCGATACCCCGCTCGCGGTCCTCATCGGGGCGATGCTGGTGATCGGGGCGGGGACGGGGACGCTCAAGACCGTCGGCGTCCGGCTGCTTTCCCGGACGTATCCGGACCAGACCGGGCGGGCGCTGGGGGTGTTCGATACCTTCGGCGCGTTCGGCGGCGTCGCCGCCCCGGCCGTGGTCGTCGTCTTCGCGGGGCTCCCCGGGGTCGTCGGGGCCGGCTGGCGGACCACCTTCCTGCTCGCGGGCGTCGTCGGACTCGGCGTGACCGCGGCGTTCGTCACGCGGGTTCCGGCACGCATCCCCGAGGAGGCCGGCGGCGCTGACGGCGACGGCGGCGTTCCGATCCGGGAGTACGCGGCGATGTTCCGGAGCTGGCGGTTCTCCACCTTCGTCGCGGTCACGATCCTGTTCTCGTTCGCGTACAACGCCGTGATCGCGTTCCTCCCGCTGTATCTCACCCGGGCGGCCGGGCTCGCGTCCGACACGGCGAACCTGCTCTTCGGTGCGCTGTTCGCGGTGAGCCTCGTCCAACTCCTCACCGGCGAGGCCAGCGACCGAACCGGCTCACTCCCGATGATCGTGGTCACGCTGGGGCTCGCGACCCTCGGATTAGGGTCGATCGTGCTGCTCACCGGCGTCGCCGGCCCGCCGGCGCTGGGGGCGGCCATCGTCTGTCTCGGACTCGGCTCGCACGGGTACCGCCCGGTCCGCGGCGCGTACCTGATGTCGGCCATCCCGGCGTCGGTGGCCGGCGGGAGCCTCGGCGCGGTCCGGACGCTGCTCATGATCGCCGGGGCGTCGTCGCCGGCGCTCGTCGGCGTCATCTCGGAGACCGCCGGGTTCCGGCCGGCGTTCCTACTGCTCACCGCGGCGCTCGCGGTCGCAGCGGGACTCTCGGCCCTGCTCTGGGCGTTCGAGTGAGTCAGACGGGAACCGGGACCGCTCGGTTCACCGTTCGTGGCCGACGTGCGGGTTGTGCGGAGGCGGGGGGCCAGCGTCGCCGGGACCCGGACCCCGCGGCCGTCTGACCCGCCCGAAAGGGACGGACAGCACAAAAATTCAAACCCGTCCCCGACGAACCGGCGGGGTATGGACTCGTACGAGATCGCCGTGATTCCGGGCGACGGCATCGGGGTGGAGGTCGTCGACGCGGCGCTCCCGGTGGTGGAGGCGGCGGCCGCCGACGCGGGGTTCGAGATCGGGACGACGCGGTTCGACTGGGGGACCGAACGCTACCTCGACCGCGGGGAGATGATGCCAGACGACGGCATCGATCGGCTGCGCGGGTTCGACAGCGTCTTCCTCGGCGCGGTCGGCCACCCCGAGGTCCCCGATCACGTCACGCTCCACGGCCTGCTTCTCCCGATCCGGAAGGGGCTCGACCAGTACGTCTGCAAGCGTCCGAACGTGCTCTTCGAGGGGATCGAGAGCCCGCTCCGGGGGTACGGCCCGGGTGACGTCGACTTCGTGGTCTACCGGGAGAACACCGAAGGCGAGTACGCCAGCGTCGGCGGGCGGGAACACCGCGGGTTCGACCACGAGACCGCGGTCCAGTCGGCGCTTTTCACCCGTCGCGGCACCGAGCGGATCGCCCGCGCCGCGTTCGAGGCCGCCACGGAGCGGGAGGGCCACCTCACCTCCATCACGAAGTCGAACGCACAGGCACACAGCATGGTGTTCTGGGACGACGTCGTCGCGGAGGTGAGCGAGGAGTTCCCGTCGGTCGACGTCGAGCGCCTTCTGGTCGACGCGGCCGCGATGGACCTGATCCGGCGTCCCCACGAGTTCGACGTGGTGGTCGCCTCGAACCTCTTCGGCGACATCCTCACCGACATCGGGGCGCAGATCACCGGGAGTATGGGGCTCGCGCCGTCCGGAAACGTCCACCCCGGCGACGCGAACCCATCGATGTTCGAGCCGGTCCACGGCAGCGCCCCCGACATCGTCGGCGACGGCGTCGCGAACCCGCTGGCGACGGTGCTGTCGTGGTCGATGCTGTTCGACGACCTCGGCGAGACGGCTGCCGCCGACGCGCTGTGGACCGCCGTCACCGACCAGCTTGCCGACGAGTCGGCGCCGCGGACTCCCGACATCGGGGGGAGCGCCGGAACCGGGAATGTCGCCGCCGACCTCCGGTCGCGGCTGTAACCGCCAGCCGACGCCGGGTCGGAGTCGCTCCGTTTCGGGATTGACCTCTCTCGGTGACCGACGGCCGTTCCAAGCGACGCATCACCGGGTTCAGTCCCGTTTTTCGGGGCCGTCGGCCGCCTCCGACCGAGCGGATCCCTCCTTGCGACCCCGTTCCGGCGGGGCGCTTTCCGGTCCGGCGACCCCCCTCCCGCCCGCCGGGTCGGCGTCGTCGGCCTTCCACTCGCCGAGTTCCTTCGGATCCACGTGGACGAACACGTCGTCGACCTCCGGGATCGATCGGATCGACTCGACCACCTCCGATTCGATGTTGTGGGCCTCGAACAGCGACATATGCCCCTCGACCTCGATGTGGAGGCTCACGTCCACCTCGGGACCGACGTAGTGGGCGACCACGTCGTGGGCGCCCCGGACCCGCGGGTGGTCCAGCGCGCGCTCGATGATCTCCCGGCGGAGGTCCTCGGGGGGCGCGGCGCCGACGAGGTAGCCGACGTTGTCGCGGACGATCTCGAAGCCGGTGTAGAAGATGCCGACCGAGACGACCCCCGCGGCGATCGGGTCGAGCACCGGCGCGCCGAACGACGCGCCGACAACGCCGACGAGCGCCGCGCCCGCGGTGAGGATGTCGTTGCGGTTGTCCAGGGCTGTGGCGACGATCGCCGGCGAGTGCCGCTCCCGACCGACCGCGAGGCAGTACCGGTAGAGCCCGACCTTCACCCCGGCGGTGACGGCCAACACGGCGGCGCCGGCCGCGCCCGCCTCGACGCCGTAGGTCCCGTTCAGGACGGACGTAGCGGCGTTCCAGAGCACCACGCCGCCCGCAACGAAGACGCCGAGCGCGACGAAAAGCGAGACGAACGGCTCGATCCGCTCGTGGCCGTGCGGGTGCTCGAAGTCCGGCGGGCGGGTGGTGAGATACAACCCGGCGAGGACGATCAGGCTGTAGGCGACGTCGGCGAGGCTGTTGACCGCCTCCGACCCGACCGCGAGGCTCCCCGTGACCCACCAGACCCCGCCCTTTGCGGCTACGAGAAGCAGGTTGACGGCGAGCACGACGGCACCCACGCGGCGGACGGTGCGCCTCCGATCGTCGCTCATCGTCCGACCGTATCCGCTCGACGGCTAATACTGTTGGCGATAACTACGTGAAGAGTTTCAACACCCCGGGGTGTCGAAATCCGTCACGGGACTATAGCCGACAGTACAAGCTGCTTCGGTCCTCCCGCCGGCCGGGAATCGGAGCCAGCTTTAGGGGCGACCGGGGGTCAGCGTCACGTATGCACCTGCTGATCCCCTTCGACATCGTCCCGACGGACAGCCGCGTTCCGCAGGACGCCTTCGGCGTCGCACCGGCCAGCGAACGCGCGATCCGATACGCCTTCGAGACGTACGGCCGCCACGACGAACTACGGGTCACTGCGGTCTCCCTCTCGACCGACGCGATCGATCTGGAGGAGAACCTCGGGGCCGCGGACATCCGGTCGATCGCCGACGAACTGGACGTGAACGCCGAGGTTTCGGTCCACTCGGTCCAGGACGCCGACTCGATCGAGGCGCTTCAACGGGAGGTGCTCGACCTGATCGGGACGGACGGAGTAGATGCCGTCGTGATGGGCTACGAGGAGGACACGTTCGCCGACGCGGTCTTCGCGGGGAGTACCCCCGAGCGGGTGCTCGAAGAACGGGCCACGCCGGTGGTGCTCGTCCCGTAGTTCCGGTCGCCGTCCGCGGCCGACTACAGCGCGTCGCCGGAGCCGTCGGTCGCCCCGAACGCCAGCCTGACCGCGCGGTCGGGGGGTTCGTCGCCGTCGCCCGCCTCGCCGACCGCGTCCGGATGCCCTGCGAACGCGGCGTGGAGCCGGTCGTAGGTGTCCTCGAGCGCCTCCACGATCACCCCGGTGTCGCCGATCACGGGCATGAAGTTCGTGTCGCCGCGCCACCGCGGCACGAGGTGGGTGTGGACGTGGTCCTCGATCGACCCGCCGGCGGCGTCGCCGCCGAGGTTCTCCCCCGCGTTGATGCCGTCGGGGCCGAGGCCGTCGTGGAGCGCGTCGATGGTCGCGACCTTTAGCCGGGCGTGATCCAGGAGTTCGGCGTCCGAGAGTGCCGCCCACTCGCCGGTGTGGCGACGGGGAATCACCATCACGTGGCCGGGATTGTACGGGTAGTTGTTCAGGATGACGAAGGCGTGGTCGCTGCGGGCGACGATCCGGCTCTCCCGGTCGGCGTCGCGCTCGGGCAACACGCAGAACGGACAGCCGTCGACGTCGTCTTCGGCGGGGTCGCGTTCGACCCACTCGATCCGCCAGGGGGCGAAGATCCGGTCCATCCCGGGTTACGCCGTGAGGATCTCACACCCGTCGTCGGTGATCACGACGGTGTGTTCCGCCTGGCTCACGAACTCGCCGTCGTCCTCCTTCAGGACGGGGTAGCCGTGGAGGACGCCCCGTTGTTCCAGCCGCCGGACCGCCATCTCCGCCCGCGGGGAGTCGAGCCACCGGGTCGCGAACGGCAGCGTCCGGTACTCCTCTGTCACCTGTTCGAGCACCTGTCTCGCCGTGCGGTTCCGGACCGACCGGTCGGCTTCGAGGCTGTAGATCTCCTCTTTCGAGCCCTCCGAAACCTTCCCGCGGCCGGTCGTCGCGAAGGGCTCGATCGCGACCACGTCGCCGACTTCGAGTTCGACCCCGCGGTCGGTCCCGCGGTTCGGGATCGTCGGGCCGGTGTGGGCGTCCCACTGGGCGACGCCGTGGCCCGAGAGGTTCAGGACCGGGGTATAGCCGTACCCGCGGATCACGTCCTCGACCGCGGCGCCGACCTCGCCGGTCTCGACGCCGGGGCCGACCACGTCGAGCGCGGCGTCGAGCGCCTCCTCGGCGGCCTCCACGAGTTCCCCGTTCCCGGAGAGGTCGACCGTTACGGCGGCGTCGGCGATGTATCCGTCGACGTGAACGCCGCAGTCGAGACAGACCAGTTCCTCGCCGAACTCGGTGTCGTCGTCGGCAGCGGGCGTGGCGTGGGAGGCCTCCTCGTCGATGCTGATGTTCGCGGGGAAGGCACACCCGTCAGCTTCCTCGTAGATCCGTTCCTCCGCGAACTCCGCGACTTCGAGATGGGTGACGCCGGGGTCGATCAGGTCTGCAGCGTCGTCGAGGACCCCTCGGAGCACGGTGCCGGCGTGCCTGTACTTCTCCAGCGTCCCGTCGTCGAGCGAGCCGTGACTCATAGCCGTATCGTGGACCGAACGACCCAAAGAGGTTCCGAACGTGTCGCCTCGGGTGGGCGGCAGCGACGTCCCTACCCGACGATCGACCCGACCAACTCGCGGAGATAGTCGATCTCCTCCTCGAAGATCCCGTGGCCGCGGCCGTGGTACTCGTCGAACCTGACGTCGGCGCCGAGCCGCTCGAACACCTCGACGGTCTCCTCCGCGCGCGACACCGGGATGTGGGGGTCGTCGTCGCTGACCCCCAGGAAGAACGGCATCCCGGAGACGTCGCCGTCGTAGTCGAAGTCGGTCCCTTCCGCGCCGATCAGCCCGCCCGACAGCAACACCAGCCCGGCGTACCGCTGCGGGTCGCGGGCGACGAACTCCGAGACCAGACACGCCCCCTGGGAGAACCCGACGAGGAGCACCTTTTCGGGGGGAAGCCCGCCGGAGCGGGCGTGCTCGACCGCCCGCCCGACGTGGGCCAGCGCCGAGTCGAGATGCGGCTGGTTCCGCCCGACCGGCGCGAGAAAGGAGTTGGGGTACCAGGTGCCGCGCTGGGCCTGCGGGGCGGCGTAGTGGAGCCCCTCGCGCCCGAACTCCCGGGCGAACCGGAGCATCCCGTCGGCGCGCGCCCCGCGGCCGTGGACCAGGACGACTGCAGCGTTGGCCTCGTCGAGGGCGGCACCGGCCGTCCGGATCGGCTGGCCGTCGTGGGGGTCGGCCGTGCTCATCCGTCCACCCCTCCGTCGGCGGGCGCCTTCGGGGCTGCGAGCCGGTCTCCCCGGTGGTCGAGCCTCCCGGAGGGAACGGCGAACGCCGTCGCGACCGCCTGCCCGCGGCCGGGGTGCGCGTCTGCGAAGGGGACCCCCGTCAGCGCGGTGCCCGGCTCCCCGGTCCGGTTGCCGTAGTAGAGGTGATACGTCGTGACGTCGTCGACGTTGACCGTACGCCTGACGAGCCGCAGTCCGAGATCCTCCGTGTAACCCCGGTGGTTCTCCCGCGGATCGCCCGCGACGGCCGTAACGTGGTGTAATCCGTGTGTCTGCATTGTGCTGTCTCCGCGTGATGTCTCCGAGCGCGATGCCGGCCGGTCCGGTATCGCTCCGTTACCTACTATAGTACCGAAAGGGTTTGTACCTTCGCGGACGAAAGCACCACCAGGTGACACCCGTGCCCCCCGAATCCGACTCGACCGACGACGCCGACGAGCCCTGCTCGGTCATCGACTCGCTGGAACAGATCGGCTCCCAATGGCGGCTGATCGTGCTTCACGACCTCCAGGGGGGTGAAAAGCGGTTCAACGAACTGAAACGCTCCACCGACGCCAGCTCCCGGACGCTCTCGCGGGTGCTGGACGACCTCCAGGAACTCGGGTTCGTGAACCGCCGCCTCGAGGAGGACGCACCGGTCGCGACCTTCTACTCGCTGACCCCGAAGGGGCGGTCGCTGTGTCCGGTGTTCGACGAGATCGAGGCGTGGGCCGACGAGTGGCTCCACGCCTCGCCGACCGGCGAGGATCCGGCGGCGGTTGCCGCGGACGGCGGCGAGACCGACGACGGAACGCCGGCAGAATAGCTCCGCCGCAACGAACCGACCTCCTGGTTACGTCCCTTCGACCAGCCGTTCGAGCTGCTCGGGCGGCACGGCGCCGCGGGCGGCGTGGCCGTCGACCACGAACGTCGGCACGCCGCTGATCCCCGCCGACTGTGCCGCCCGGAACTGCTCGCGGATCGCGTCCCGGCGCCCTTCGTCGGCGAGGGCCTCGCGGACATCGCCGGGGTCGACGCCCACATCTGCCGCCAGGTCCGCCAGCACGTCCTCGTCGCCGACGTCGCGGCCGTCGTGCCACAGGGCCTCGAAGACGGCCTCGTCGAAGTCGAGCCACGTGTCGTAGCCGTACGTGTCCCGAACCGCGACGGAGACGAGCTGTGCGGGCAGCGAATCGACGTCGGTCGCGAGGTCGAGTTCCATCCCGTCGGCGCCGTACTCCTCCTGCAGTCGGCGGACGTTCTCCTTTGCGCGCTCGTAGTACGCCTCGCCTTTGCCGTCGTCGGCGTCGTGGTCGATCGTGCCGTCTGGGTTCCGCTTGCCCGCCCGCAGGTCGAACGGCCGCCAGTCGATCTCCAGTTCGGTCTCGCGGCCGGACTGGTAGGTTTCGAGCGACCGCCGGCCGAGGTAGCAGAACGGACAGACGTAGTCCGAGTAGACCGTGATCGTCCCCGTCGACTCGTCGCTCCCGGCTGATGCGTCGGGTGTGTTGCTCATCACCGCTCGGTTGGCGGCGCGCGTACAAGAACCCCGGCCGTCCGTGAGTCCCGGACTCACGACCGTGGGGTCGCCCCGGGCCGTCGGCGAGGCGATCCGGCCGCCGGGGCCCCGTGGTCCGTCGGACTCCGGCATCATTTGCCGGCCGATACGGTAGCGGCACCCATTTATGGCCGGTGCGGAAAGTAGCGGGTGTTTATGAGCTACGATCAGGTCACGGTCCCCGAGGAGGGATCGAAGATCACGCTCGCCGATCCGGAGACCGGCGAGTTGGACGTTCCGGACACTCCCATCATCCCGATCATCCACGGGGACGGCATCGGGACCGACGTCGGCCCCGCCGCCCAGCAGGTGCTCGACGCCGCCGCGGAGGCGACCGGCCGGTCGGTCGCGTGGATGCGGCTCTACGCCGGCAGCGCCGCCCGCGAGACGTACGACGAGAACCTCCCCGAGGATACGGTCGACGCCATCCGCGAGCACCGCGCCGCGATCAAGGGCCCGCTCACGACGCCGGTGGGCTCCGGGTTCCGCTCTTTGAACGTCGCGCTCCGCCAGAAGCTCGACCTCTACGCCAACGTCCGACCCACCTACTACCTCGACGGCGTCCCCTCGCCGGTGAAGAACCCCGAGGAGATGGACATGGTCACCTTCCGGGAGAACACCGAGGACGTCTACGCCGGCATCGAGTGGGAGGCGGAAACCGACGGCGTCGCGGAGGTCAAGTCGTTCGTCGAGGGAATGGGGTACGACGAGATCTTCCACGACGGCCCGATCGGGATCGGCGTCAAACCGATCACGGAGTTCGGAACGAAGCGGCTGGTCCGGCAGGCGATCGAGTACGCCCTGGAGAACGACCGCGAAAAGGTGACCCTGGTCCACAAGGGAAACATCATGAAGTTCACCGAGGGCGCGTTCCGCGATTGGGGCTACGAACTCGTTGAAGCGGAGTACGGCGACGTCGCGATCACCGAAGAGGAACTCTGGGAGGCGTACGACGGCGAGGCGCCCGACGACAAACTGGTCGTCAACGATCGGATCGCGGACAATATGCTCCAGCAGCTGCTGACCCGGACCGGCGAGTACGACGTCATCGCGACGATGAACCTCAACGGCGACTACCTCTCGGACGCCGCGGGCGCCCAGATCGGCGGCCTCGGGATCGCCCCCGGCGCCAACTTCGGCGACGGGCTGTGTCTCGCGGAGCCGGTCCACGGCTCCGCGCCGAAGTACGCCGGCGAGGACAAGGTCAACCCCACCGCGATGATCCTCTCGGGCCGGCTGCTGTTCGAGTACCTCGGGTGGAACGACGCCGGCGCCCTGATCCGCGACGCCGTCGAGGCCACCATCGCCTCCGGCGAGGTCACCTACGACCTCCACCGACAGATCGAGGGCGGCACGAAGCTTGCCACCTCGGAGTTCGCCGACGCCGTCGTCGAGCGGATTCACGACCTAGCCTGAACGGAGACACACCGGCCACGACGGACCCCGGTCGCTTTTCCGACTTCCCGAACAGGGACGCGTATGGAGTTCCCCGACGCCGACACCGTCGACGCCGCCCTCCCCGAGGTCCGGTTCCCGACGTTCGCGCGGGTGGCCTACGACCCCGCGACGCCCGAACTCGACGACGTCCGTGGGGCGACGCGGGAGGCGGTCGCATCGCTGCCGCTCTCGGATGTCCCCGCGGGCGGCACCGTCGCCGTCGGCCTCGGGAGCCGCGGGATCCACGACATCCAGCCGATCGCCGAGACGGTGGTCGCGGAGCTGTCGACCGCGGGGTACGACCCGGTGGTGGTGCCCGCGATGGGGAGCCACGGCGGGTCGACGGCGGCGGGCCAGCGCCGGACGCTCGCGGCACTCGGGCTGACCGAAGAGGCGCTGGGGTGTCCGATCGACGCGCGGATGGACGCCGAGGCCGTCGGGTCGACCGACCGCGGCCACGAGGTGTCGGTCGCGTCCGCCGCCTTGGCGGCCGACGGGATCGTCGTCGTCAACCGGGTGAAGCCGCACACCAACTTCTCCGGGCGGGTCGAAAGCGGGCTCTCGAAGATGCTCACCGTCGGCCTCGGGAAGCGGGCCGGCGCGCGGGCGTTCCACGAGGCCGCCGTGACCCACGGCTACGTCGACACCATCGAACGGGCACTCGACGTCGTCCGCGACAACGCCTCGGTCATCGGCGGCGTCGCGGTCGTGGAGAACTTCCACGACCGGACGGCGCACGTGGAGGGCATCCCCGCGGCCGACCTCCCCGACGCCGAGGCCGACCTCTTAGACCGGGCGCGGGAGTACCTGCCGACGCTCCCCGTCGACGACCTCGACGCTCTCGTGGTCGAGAAGATCGGCAAGGACGTGTCGGGATCGGGGATGGACACGAACGTGATCGGCCGGTACGGTGTCGTGAACGCCGCCGACCCCGCGACGCCCGACATCGATCGGATCGCCGTGCTCGGACTGACGGAGGCAACCCACGGCAACGGCCACGGCATCGGGCTGGCGGACGTGACGACCGCCGGCGTCGCTGCCGAACTCGATCTCGACCAGATGTACACCAACGCGCTGACCAGCGGGTCGCTGTCGCGCTCGTCGATCCCGATCGTCCTCCCCTCCGACCGCCACGCGCTCCGCGCCGCGGTGGCGACCGCCGGGCACTACGACCCTGCAACGGCCCGGATCGCGTGGGTCCGCGACACCTCGCACCTGTCGTCGTTCCGCGTCTCCGAGGCACTCCTCGAAGAGGTCGGCGACGCGGTAACCGTCGAGTGCCGGGAGCGGCTGACGTTCGAGGGCGGTGATGCGGGGTTTGACCCGGTCGACGAGTAGTCGCCGCCACCTGCTTCCAGCCGAAGTTTCAAACCGGACGCCGCGGAACGGTAGCGTATGTACGCCGTCGTCGGCTGTTCGGAGTGCGACCACCTCTGGCTGCTCTCGGACCCCCGAGCCGCGGAGACGGCCACGTGCCCGCGGTGCGGCCGGACCCACCGGACGAAGAAGCTCCGCCGGCTGGCCGAAGACGAGGACCGCGAGGCCGCCCGGCAGGCCCGGGCGGCGCTGCTCGCAAAGCGCGGCGGCAACAGCGAGGCGTTCGCCGAGACCGCCCACGTCGCGGAGATGGAGTCACGGATCGACGACAGCGGCGTCGACGACCGGGAGTACCTCGAAGGCTCGGGGCTGGACGCCGACGCGGTCGCGTCGGCGGGCGAGCGGGCCCCGTCGCGATCGGAGTCACGCAGCCGCGACGAGGTCGTCCGCGACGCCATCCGGGAGCAGGAGGCGCCGACGGCCGTGGACGTCACCGCCTACGCCGAGTCCCACGGCGTTCCCGGCGCGAAGGCCGAGGAACTGCTTGAGAGGCTGGCCCGGCGCGGGGAGGTCGCCGAGTCGAACGGGACCTACCGGCTGCTATGAGCCGGACGACGTCGCTCGGGCCGGACCTGGCCGGGCGGATCGTCCGTGGGCTCGTCGCGGTCTGTTTCGTCGGCGGCGCGGGGCTCGCGCTCACCGGCCGGCTGGTGATCGCGGGGGTCGCGTTTCTCGGCGCACACACCCTGCTTGCGGGCGCGGCGGTGATCCAGGGGCAGCGTCGCCGCGGTGCGGGGTTATCGTTGTCGGGGCTCGGGTGGCTCGCGCTGTCGGTCGGACTCGCGGCGGTGAACGGCGGCGTCGCACTGCCGGGGACGCCGCTGCTCGCGGTCGGCGCAGGGCTGGTCGGGATCGGGACGCTGCTCACCACCGGACTCGTCGGACCCGAGGAGTAGGTCGTTACCGCCCGAGTTCGGCGTGGGCGCTGGAGAGGTGTTGGGACGCAAGCGCCGACAGCAGGGAGAGTTCCCCCGCCAGCGCGCCCGCAGCGATGTACTCCGCGAACGCGTCGGCGTTCGACCCCGGCGGGTCGCCGCCGCCGCGGATCCCGAGCACGTCGAGCGCCTCCGCCTGCGTCGGGAGCTTCGTCCCGCCGCCGACGGTGCCGACCTCCAGCGACGACAGCGACACCGACACGTAGAGGTCGCCGTCCGACCCCGCTGACGCTTCGGCCCTGCGGACCTCGGCGGTGGTGATCGCGTTCGCGCCCTCGACCACCTGCGCTTCGTCCTGGCCGGTCGCGAGGAACATCGCCGCCACCACGTTCGCGACGTGGGCGTTGAACCCCAGGCTTCCGGCCTTCGCCGACCCGATCAGGTTCTTCCGGGTGTTCAGCTCGGCGATCGCTTCGGGAGTCGTGTGGAGCCGATCCTCGACGACCTCCCGGGGAACGGTGACGTCCGCGGTCACGCTCCGGCCCCGCCCCTCGACCGCGTTGATCGCGGCGGGCTTCTTGTCGGTACACAGGTTCCCGGACAGCGCCACCAGCGACGCCTCGGTCTCGGCTTCGACCACGTCGCAGGCGGCCTCGGTCGCGATCGTGGCCATGTTCATGCCCATCGCGTCCTTGGTGTCGTACCGGAACCGGAGGTAGACGGAGTTGCCGACGACGTACGGGGTGACATCGAGGAGTTCGCCGTGGTTCGTGGTTTCGGCGGCCGCCGCCCGAAGCCGGTCGACGTTGTCGCGGACCCACTCGACTAAGGCCTCCGCCTCGACCACGTCGGCGACCCGGAACACCGGCGCGCGGGTCATCCCGGACTTGATGATCCGGGCGGTGGCGCCGCCCGCGGCGTTGAGCACCGAGCACCCGCGGTTGACGCTCGCCAGCAGCGCGCCCTCGGTCGTCGCAAGCGGGAGGAACGCCTCCCCGTCGGCGGCGCCGCCGTCGACGGCGACGGGACCGGCGACCCCCAGCGGCACCTGGACCGCGCCGATCATGTTCTCGACGTTGGGTTCGGCGGCGGCCGCGGGGAAGCCGTAGTTGCCGACCGCGTCGAGCGAGGCGTCGGTCTCGGACTCGACGAGGTGGCGGCGCGCCGCGGCGGCGACGTCGGGGTCGGCGTGATCGTCCAGTTCGTGCAGCCGAAGCTCCCCCTCGCGGACGCGGGCCGCGAGGGCTGCGGCGTCTGTCATACCCGTCCGTTCCGCGTCGCGGGCCTAACGGTTTCGGGTTCGGGCGGTCGGGTCCCGGCGCCCGCGGGAGCCCTCGGCCCGACGCGGCCGCCCGATTCCGGCGGGCCGATGACGGCATCGATTTCTCATTTGCCGAAACTGGTCTCGATTAATCACTCACAGAGACGGTCCAGCGAACCAACGAGATTCGGTATACCATTCAGAGACAATAATCTCTTCAAAATACCAATATAGAAATATTTATATTCGAAAGACGTATCGAAGAAGAATATTTTTCAACGTTCGGTTGTGAGGGGTAGATACCTACACCTATGGCAGAGCTAGAAACCGCCGGCTTCGAATCCGACCTGAGTCTGTTCAAGTACGACAACCTCGAACGACTCCCGGAGGAGTACCGGGACCTCACCGAGGCCGACCGCGCCGCCCGGATCGAGTCCGCACGCGAGGCGCTGGGCGACGACGTGATCGTCCTCGGCCACAACTACCAGCGCCGCGAGATCGTCGACCACGCCGACTTCATCGGCGATTCCTACGAACTCTCGAAACGCGCTGCGAACTCCGAGGCCGAGTACGTCGTGTTCGCCGGCGTGACGTTCATGGCTGAAAGCGCCGACATCATCACCGACGACGACCAGACCGTGCTCCTCCCGTCGATGGAGGCGTCGTGTCCGATGGCGGGGATGGCGGAGGCGCTACAGGTCGACGCGGCCTGGCAGCGGATCGACGACGCGACCGGCGACCGCGAGGTGATCCCGGTCACGTATATGAACTCCTACGCCGACCTGAAGGCCTTCTGCGCCGAGCAGGGCGGGCTAGTCTGTACCTCCTCGAATGCGGCCGACGCCTTCGAGTGGGCCCTCGACCGCGGGGACGCGGTCCTGTTTCTGCCAGACAAACACCTCGGCCGCAACACCGCTGCGGAGCTCGGCATCGACCCCGACGCCGTCGCGGAGTGGGACCCTTGGAGCGCGGACGCCCCAGACGCGGCCGACGCCGCGGGCGCGGATGTGGTGCTGTGGGACGGCTACTGCCAGGTCCACGAGCGGTTCGAGGTCGACCACGTCGAGACAGTCAGGGAGGACCACGGTGCCAACGTGATCGTCCACCCCGAGTGCCGCCGGGAGGTCGTCGTCGCGGCCGACGCCGCGGGGTCGACGAGCCAGATCTGCGAGACGATCGCCGACGCGGCGCCCGGCGAGACCTGGGCGGTCGGCACCGAGATCCACCTCGTGAACCACCTACAGCGGTGGCACCCCGAGGTGAACGTGCTCCCGCTGTGCGGCGACGCGTGTATGGACTGCAACGCGATGCGACAGATCGACCCGAACTACCTGACGTGGCTGCTGGAATCGCTCGCCGAGGGGACGGTTCACAACGAGGTGGCCGTCGCCCCGGAGGAGAAGGAACTGGCGGCGACCGCCCTCGACCGGATGCTCGAACTATGACCCGGGAGACCGATGTCTTAGTGATCGGCTCGGGCATCGCCGGCTGCGCCGCGGCGCTCGCGGCCGCCCGCGAGGGCGCGGACGTGCTCGTCGCCACGAAGGCGACCGAGCCCGAGGACGCCGCCACCGACTGGGCCCAGGGCGGCGTCGCGGTCACCGGCAGCGACCCCGAGGCGTTCCGGGCGGACATCCGCGCCGCCAGCGACGGCACCGCCGACCCCGACGCGGTCGACGTGCTGGTGTCGAACGCCCGCGAGGCCGTGGCGGACGTGCTCGTCGACACCCTCGACGTCCCGTTCGACGGCGCGCCCCCGGGTGCCGACGTCGACGCCTACGACCGCGGGCGGGAGGCCGCCCACTCGGAATCCCGGATCCTCCACGTGAACGCCGCCACCGGCTCACACGTGCTCCGGCCGTTCCTCGCCCACCTCAGCGAGCGTCCGGGCGTCACGTTCCTGGAGGACGCGATGGCGCTGGACCTGCTCACACACGAGGGGCGGGTCCACGGCGCGTCGGTGCTGCGGGACGGCGCCGTCGAGCCGACCTTCGCGGGCGCGACCGTCCTCGCGACCGGCGGGATCGGAGCGTGTTACCGAACCACGACCAACCCCGACGGCGCGACCGGCGACGGGGTCGCGATGGCGGCGTTCGCGGGCGCCCGGATCGCGGACATGCAGTACGTGCAGTTCCACCCGACCGCCTACCCCGGCCCCGACCCGTTCCTGGTCAGCGAGGCGGTCCGCGGCGAGGGGGCGGTCCTCCGGAACGCCGCAGGCGAGCGATTTATGCCCGCGGTCCACGACGACGCCGAACTCGCCCCGCGGGACGTCGTCGCCCGCGCCGTCGCCGACGAGCGGGCAGGCGGCGGCGAGGTCCGACTCGACGTCTCGCCGCTCGATCCCGGCTTCGAGACGGCGTTTCCCGACCTCGCGGACCTGTGTGCCGACCGGGGGATCGACCCCGCCGACGGCATCCCCGTCGCGCCCGCCGAACACTACCTCTGCGGCGGGGTCGCGGTCGACGACCGCGGCCACACCACGCTCGATCGGCTCTACGCGGCCGGCGAGTGCGCCCGCACGGGCGTCCACGGCGCGAACCGGCTGGCCTCCACCAGCCTGCTCGAAGGGCTGGTCTGGGGGCTCCGGGCGGGCGAGTCGGCGGCGGCCGCGGGGGCGGTCGAGCCGATCGAGACCCCGGACCCGCTCGACCGCGACCCCGGACTGCCGGACGCCTTCGCGGACGCGAAATACGAACGGCTCCGGGAGACGATGGAGTCGGCGGTCGGCCTCACGCGGACCCGTTCGGAACTGGAGCGGGCGCGGTCGACCCTCAGGCGGTTGAAAGGCGAGGTCGACGCGTACACCCGAACCCGCGTGTCGCGGTCGCTGTACGAACTGCGGAACGCCGCGGTGTGTGGCCTTCTCGTCGCCCGCGCGGCGAGCGAGGCCCCCTCGGCGGGGTGTCACCACGTCGTCGACGCCGACGACCGCGACGCCGGCCACGGGGCCCAGTATGCTGACGACTGAGACGGTCGAGCGGTGGCTCCGGGAGGACGTCGGCCACCGCGACGTGACGAACCACGTGCCGGGACGGACTTCCGGCCGGCTCGTCGCGACCGAATCGGGGGTCGTCGCCGGCCTCGACGCCGCGGCCGCGGTGTTCGACTACCTCGACTGTGACCCGACGTCGACCGCCGCCAGCGGCGACGAGGTCGAGGCCGGGGAGACGGTCTTCGACGTATCGGGGCGTGCCCGGGACGTGCTCCGCGGCGAGCGCACCGCCGCCAACCTCGTCGGCCACGCCGCGGGCGTTGCGACGCGGACCCAACGGGCGGTGCGCGCCGCCCGGACGGCCTCGGAGTCGGTCCGGGTGGCCGCGACGCGGAAGACCACCCCGGGGCTCCGCGGCGTCGAGAAGCGGGCGGTCGCGGCGGGCGGGGGCGACACCCACCGGCTCACCCTCTCGGGGCTGGTGATGGTGAAGGACAACCACATCGCGGAGATGGGGCTCGAAGCGGCCGTCGAGTTCTTTCGCGACCGGAAGTCCTTCGCGACCAACCTGGAGGTTGAAGTCGAATCCCCGGCGGCGGCGGTCCGTGCGGCCGAGGCGGGGGCCGACGTGGTGCTCCTCGATAACCTCCCGCCGACCGAGGTCCGGGAGGCGGTCGACAAGGTACCGGACGGCGTCGCAACCGAGGCCAGCGGCGGGATCACGCTCGACTCGCTCCCGGCGTACGCCGAGACCGGCGTCGACGTGGTCTCGATGGGGTCGTTGACGCACAGCGCGCCGAGCCTCGACGTGTCGTTCCGGACCGACGGCCGCTGACAGTCGACTGCCGATCGGCGCGGACTGCTCCCGCCTGCCCCGACCCCTCACGCGCCGACGAATGGAAACCTACTCGGCGCCCGGCGCGGAGACACGGATATGACCGCGGCCTTCTTCGAGCGACTCGGCGAGCGGATCGAGCGGATCGACAGCGTCGTCTCGGTCGGCCTCGACGCCGACCCCGACCGGATTCCGGAGCATCTCCGCGAGAGGGACCTCCCGCAGTGGGCGTTCAACCGCCGGATCATCGACGCGACCCACGAGTACGCCGCCTGCTACAAGCCGAACGCGGCGTTCTACGAGAGCAGCGAGGGGTGGCGGTCGCTGCGGGAGACGGTCGCGTACGCCCACGGCAAGGACGTTCCGGTGCTGCTCGACGCAAAGCGCGCGGACATCGGGAACACGACCCGACAGTACGCCAACCTCCTCGACGAGGTCGACGCGATCACGGTCAACCCCTACCTGGGGCGGGACTCGCTGCAACCGTTCCTGACGCGCGCAGACAAGGGCGTGTTCGTGCTCTGCCGGACCTCGAACCCCGGCGGCGCCGACCTCCAGGACCTGGAACTCGCCTCGGGGGAGCCGGTCTACGAGCGGGTCGCCGCTTTGGCGGACCTCTGGAACGAACACGGCAACGTCGGGCTCGTGGTCGGCGCGACCGCGCCCGAGGAACTGGCCGACCTCCGCAAGCAGGTCCCCGACATTCCGTTCCTGGTCCCGGGCGTCGGCGCACAGGGCGGCGACGCCGAGGCGGCCGTCGAACACGGGCTGGCGGACGGCGTCGGC
The DNA here is from genome assembly GCF_014212355.1 of Halobellus ruber. Lineage (NCBI taxonomy): Archaea > Methanobacteriati > Methanobacteriota > Halobacteria > Halobacteriales > Haloferacaceae > Halobellus > Halobellus ruber. The sequence goes on from NZ_JACKXD010000001.1 coordinate 173,655, forward strand.
CTCGTGAACTCCTCGCGGGGGATCATCTTCGCGGGCGAAGACCGGGGGGAGTCGTTCGCGGGCGCGGCGGGCGCGGCGGCCAAGCGGCTCCGAACCCGGCTGAACCAGTACCGGTCGGACGGATAGGACGGACCGCGGCGCCGAAGCGTTCCCCGCCGGCTACCGGAACCCCGGCACGTCGCGGTCGCCGTCGGTCTCGGCGAACACGTCCTCGGTCCCGTTCGGGTCGCCGCAGTGGACACAGACGCCGCGGTCCTGCTCGAAGTGTACCGGACACACTGCCGCCCCGCACTGGTGGCAGGCGTACTCGGCTTCCCGGGTCTCGCATACCTGACAGAGCCCCGTGACACTCATACACACGTTTCGGACCGAACGCACTTCAGTCGCGGGGTCGATCCGCCTCCGGTCGGCCCGTCGCCCCGAGCAAACCTCTTTGACGCGGCGATGCCATATGGGCGTATGAGCATCGAACTGTACGCGCTCGACGGCTGTCCGTACTGCGAGGCAGTCCACGACGCCCTGGCGGATCACGGGATCGACTACGAGACTTCCTGGGTCGAGGCGCTCCACTCCGAGCGCGACGCGGTAAAGCGGGTGAGCGGCCAGCGCGCGGTGCCCGTCCTGATCGACGACGAGCGGGGAGTCACGATGTCCGAGAGCGAGAACATCCTGACGTACATCGAGCAGACGCTCGCGACAGACCGATGAAGATCTACACCGGCCGCGGCGACGAGGGAATGACCGACCTCCGGGATATGTCGCGGGTCTCGAAGACCAGCGCCCGGATCGAGGCGTACGGCACCGTCGACGAGGCGAACGCGCTGATCGGGACCGCGCGCCCGACGGGCTACGACGACGTCGACGGGACGCTCGCATCGATCCAGAACCAGCTCCACATCGTCCAGGCCGACTTCGCGAACCCCGATCCCGACGAGGACGACCCCGAAGTGACGGCGGCTCACGTCGAGAGCTTGGAGGACGCGATCGACGAGGCGGAGGCCGAACTCGACCCCCTGGAGTCGTTCATCCTCCCGGGCGGCAGCGACGCCGGCGCGACCCTGCACCACGCCCGCGCGGTGGCCCGGCGTGCGGAGCGCCGCGCGGTCGCGTTGGCGGCCGACGAGCCGGTGAACGAGGAGGCGATCCGGTATCTCAACCGGCTCTCCGACGGGCTGTTCGTCCTCGCGCGGCTGGTGAACGCCCGCGACGAGGTTCCCGAGGAGTCGCCGACGTACTGACGCGGGCGAGCCCCCGAAGAAGAACGCTTAAGTCCGGCACGGAGGAATTTCAGCCTGCGGGTCGGTGGTCTAGTCCGGTTATGACGGCTCCTTCACACGGAGCAGGCCGGCGGTTCGAATCCGCCCCGACCCATACGCGGTACGTATGGACTGTATTTCCGCTGTTTCTCCACTCGATAGGGACTCTACCGGCAAATTTCTGATTTTCGCTAGGTGACCAGAAGTCCCGAATTCTCGTGAAGGCATACGGTTAGTTCACGCGGGTCGTCCCCGTCTTGGCATCCGTGTTAATGATCGGTGGTTGAATATAAATAATTAGTGCCGGTATACAATCACGAGCATACGTATACCGTATGGATCAATATTTCCTGTACTGATCCTGTCCGTAGTTACTCGAATAATTTGAGGAAGTCACAATGTAGAGCGACAATCGATCTCGCAGGACGGATCATCGTCGCTCGGACTGACTGAATTGGGTATTTGCCACCCTTACGGTAGGATTGTCGGCCATCTCGCCTTCATCCGACACGTATATGTCGAAGTTGACAGCACCGCTTCGACACGAAAATGTCAACCAATCCGCCCTTAATCATTTAAATAACTGAGTGAGAACTAGTTTGTGAGCAAACCAAGACACTCCAAAGAAGACGCGCTCGATCGAGTACTCTACCTCGACCTCTATACAGCCGCTCTTCAGATCGACGACGATTATCGGCGTCGTGTTGCAATTATACTGGTTCTCTGTTGTGGCCGTCTGAAGATGCGCGTGGGTGAGGTACTGCACCTTCACGAAGGTTGGATTGATTGGGAACGTGGGGTCATCGACATTCCAACCTTCGAGCCGTGTGGGTGTGGGTACTGCTGGAGCCGTTCTAAGAGGAATTTTGATCCAGACGGTGAGGAAAACGACGCCGTTGAAACGTTTGTTGATTACCACTACCACAATCGTTTCTCACCGAAAAGCGAGAATGGTGGTCGCGCTGTTCCGTTCAGTTGGAGTCTTAGGATCACAGCCGCATTGGAAGATTTCTTCGAGCATCACGATGTGATTGATGAGAACTACAAATGGGTTGAGCGGACAATGAAAGAGCATATTCTCCCGAACGCCCGGTTTTTGGAGCGTGGTGACGTGATGTTTCACGGGCTGCGTGCGACTGGTCTGACCTTCTGGGCTGATCTGAATCTTGATTCGAAGGCTATGCGTGATGTTGGTGGGTGGTTGCGTGAGGCTGATGTACACCCGTATCGTGCGCAGTCACGGACCGAATTGGTAGACAAAATGCGTGATGCGGTCGGGAAAGAGCCTGTTTCTGTCGAGACTATTGATTTCGTGTCTCTTGATCCGCGGCCACTAGCTGGTGAGTCGTTCGATCCCCGTGAAACGAATCCGAAGCAACGAGAGGACCCCTTTGACCCTGGGCCGGTAATCAATCCGCGGACTCCAGATCCACCTGCCGAAGTGGATTACGATCCGTCTCGGTTCGCTTCTTTAGCGGCGGAGCGTGACCCACCAACGCCATCGGAACGTCGGGCATTCGTCAGGCGGGTCGAAGCACTACGGACTGGTGACGCTGATGATATTGACGATCCGTTCTTACAATCACTTGAGGACGAAGACGATGATCCAGTAGCGGGCCAGGCCCGGATTGACGAGTTCTCTGAAACCGGTGAATATGCATCTGCTGCCCCTGTTCATATGATGAAAGCTGCGTACCTCACCTGCCTTGTCTACACCGCTTGGGCACTCTCGTTTACGCCGATCACGTAGTTCCCGATACCTTGTTCCAGGACGGATGGCTTGATCACTCAGCAACTCTTTCCCTGGACAGAAAGTTGTGACTACACGACAGATGACACCACGCGTGAAACTCAACGAATGGGACACCCTCAGCGCTGAACTGCGCCGGTTTGGTGACACAGGTGACGTAACGGTTGCTGATGATCGGATTCACATCGATTTCGGCTCCGCATATATCGAGGTGACGAAGGACGGGACGCTCAGGACTGGAATGCCGCTCCACGATTTTGCACACGCCAATACCGCTGTAATCGTCCTGGATCACGACACTGGCACGCTCACGGTCGAAGCTGACACTGTGACCTACACATTCAGACGACCAGGCGGATAACCAGCCGTCAACACTGTCTGAAGTCCACATCGGGTACGTCGCTGCCCCGATCCAAAGCATCAGGGACCGGGCACACCCCCTCGCACGCGATCTGAACATCAGCGTCAAAGCACCCGATGCTACGCTGATGTTAGTCTAGATTTTGGCCACCGGTTGAGTCGCCTGGCTCATCACCATCGAAAACAATGCCGTTACCTGCGATCGCTACAACATCCCGTGACGAGAACGGACACTCAGTTTCGCTGAACCTCAGATCAGGAGAGCCGATCAGGTATACTCCTGAATCGAGTGATTCGGCGTCTGTGAGGGCCGTCCGAACACTAACAGCGAGTACGACTCAACGTCGATATCGTCAGCGACTGCTGTAAGCACGTCGTCCGGGACTACATCCAGCGATACCGTCGTCATCGTCATCGAGCCGAGGTGAACGGCTGTCGCAAACCCGTCGGGGTGTGCGGCGACAATCTCCTCGTTAGGTGTCTCTGCGTACCTGCGGTACGCGGCCGCGCCTTCAGCGATCACGTCATCGGGAACGGCGTCGTGAGTCCGGATCCGCGTGGCGACGCCGTAGGGGATGCTGTCGTGTACTGTGTACAGATGCGGCGGCGGCGTGAGGTCCGACTCCGTATCCGTCTGAGACATCATACTACGCAATATGATTCTTTTGGGTAATAAAATTGTCTGTTAATATTCTCAACGAGCATACTTCACGGTGGGGATGTTTTTGCCAGTGCGCCGACTGGACGGCACCTATGGCGATCGCGGATGTCGGAGAAATCGAGGCACCACCTCTCGAAACCGTCTCGGTCGATGTACAGCTCGGTCGCGTAATCGAGTCGATGCTCTCACGGCAATTCTCCCAAATGGGGTTGACACGCGCGGCGAGTTCGTCGGTGTCGTCTCGTTCCAGTCTATCGCTCGCCCGCTGCTCGTAACGGATGAGTCACGTACCGCTCGCTTGCCTCGTAATTCACAACCAGTCGGTAGTAAGATACGTCACTGTCTCCATTGTCTCGCGGTTGGGGAACGCTTCGATAACTCGCTGGATGATATGGTAGAGTTCGTGCGAGGAAAGCGACTGGTCGGGGACGTAGAATACGCCGCTGTGTGAGTCTGCCGGCATCTGGACAAAGTCGTCGTCGCTGGTGACGAGGAGGCGCCCCTCTCGAACGGCGTACAGGCGAATTTTTGTGTCGTCGACACCTTCTCCCAGTTCGTCCACGTCAACGACACGCTCTACGTCGTGGCCCGCTTTCTCAAGTTTGTCAGCCAACGGCGCCGCGATGTTCTCGTCAAGAAGAAACGACACCTGCATCACGACGATTCCGGCAGGTCACCGGGGCCGGTAATGATGCTCGGATCGTCGTCTGCAGCTTCGTAAAGCTCTCGACGGCGTTCTTCGACCGCCCGCATCTCTTCGGGATGGTCGTGATAGTACGCCAATGCGTGGTAGACGTCCGAAACAGTGAGGTCAAAGCGGTCCGCCACCGTCTGCGCGTCGAGGTCGCGCTCCTCGACCAGCGCGTGGATGTGACTCACGGTGATTCGTCGGTCTCGAATGTGGGGCTCGTCGTGAATGTCCGACTCGTCACCTGAGACGACGGTGTTCAGCTGCTTCGACATAGTGACGAATACCAGTGCGGTGGTCTTCAGTCTTTGCCGGTAGGGGCACACGGTTTCGAGGAGACGATTTACCGCTCGCGTCGCTCGCAGAATGATACACGATCTCGACAGGCCTCGGAGATAGAAGGTACAAATGAAGCCAGCAGTGCGCAGGCACAATCCCACGCCTGATTCCGCTGTGAGGTCGTGAAAGAAACACCGTGACACCTCTTCTATGACACACCGGAGACAGACCGATACCCAACGTCACGTAAGATGACCGCCGAGACACCCACACACCCCGGCGCAAACGACGCCGCTTCAGCATCAACTGGCTGGAGACCCTCGGACCTATGTCCACGGCCCACACCAAGACCACCTAATGACTGACCGGCACTTCGACTCGGAAGCCGAACTCCGTGCCTTCGTCGCCGAGGTCGCCGCCGAGTACCGCGCCGACACCGATGAATACGGCGAGTATGAAGCCGCCACAGCACTCTATGAGGATCACGATCTCTGCCCGTGGAGCGTCACGACCCATCTTGAATCGACTGTGCCATTCGATGAACTCTCCGGTCCGGACCCGCGGGAGATACTCATCCACGAAGCCTGTCTATGTATTGAATCGGTTCTCACCGACATCTACACCGACACCGCTGATTGAGTTTCCTCTACCCACAACCCATCTTCATATTGAGTGGGTAACAATACCGACGAAATGGCAGCCACACTCACCGAACCAGCCGTGCTCGCTGCCGCGAAAGACACGCTGTACCCCGACCTCGATACGGACACCGGCACGTACGTCGTCACGGAAACGCAGTTCACCACGCCGACGTGGGGCGGGTGGGAGATCCCGGCTGAGGTCCGCCGCCGGCTAGCACCGTACAACACGATTCGGCTCACTGACGGCGAAACGGACCTGCTCGGCGTCGGAATGCCCGCCGCAGAAGTGTTGAATGCCGACGCAGCCGCTACTCCGTTATATTTCACCGAGCAATGAAATAACACAAACGACAGATGACATAATCCACGCTGATTGGTCGGTTTCTGTCGTTAGTCTACGTAGTCGGAGAATGCTGCTTCAGCGGTGGTCTTTGTTCCGCCGTAATCAGTGACCTTCACGCGGATGGCATCGTACTTCGAGAGGTCCTGTGGGGCATCGGTAACAAACACTTTCAAACTGTTTTTCGTCCCCATTACCGTTGGTGGACGGGAGCTGTAATCCACTTCTTTGAGTATCAGCGTGATTTCCTCACCTAATTCGACCACGTCTGATGGATCACGTTGTCGTGCTTGACGGTGGGCACGTTCTGCCTCTGGATCTTCATACTTCCGTGTCTCGGTACTCTCAGAGGATTCTTGATTCGAAGGCGGAACAGTACTTTCACCAGCCGTCTCAGCACGCAGCACCGTTGTATCCGCCGTGGTATCTCCAGAGTCAGCAGTTGTTTCCTTCGTTCCGGACTCTTCCACTTCAGGTGTTTGTACAGTAGCCGTGTCTACACTGACGTCATCACCCGTAGGTGATGAGGTTCGGTCCGAGTCCGTGGATCCATCTCCTGTGGTACGGGACGACCGTGCGTCACCCGAGGGGGCTGATTGGTCGAGATCGGAGTAGTCTGCGAGAATCGCCTCAACGTCAAGCAGTGATTCGCCACCGGCCGAATCGAGGTCAGCCTGTGGTGCCACTGGCAACTCGTTGAGCAACTGGAGTGCTGTAGACAATTCCTCTGCCGTCGGGGCGATCGGTAAAGCCACTCCTGACTCGGGCGCAACCGGTCGTGTGATACCGCCCTTGTCGTGGTGGGTCTCGTCCGGCAGCAGGTCAGCGGTCTGGATCACTTCAAACTCCGTTACGTGCTCGCCGTTGCCGTACTGCTCCCTGTAGTCGGGCATCCCGAAGTCGTTCCGTTCCCTCTGTTGGGTGCCGTAGGAACGAACCTTCGGACGCAAATACTCGCCAGTGAACACCACCGACTCCACAGCTGTTCGCCATCCTGGATGCGCTGTTTCAGGCATCCGTTCTAATAGCGCGTACAACCCATCGTAGAGGTCCGCAAGCTCATTCGCCGGTATCTCACTGCTCGACTGTTCAGAACCTTCAGACGCCGACAGGTCGTCAGCATCTCCTGACGACGCAGAGACCTCAAGAATCTGGTTAGGATCAAGCAACTGTGCGCCACCGTCACCCGGTGTGTCGGCTGCGGGCGTTACCGGGAACTCGTTCAGCAGTGAAATCGCGCCTGGTAGCGTGTCCGCATCGACAACCAACGGCAGTGCCGTACCTGACTCCGGTGTAACCGGCACCCGAAAAGACTCATCCACGTACTGCCGATCGGACTTCGCCGGCCGGGTCATTTCGATCGCCGGGAACTCTTTGACCCGGTCGCCATCACCGTACTGTGCCCGGTACTCCGACAGTTTGAATCCGTTCCGTTCAGCCTGCTGCTCACCGTAACACGTCACTCCGGCGGTCAATCCTTCACCACCGAAAAGTACAGCCTTGATCGCGGTCTGCCACGCTGGGTGTGTGTCACTTGGTAGTTGGTTCAGCACCGCGGATAACGCTTCATACCGATCCGCTAGTTCGTTCGGCGGTAATTCCGACGAAGTCATCTAAGTTCCCGTACCACACGCCTCAGCAGTCGCGGGGATACGTCTTGCCCTCGACCTGGAGGTTTCCCTGGATCATCGCGTCTTTCCGGTGGTTCTGAGAAGCTTGGATCGGGTTCAAACAGACAACCACAGGTTGGCGTAGAGTTGAGATGGCGAGGAGCCACCGACACATCCTTGTCGGGCTCCATTCTCGGGTACAAACACAGTGATTGTTCTTGCTCACGGTTGCTGAGCTGTCCGCTGGACAGCCGCTACCTGATTCGATCAGTCTCGAAGTCACCGATATCGAGTGGCATCCTGGGCAGTCCCGCCGTGCAGAAGTGATACTCACCGACTCCACAGGTGAGAAGATCCGGTTCATCGATTACGACGGTGCGAACCTTACAGTGGACTGGACTCTCGGGCACCGGTACAGGATCTCACGGTGCGGCGTCCAGAAAGGCCGCGGAGAAATCAAAGTCCATCTTGCGTCCAGCACGAAAACCCGAGTCACGCCACTCGGCAACACGCAGACCACGCAACTACTCGTGCTGGGAGACACGCACGTGGGGAGAGACAAACACCCTGGTTCGGGCTTTGAAGAAACGATCAACCCGCGTGAAGCGTTTAAAACCGCCGTTCACTACGGAGTCCAGGAAGACGTTGAGGCGGTCGTCCACGCCGGTGATATTTTCCACGGATCGGCTGACAACAATGACGCGGAGTACATCGACACGCACATTTTCGCCCCACTAGCAGCCGCAGACATTCCGTTCTACTACGTTTCGGGAAACCACAGTTCAGAACCGGGCGATGATCTTCTCACCCGGCGCACCGGGCCGCTCGTCACCACCCTCACCACCACCGGCACACCACTCAACTCACACGTCCGTCTCTTCGGCATCAATCACCACGCCAATGGCGATCTCCCGTGGAAAACACTCACCTTCCCAGAAACTGTTGATGAATCGGTCTCCATCCTGCTGCTCCACCAAACTCTCAAACAGTTAACCGCCGACAACTCACAGGCTGTAGACCTCGCACGTATTGCCCACCGATTTCCCGACCAGTTTGACTATGTTTTTTCAGGGCACCATCACGACGCAGCCAAAGATACCTGGGAAGAGATTCCAGTACAGTACACCGGCGCAGCAGAACAGATGAGCACAAACAACGATCCTATTGATAGAGTCGCCTGGCTCATCACCATCGAAAACACTGCCGTTACCTCCGATCGCTACAACATCCCGTGACGGGAGCGGGCTCCCAGTTCCTCTGAACGCAACTCAGGAGAGCCAGTCAGATATACTCTTGAATCGAGTGATCGGGCGTCCGTGAGGGCCGTCCGAACACTAACAGCGAGTACGACTCAAGGTCGATTTCGTCAGCGACTGCGGTGAGCACGTCTTGGGGGGCCGCATCCAGCGAGACCGTGGCCATCGTCATCGACCCGAGATGAACCGCTGTCGCAAACCCGTCTGGATGTACGGCCACGATCTCCTCGTCAGAGGTCTCCAAGTACCGGTGGTACGCAGCCGCGCCTTCGGCAATCGCGTTGCCAGGAACCGCGTCGTGATTCCGGATCCGTGCGGCGACACCGTACGGAATGCTATCGTGTACCGTGTACAGATGCGGCAGCGCCGTGAGGTCCGACTCCGTATCCGTATCCGTCTGAGACATCACAATACACTGTATAATTCTATTCGGTAATAAATTTACCTCTAGATATTCTCAAGAAGCATACTATTCGGTGGCAGCGTTTTTGCCAGTGCTCCGAGTGGACGACACCTATGGCGATCGCGGAAGTCGGTGAAATCGAGGCACCACCGCTCGAAACCGTCCCGGTTGATGCTCAGGTTGGCGAGGTCATTGAGTCGATGCTCTCACGGAAATTCTCCCAGATGGGGTTGACACGCGACGGCGAGTTCGTCGGTGTCGTCTCCTTCCAATCCATCGCCTGCGCGCTACTCGTAACCGACACTGTGTTGAGCGATCCTGGCGGTGCGAGCACACGGGTCGCCGAATTCGCTGTTGAAAACCCGAAGATCGTCTGGAAGGACAATGATATGGAAGATTTATTCGACCTACTTGGCGACCGATCTTACGTCCTCGTCCACGATGACACTGTCAACACAACGTCTGAATCAATCAGCAATACACCGGTGCTCTCTTGAAGGAACACATCGGCACAGAACCAGATCACTCACGCGGCCGGACGACAGCAACTGTGTGGGACGTATACTGACTTTCGTGTTCCTTCGCTCGACCGTAGGCGTCGTGCTTGTGTAGTTCCTCGCTGAGGTCACAGTTATCGCATTTCACTCGATACCTCATACAAGAAGATGATATTAATGATTAATAACTGTGTGGGTGAGTATCACACGGTACGTACGGACGTGAATGTCCACGGCTAAAACTACGCGAAAACCCCCGTAATAACGAGTACTCTGAGTGAGTATCGTCGAGCGCTACCCCACGTGACGGCGCTCGGCAGTAAGAGACCGGAGTGATCGTTACGAGAAGACCGGATTAAACGTGTACTGCTGAAGGGTTAGAAAATGGCTTCCCGACTCAGCCCGATAGTATGTATAGCGTCTCTTTGAGCATTGAGCGACTTTTTGCCGATCCCGACTCTATACGAGTACAAGATGACGCAGGAAACACTCTATCCCGTGTCGATAGGCTTACTTGATCTTGGATTCGCTGGAGTCCTCCTTCTGGTTGCTCCAGTGCTGGGAGTAATAATGGGTGTGATCGGTCTCCTTGTCGTAGGGATGTGTCTTGTTCAGCAGTTGGGGCCCTCTCACACAAGATCTACACCCCGAGTAGCGGGTGATGTATAGCGGAAGGATATCCAGAACTCCGGTTATAATATCCGCTCACGTATTACAGTACGTTGTATACTCTGCATCGAACTCCCGTGGCGGTGGTTGCTGGAATTTCGAACCCATATCCTTCGATGTGTAGGGATTTTCCAACACGGTCAACAACTCCGTGAACTTGGATAACTCCCCAGTGTCGAGATACTCATCTAGTGCCTCTTCAACCAGATAGTTGCGGGGGATATATTGTGGATTGGCTTCCTGCATCAACTCCTGATCTAGGCCGACAGCAGCCAATCGATTCCGAAGCTGTTCGAATTCTGCTGTTGCAAACACTGAGTCATCACACGTTCCAGGCGTCTCTAATTCGAGGAACGTATTGGTGTAGTCAGCGTTCGACGTGCGAAGCCACTCCACAAACTCATCAACGAGTTCTTCCTCGCCATCTGCGGCGATCCCCAGTTTCTTGCGCATCATCGCGTAGTACTGCGCATCGAATCGCTCCGCAAACTCGTCCAGTTTGTCTTCAAGTTCAGCAGACGTGAGCGGTGACTGTGTACACAGCGGTTGGAGTGCCTCTGCAAACCGTTCAAGATTCCACCGCAAGATCGGCCGCTGGTTCCCGAATGCATACCGCCCGTGCTTATCGATTGAACTGAACACTGTCTCCTCATCATAGTAATTTATGAACGCACACGGGCCGTAATCGAATGTTTCTCCATCGATACTCATATTGTCCGTATTCATCACGCCGTGAATGAATCCGACACGCAACCAGTCAACAACCATCTCAATCGACGACTGCATAACTGCATCGAAGAACTCTAGATACGTACGATCCGCTGCGTTCAGCTGCGGGTAGTGCCTGTCGATAACGTAGTCAGTGAAGCGCTGTAGTTCATCGGGTGCTTGGCTGGCAACATACTGGAACGTTCCGTATCGAATGTGGCTGTTCATCACTCGGACAAGGATGGCACCGGGTTCTGTCCGGCGCCGTTCGACTGCTTCGTCGGTCTCGACGACGGCCAGACTCCGCGATGTTTTGATGTTGAGATGCTGCATCGCGTATGAGTACAGATACTCTCTCAGCATTGAACTGATCGTAGCCCTACCATCGCCTCGTCCGGAATACGGCGTTTGACCAGCCCCTTTCAACTGAATGTCGTACCTCTCCCCATCATATATATGCTCGCCAAGTATCATCGCTCGCCCATCGCCCAAAATGGTAAAACTTCCATACTGGTGGCCTGCGTATGCTTGCGCAATCGGGTCTTCCAAGCGATCCTGACCTGCTAACATCTCTGCATCGAGTTCCGCTGTCTCCAATCCAAGATCAGCACACACCTCGTCATTACAAAGCAAAACTTCGGGATGAGCGATACGTTCCGGCGTTACCCTCGAATATAGACTTGAGTCTAACTCTTTGTACGTGGTGTCAAATGAAAAGACCATTCAGTTTCGTATCCTGTTATCCTGCTTGATTCAATAAGCTTGTCTTTGAGGGTGTCATAGAAGACTTCGCACACCACACAGGATTCATTCAACACAGGGGACTCACCGATCGATCAATACAGGGAGTCTATGTATCGAGTAATCACATCAGCCGATTGTATTCCGGCGAAACGACTATTGGTAAGACCAATGTATTACATCTATATGTCCGGAGCGACCACAGATGACGACGACACGGACGACATCGCCACTGTGAACTTCAAAGTCACCGAGTCGTTCCTCGCCAAGATCGACGAGACGTGGCAGGGACGCGGATTCAACAGCCGAAGCGAATTCATCCGGTATACGCTCCGAGATGCGGTCGAATTCCCGACGTTCGACCGCGACGAACTCGTTGCGCTACTCGAAGCCGAGGAAGACATTCGAGAGGGACGGACAACCAGCGCCGAGGAAGCCCGCGAGCGGTTCGGGACGAGCGATGAGTTACGACGGGTGGACGTGGGAACTCTCCTCAACAGCCGAAGAGGACCTCAATGGACTGTCACCCGCTGAGCAAGACCGGATACTCGACAAGCTTGATGAAATCGTCTCTTCACCGTGGCGTGACCCACCGGACTACGGCGAGCCACTCCAGAACAGTCCCTACAAGAAAATCCGTATCGGTGAGTTTCGGCTGTCCGTGAGCTTCCGGAAGACCGACCAGCGGCTTGTCGTCGCACGTGTCAAGCGCCGTGGCGGCGCGTACACCGCTGACGACGACTAAGTAACGAACCACCCTCGGGACGACAAACTGCGGGTAACGGCTTGGCGGATGTTCTTATAATAGGAAAGTACGCACGTTCACCTGACGGGTGTTTCAACGCTGGCGGGGTGGAACAACCAACGACCAACTGCTGTATAGAACCTCTCCATCTGGCACGGCAGTCCCTGGTAGAACCCGGAGAAGATGGTTCCACGGTCTCCGGCCAGAGCCTTGCCCGAACAGTTGAGGGTCTTCACGTCCTATTGGTAGTAGAAACTCGTGTCATCTACACCAACCAACTACGATATCGTGGTCTGGGGAGCCACAGGATTCGCTGGCCAACTCGTCGCCAAACACCTCACCAGTCACTACCCCGCTGCTGAACTGTCTGTTGCTCTTGGTGGTCGAAATGAATCCCAGCTCCGCCGGCTCGCAGAAGAGCTTACAGATGAGTCTGATCGAGAGCAGATCGCCGTTGTCGTCGGTGATGCCACCGACCCGGCGAGCCTCGGTAAGATAGCCGGCCAAACGAAGGTCATCTGTACGACAGTCGGGCCCTACACAACGTACGGGACCCCACTCGTCGAAGCCTGTATTGAGGCTGAAACCGACTACTGTGATCTCACCGGGGAGATTAACTGGGTTCGAGAGATGATCGACCGCTATCACGACGATGCTGTGGCTGCTGACGTGAAAATCGTCCACAGCTGTGGGTTCGATTCGATCCCATCCGACCTCGGGGTTAACCTGCTGCAATCGTACGCTACCGAGGAGTTTGGAGATGCTTGTGAGTTCGTTCGTATCTATCTCGAAGAGGGAGAGGGTGGGGTGAGTGGCGGCACTTTAGCTAGTGCGGCCGAATTATTCGAAGCCGCTGCGACTGATCCGATTGCCCGGGAAACAGTATCGAATCCGTACTCGTTGGCTCCACCGGGCGAACGCTGCGGTGTCGATACAGGCGAACAGCGACGACCACAGCGGGATTCCATCCGCTCGATATGGACGGCTCCCTCGCCGATGGCAGCCGTCAACGAACGGGTCATCCGACGGAGTAACGCCCTCTTGGAGTATCCGTGGGGCCGAGAGTTTCGGTGTACAGAGGTCATTCCAACCGGGTCTGGGATCGGCGGTGCCGCAGCAGCTGGCGGGATCGCACTCGGCTTGGGTGTCGGAACCGCTGCGATGAAGAGTCGGGTGCTTCGGCGTGGATTGCGTCGGTTCGTGTTCCCTGAGCCGGGCACAGGGCCCTCGGAAGCGAAGCGCAAATCAGGTCACTTCTTGGTTCGTGTCATCGGCCGCGGGACAACGACCGACGGGCCATTCACTGTCGCGAGTGAGATCGGAGCCGAGCTGGATCCTGGCTATGGTGCAACCGCCCGGATGCTTGGAGAGGCTGGGATGTGCTTGCTGCGAGGTGAGACGGAGTCACCGCTAGACGGTGGCATTCTGACGCCCGCTTCGGGGATTGGTGATCCGCTCGGTGATCGACTTCGGGATGTTGGCTTCACTGTGACCGCTGGTGGGTGGCAGTGAGCAACACGCTATGGCGATGGCTCTCGGGAGCTACTCGTGGTCTTCAGCTGCTTGCCGAAACGCTGTGAGGACTAATTCTGCACACTGGAGCCTGCTGGGTGTCAACTCCATTCCAACACGTTCTTCGATGTATTCGGTATCCCACTCGATGATCTCAGAAACAGCGGTACCGACCATCTGTTCGGATAACAACGAAGCACTAGCTTGAGACAATGTACATCCATCCCCTGTGAAGCGAACGGCCTCAACGATGGTTCCGTCGTCGCTAAGAGCGATTTACAGCGAGACACGGTCGCCATCGGGATGAGTGGGGCCGACACACTGCGGGTTCGTCATTTCGGCTTCGATATCAGGTGATTGGAGGGCACCGTAATTCCGTGGATTCCGTGAGTGATCCCCGAGCATCTCTTGAACGAGCGTGTCGTCCATATCTCTCTGTAAGATCTACAGGATCAAGATTGCTCGGGGAATCGGTATCGGGTACGTGCCCAACGAGATCTATTCAGTCGCCGCGCTCGACGTATCATAAGTACAAGCGGGCGTACGCGTACGAATTCCCGCTCGATGAGTTTCGGCGCAGCGGGTCCGGTGGCCAGCACCCGCAGGCGGCGGCGATGACTGACCCGTCCAGTGAGGGTGCCGGAGAGTCGGTCGGGGCTGCGGACGCCGACGCTGGGCGTGATGCCGATGCTGATGCTGCTGAGCAGCCAGGGGCTGACGGTGACGGGACCGGTGGTGTGACTCAGGCTGGCCGTGTAGACGATGTGGCGGGGGCTGACTATGACGGGGACGCGGGTGGTGAGGGTTCGGGCAGGTTCGGTGATGTCAATCCGGAGTTGATCCGGATGGTGAATGAAGGGATTATCGAGCAGCTCAGCGGCGACGGCTAACGGCTGGCGCGCCGCGGGTGGGTGGCGGTCTGGGTTTTTTTATATGATTGGGAAGGGTGTCTGATACTCATCCTGTAGTTAGAGTACAGGGTCTCGTAGAACCGTTGTAATCCCTGCGCTGGGTCCGTGAACTGGTCAATGTAGAGGATCTACGGAGCGACGAATTCGACATCCGTAATCTCGAACCGTGCCCCGCCGTCTGACCCGTTTGTGACACGGATCTGCCAATCGTGAGCGGTAACAACTTGTTCGACAATGCTCAGCCCGAACCCGGTTCCGTCTGCCGACCGCGAGTAGCCGGCCTCGAAGATGGCTTCACGTTCGTCGACCGGAATCCCCGGACCGTCATCCTCTATATAGAACCCGTCGTCTAGTTCGCCAATCGTTATAGTCACATCCGCTCCGCCGTGTTCGACTGCGTTCCGGAATAGATTCTCGAACACCTGCTTGAGACGACTTCTGTCGGCCAGGACGCTTCGATCGATACGAGTGGTCAATACCGCTTGCTTGGTCTCGACGTTCTCCCAGCACCCGTTGATCATCGTGGAGAGATCGACCGGCTGAGCGTCGGTCACCTCTTGTCCTTCCCGGGCTAGCGTCAGGAGATCATCGATCAGCGTCCCCATCCGGTTGAGTGCCCGTTCGACATCGTCGAGATGGTCGCTGTCACACTCGTCGGCAACCAGTTCGAGCCGTCCGGTGGCGACGTTCAGTGGGTTCCGGAGATCGTGTGAGACGACACTCGTGAACTCTTCGAGCCGCTCGTTCGCACGCTTAACCGACTCACGTTCGCTGATGTCGATGTACATTGCCATCGTGCCGATGACCTCGCCGTCGGCTGTGCGGCGTGGAACCGCACGCAGAAGTGTCTCAACGACCTCGCCATCGGCAGTCACCAGCTCCCGTTTTTCTCTGTCGAACGTCCCTTCCACCGAGCGTTTGTACCCGCCCTCTTCGAGCAATGTCTCCGCCGAGTCGGACGTATAGAAGTCCGCGAGCTCGCGGTTGAGTATCGCGTCCGCATCATATCCAAGTGTCTCGACGAACTGACTGTTACAGTCCTCGATGATCGGCTCGCCGTCTTCTGCTCGTGTGAGAATTGTCATCACCGGGGCTTTCTCAAACAGCGTTCGGTACTGTGTCTCAAATTTCGTTGCTAGCTGCTCCAGTTCCTCAGTTTTTTCTTCGAGCTGGCGCTCGCGTTTCCTCTGTTCGGTGATGTCGCGGGCGATCCCGATGATCCCTGTCGGCTCCCCGTCGTCGTCCGTCATCCGAACCCCTCGAAACTCGTGTGGGACTTGTCGCCCGTCAGCAGTCGTGATCTCGGCTTCGGTGACGTGTGACCCCGTCTCGAAGATCTCGTTGATCGAGTGTTCAATCGCTTCGCGGTGCTCGCCCTCGAAGAACTCTAAGGCGTTCATCGATCCGATCTCCGCATCACTGTAGCCGGTGAGCTCCGGCAGCTTGCTGTTCCATCGCTGGAAGTCGCCGTCGGTATCGACGAAATAGAAGATATCATCCAGGGTATCGAGACTCTGCTCGATGAACGCCTGCTCTTCGTGAAGTTTCTGTTCGTGTTCTTTTTCTTCGGTCACGTCTTGTTGGAAGCCGACGTAATTGGTGAGTTCGCCGTCGTCACCGTATACTGGTGCAATCGAGACCCGATTCCAGAACTCGGTGCCGTCTTGCCGATAGTTTCGAAGTTCGACAGTCACGGGTTCTTCGCTGGCGATCGCCTCTCGCATCTGAGCGACTGCCTCAGGGTTCGTGTGTTCTCCCTGGAGAAACCGGCAGTTGGAACCGAGGACTTCTTCTTCAGGGTACCCTGTCATTTCCGTGAAACGGTCGTTGACGTAGATGAGGGGATTGTCGTCCTGTGAGGGATCACTGATCGTGATGCCGACGGGAGCCGCATCCATCGCCCGGTCTTTCCGTTCGAATTCGGCTTGTTGTGCCCGACGGTCGGTGATGTCACGAGCGACGCCTACGACTCCTTCGATGGTGCCATCCGCCCGCAATGGCGTTAACCGATACTCCAGCACCGCGTATCCGTGGTCGGGGAAGGTGTTGTCGAGCTCACCTTGGATTTCGTTTCGTTTACCCGACAGGAGCTCCTGAAATGGATCGCCATCCGCTTGCTCACGGATCCGGGGGATGAGAGTGCTTTGTTCACCCGCAAGTTCCGCTGGGGTACTGTTGTACCACTCAGCAAGATACTCGTTGACAAGCTCGAATCGGCCCTCGGAATCGTAGATACAGGCGGCTTCGTGTATCGAGTTGACCATCCGTTTGTACCGCTGTAGTTCTCGATTCCGTTTGGTGAGGGCCTGTTGCGAGCGGAATTGCTCGACAGCGTTTTTCACCCGGTTTCCCAAAACAACGTACTGATCAGTCCCACTCTTTTTTTGTAGGTAATCGGTAACCCCCGCGGAAATCGCGTTACTGGCGATTTCCTCGGACCCCTTCCCCGTGTAGAGAATAAACGGGAGATCAGGATGCTCGGTGCGGACGGCCGCAAGAAACTCGATACCGTTCTGACCGGGCATATCGTAGTCGGAGATGATACAATCAAACTCGGTATCGGCAAGTCGATCCAGTCCATCGCTGGGACTGGTTGCGGTCTCGACAGTAAATTGATCATACTCCTCTTCAAGAAATGTCGCGGCCAAGTCTACAAAATCCGGGTCATCATCCACGTGAAGGACGCGAATTGTACCGGAGGTCCTACCTACTGTCCCACCCATAGTCTGGTTCTTACCCTCACGGAAGTTAAATCTGTTAGATATGACGACTGTCGTGTTAAGTTAGGAGTGAAGTGGTCATTGGATCGAATTGTCTATAGCCGAATTCGACCGCCTCAGTGGTGGTAGCACGTGGATTGACTTGAGTTTGTGAAGCGAGAGTAGACATCTCGGCAAGCGATTGAAGTGGGTACTTGTCTCCACATCGCCGGCTTATAGAATTTTCGAGGCGAAACCCACGGCTTCACAGTGATTCGGATCAATGATGAGCGCCACTGGCTGAACGCTGTTGTCGATCCCAACACGAACACTTTCCTTCACGTCAGGTTGTTTCAGACGACAAATACGTCGGTTACCGTGCTGGTTTTACATAACTCGCTATGGAAATCGGAACAGTGTCGGCCGTATCCGTCGTGAGGTGAAACGTCGAAATCCGTATTTTCGAATTCGTTCAGTAATGTGGGGCTACCGGCGACAGAATCGTGGCTCGAAGCATTCGGCATCTGGTGGAATCGATGCTACACTTCATACAAAGGTTGTGATTGTCTCGTGCGGGGCGATCGCATCGGGGCTATCGGAATCGTAACTGCTCTCAGATTGACGAGTGGAACGTGTTCATCCCCGCACGGACGAGTTTCGCTTCACCCTTCTGAAGGTGTGCGCTGGCTGTGTTTGGGGCGCACCCGAGTCGTTCAGCAACATCTTCGTGGGTAGCCTGCCGGGGTTGGTCGTAGTAGCCTAGCTCAAGCGCGACAGCGATCGCCTCTGACTGCCGCTCGCTCAGTCGGGATGCGGGGTTCACCTGAGCGCTCGGGAACTGACCGATCGCATCGATACCGATGTCCAGTGTCTCCGGAGCCCGGTCCAGAACCGCTTGAAGCGCCGACGGGTCACCGACGACGTGACCGTGGATCTGACCCTTCCGGTAGACGAGCGGCCTGTGAACGACCATTCCAGTGCGGGCGAGAGCATCTTCAATCACACCGAACATCGGGACGACATCATCTCGCACGTCTATGAGCGAATACGATATCGGCTCTTCAGTTGCGGAGAGCGTCACGGACTCTACTCCGCGCGTCTTGGTCGCAGCGTCCTGAAACCCGCGGGCATCGCCTTTGATAGCATAGAGGTGTGTGCTCGTCGTTACGTCCGCCCGGTTCCAGTCGAGAGCACGCGCTTCTGCTACTTCAGGTGAGTCTAGCAGATACGCGACGAACGATGGCGATCTATCGAGATCCGGTTGTGCCGTGACTCGAATGTGTTTCATATTCGACATCCGCGATTCAGACAACTTAAAACCCCTGAGTATACTCCACAGAACCGCTACCCGGACGGGACCCCTCTCTGGAAATGCAATGTTGCCCGATGGTCCCACAAGCAGTCCACGCATCGGTTCGACGGCTACCAGCCATAGTCCCGGCGGTTTGGTGTCACTGCTCCCCTGCGTCAGGAGTGGTACTACCGCCTGCCACCCCGGAGAGGTGACCAGCGTATGAGGGCCGTCCGCTACCACGAATACGGGAAGCCTGACGTTCTCGGCGTCGATGAAATTGACCGTCCCGATCCCGATGCCGACGAGGTCCTCGTCGAGATGCGGGGTGCGAGCGTCAACCGCGTCGACGTGCTGTTTCGGGCCGGCGAGTACGGTCAGCTTCCGCTTCCAACCATTCCCGGGGGAGATGGTGCCGGCGTCGTCACGGCTGTCGGAGCGGGCGTTGACCGCTTCGAGGAAGGCGACCGTGTCTTCGCTTCGGGGATGGATCGCGCTGAGGGTGGCACGTTCGCCGAGTACGCGGCAATCCCCGAGACGAAACTGGCCCATCTTCCGGATGGCGTCTCGTTCGAAGTCGGCGCTGCGCTCGGAAACGTCGGCGCGACCGCGTGGACCGCGCTTGAAGACCTTGCCGGCATCCAGGCCGGTGACCGGGTACTCGTCCACGGGGGCAGCGGTGGCGTCGGTCACGCAGCTATCCAGATCGCTGCGAGCAGCGGTGCAGACGTAGTCACGACGGCCGGGTCCGAGGATGTCCGCGACCGGCTTCGTGATCTCGGTGCGACTACGGTACTGGATTACGATAGCGAGTCGCTCGCAGAGGAGATCCTGGCAGCCACCGACGGAGTGGGTGTCGAGACAATCCTTGACCACCGGTTGGAAGAGTATCTTGATCTTGATCTTCAGGTCCTTGCCGAGGGCGGTCAGATCATCCCGATTATGGGCCACGTCCCGGAGACAAACGGCGTCCCACTATACACCAAAGAGGCGACTGTGAAAGCCCTCAGAATGGACAACCGCCCCGTTCGAGCGCCGGTTCTACGGCGACTCACCCGTCTTATGACGCGAGGCGACCTGACTGCTGTCGTCGCGGATACTTATGATTTCACCGACGCGGCCGGCGCCCACCGTGACGTACTCGCCGGTGGGTATGTCGGCAAATTAGTCGTGACACCCTGAACCACCTCGGAAGAGTCCCGACACTTGGTTCTCTCCACGGAGAGACCACAGGCGTCGAACCGGCTGCTTGAATTTCACGACCGGAAGCGTCTGTCGAGTCGACAGCTTCGGCCACTCCAAGGTATTCGCCGAAACTCGTTGCCAAACGCCAGACTCGTCAAGTCCAGTCACGATTCTGTAGATATGTCGTCAGCCACCAGCGCGTAATACTTCACGCCGTAGGAACGACGGTTTTGATTACACTTGGCCAATACAACATCTTAACAGGGCAAGTCTGGATAGAGTCCAGGTTGTGTTGTTCGTTTCCCCACCACTTTGGCTTGTATCTCGCCACGTAGATCCAAGATTATAACCACCTCTCAATCAACCGGCTTCAAGATTGGCCAGAGGAGACCCGCTGTCTCGGTACCGCGCTCATATCCTCGTTTGCGTGACAACTGCTTTCGTGATCGTTGGACGGGAGTAGTCTGCTGCTTCGGCCAGTTCCGTTATAGCGAACTCGTCAGTATGGTATCGACATAAAAAGGAGAGCACATCGTGAACAGCCTGGCTTTTGAAGAGGCTCGTATCTTACGCCGGAATATCAAGCGACATTCTCGCACCACCGTCAGCGTCCGTGTTCGTACCGCTTTTTATACGAAACTGATCGTTACGCCATACATTTAAACTTCATACAGCGATCGGGTGTTCGTTTATATTCTCCGTTATCACAGTTATACAATCGCGCTGGTATCCTCAGCGACGAATGTCCGTCCTTCGCAGACCGAGCATTGTTTGTCAACGAGTTCGTCGATGGTCTTGACTGCGTTTGATCGACACTCCGAGCATTCCTTCTCATCCCGATCGAGATCTAAATCAACCTGCGTTTCGCAGTGGATGTAGAAGCAGTAGGTGTTGAATCCTGTGCGACGGTCGATCTCTTCCTGGGATGCGTCCTTGCCAATCTCCTCTCGCGCTCGCGTCATCTCGCCAGGGTGTGGACAGTGGATGCGTTCCCCGTCGTCCGCAATCGCGTACATGTAGTATCCCTAGCCGGACAGCATCTCGAACTCGTAGTCTGGATTCGTACAGTGGAATTCGGATATCTGAGGTATCGAGACGTGGTACGCTGGGACGGTCATAACCAGTTTCCCTGGTTTGAATGATCCGTTCTGCCGGGATGGGGTGGGGTCAGCGAAAGGCAAATATAGTATAGATTTGATTTGTGAGTGGTACGTATGCGGTATTCAGATCGATCGACGCTATTGTACTTGGGGAGTGAGGTCAAACGGATGGGAGAGCGGCTCGGGGCGGCGGAAGAGACGATGATCGATGGGATTCGGTTGTGTGGAAACGTGCTGCGCTCCGGGTATGAGTACGATTCCATCGATAGTGTTGCGGGGGCGTGTTTCTATTTGGCGTGTACACGGCAGGATGAACCGATTTCGCTCCCGGATATCGCGGATTACGCGCGGAAGTCATAGAAGAATATTCAGCATCTCAGCGCGAATCTAATGTCTGAGTTAGATATTCAGCCGACGCCGGTTGATCCTGATACGTATCTTGAGGATGGGATTGATGAGTTCGGATTTTCGGATGAGTTAGCAGCGGAGTGTTTTGAGCTGCTTGAACGGGGAAAAGACCGAAATCTACACAGCGGGCTTGCTCCGACTACCGTTGCCGGGGCGATTCTGTATGCGGTCGCGCAGAAACACCGGCTTGATATTCGGCAGAAGGATGTTGCGGAATTCGTGAACAAAACGACGGTTTCGATCCGGAACAGCTACAAGCAGTTCTTGGAGTTAGCGGATGATGTCCCGGTTGATGTGCTTCCGCCGCAAACGATTAATGAAGCGATTGTGACGCTGTAGGCCGCGTTAGCTGAACATCCGGCCGTGTATGCTGATGAGGCTCGTGACATTGCTGGTGATGCCGAGGTTGGTACAACCGCCAGTGATGCGGGGGTTCCTGGCGGCGCGTACCTGACTGTTACACGAGCGAATGGGGAGCGGCTACAGGCCAGTGAGGCTGGGTCTGCGCTTGGTGTCGGACCGCAAACGGTTGCGAAGTACAACGACATGTTTGACGAAGATGAGTGAAATGAATCCGGTATCAGACCAGCAGTGCCAGGGGTGGCGGGTAGCGTATCGTGACGGAAAATCGCCGTATGAGCTTGCGGTTGAAAGTGACGTTCCTCGGAACAGTGTACACGAGCATCTGGTCGGCGAGTGTACGCACGATGTCGCGGAACCCCCGATTTCACGTGGGCGAACGCATAATATCTCTGTCGCGGAGTGCCGGAATCTACGGGATCGGTACGCCGGTGGGGAATCGATTGGATGTCCCTGCCGGACAGTTCGTTCATATCGTCGATGCCTTCCTCATCACACCACGCGAGGAAGTGCTTCAACCGATACCGGTGGTTCTGGACAGTCGATTCGGTACAGTTCACCGCCTTACATTCAAGGAACAACTCGGTTGCTGCCTTGGGTTCGAGCGGCTCAAGGCCGTCATCTCGTGTGTTCATAGTTGACACGGACGCCAGTTAAAGGACTTCTACCGTGTGAAATCGCGGGCGAAGGGTCCGTACGGACTACGCAACATATCCGCCCCGACCCACCTTTGCTCCCTCGCAACGACGAGCGAAGCGAGGAGTTCGTGGACCGATGTGGTCACGCGGATTCGAACCAGGGAGGTCGCGCACAGCGGAGCGAGCACGTCCGATCGAGGGTCGAATCCGCCCCGACCCATAACGACCCGCGAGCGATAGCGAGCGGGGTTCGGTTTTCGAGCGGACGGTTCGGACACGCCACGTTATCCGGGACTTCGTCCCGAATCACAACCGGTGACCGTGTATGCCTCCCTGATCTCTGATAGAGCCCTGCCCCTCGATTCGTTTCTACAGCGGCTGTTTGAGTCTTGAGTGGCTTCTTCCCCCCGACGCCCCTACGGGGATGTATGATGCCACAGTTCGACGCTCCGCTCTACCCGGGGCTTCTCGTGGCCGCCGATATCGCCCTCGCTGTCGTACTGGTCGTCGTCGCGCCGGTGCTCGGAGTACTGATGGCTGCCGTTGCGCTATCCGTTGTCGCTGTGACCCTCCTTCGAGCGCGTGAACTCCTCGCTGCTCCCCGACCAGGGGTCTCGCACGACGGCTGACTCCTGCACCCCAGGCGTACCGGAGTGAGCGGACGACCGTATCACCGAAACGATGGGTAACGCGGCCACTATGGCCGTTCGGGCCCCGGAAGCGGCGGACCGAGCGTGCTGAGAGCCCGGTACAGAGTCCGAACGGCCGTTCCACAGCGACCGCGGAACGGGCATCCCGAAACCACGCGGGTTCTACGGGTTTCCGAAGACGCGTCGCGAAAGAAGCGGCCCCAGCATCAGCTCCGCTCCGGATGCTATCCGCGATATCGACGCTGGAGGGCTCGCCGGGCATCCTGCCGGCAGTACTGATCCAGCGAGTGAAATATCCCCTGACAGACGAGACGTGTTGCGTCGGGCCGGGATGAAACCAGTACCGACCGGATAGTTGTGGCCCCCAGCGTACGGCTTGCTACGTACATCCCTGTCTGTCACAGAACCCGGCCGAACTGCCGGGCATCCGCCCGTGCGAGTCCGCGGGAGACCCGGGGGTGTCGTGCCGTCTGCCGTCCCCCGCCGGGAGGACGGAAGCGTTCAGGCGCCTTCGAGCGGGAACTGACCCGCCTCGATCCGTGCGAGAGCCGCCTCGAATGCCTCCTCGGCCGTGTCGAAGGTTCCGATATGCTCCCACTCGTCGTCGGGCGAGGCAGTATACACGTCGAAACTGCCGCCTCGGTACTCGTGAGACTCGACGTACAGTTCTCGTTCGACCGCGTCGCCGTCGAGGAGCAGCCAGACGCCCAGTTCCTTTCCGCCTTCCAGGTCACGTCGTCTTCGCCAGTACATACGTGACTCTCGGGCGCGGTACGGCTAAACGCTGACCCTCCCTGCGCAGACCCGACCGCACAACTGAAATCGAACCCACCCGACGCCGCCGGCAACCGGGATACGGCAGGTGGCCGGGAGTCGAGGCCGTTCAGGGGCCTATACCGACGCACGCGGGCAGTGGGGCAACGTGCGTTCTCGTGTCGTCGACGTCCGAAAGCGAACCCGCTACTCGTCTCCCTCATCCGCTTCGTCGGCCACGTCGTCGTCCGCTTCGTCGTCCGCGTCGTCGTTCGCTTCGTCGGCCACGTCGTCGTCCGCTTCGTCGGCCACGTCGTCGTCCGCTTCGTCGTCCGCTTCGTCGGCCGCGTCGTCGTCCGCTTCGTCGGCCGCGTCGTCGTCCCCGTCCGTCGAGATACTGATCGGCTCGACGTCCGTACTGGGTGCCAGCGGGGAACTCGTGTCCACGGCCGCGCCGGCGACGTACCCGACCGTCCCGCCGACCAGGCCGCCGACCACGGCGCCCCCGACGCCGCTCTTCCGCAGTCCGGTCACCGTGCCGAGAAACCCGCCGGCAAGCGATGCTCCGACCGGGCTTACGTCAGCGGTTCTCGCGTCGTGTTCGTGTTCCTGCGACATACTCAGCAGTACGATCTCCACGTACATATGCTGTTCACCCGTGGCGGTCGGCGTCGTGCAGGCGGTCGGACCGGAGCGCACACGGACCGCTTCTCACCCGACCGGCCGCGGCCTCACGCCGGTCGCGACGTAGATCGACCCGAAGTGGTAGCTGTCGACCGACGACGCCTCGAAGGCGGCGTCGACCGCCCCCGGGATGTCGATCTCCGGTCGCCAGTCCGTGAGATACTCGAACACAGGGTTCGTCACGGGGTTCACGAGCGACAGCGGCGCCCGCTGGAACGGCCGCGCGTCGAGCACGGCAAGCCGTCCATCCGGTCGGAGACTCGCCGCTGCGGCCGTCACCGCGGCCGTCGGGTCCGGCATCGCGCTGAGCGACATCGCGGCGTAGGCCGCGTCGAACGCCCCCTCCGCGATCCCCGGCTGCGTCGCGTCCGCCCGAATCACGTGGACGTTGTCCCACCCGGCCTCTGTGACGCGTTCGGCCGCCCGCCGCACCATCCCGCGGCTGTAGTCGACGCCGACGACGCACCCGTCGGGACCGACGGCCGACCGGAGCCGCTCGAAGGAGTTTCCGGGACCGCAGCCGAGTTCGAGCACGCTGTCGCCGGGCTTGAGGTCCAACGCAGCGACGCTCCGCCGCCGGAAGGTCCGGCCGCGACCCAGGAACACGAGCCCGTAGAGGCCCCGAAGCGCCCAGGTGTTCCGGCTCCACCAATCGTAGAGTTCAGGTCGCGTCACGCCCGCCACCGTCGTGGCCGTGATCCCGCCGGACCGCGCCGTCGTCGCCCGCTCCGATACGTCTCCCGCCACCGTTGCCGACTCCCGTCCCCCGACGACGGCGATCCGCGTCCAGACGGCCACCTACACACCGGCGGGTAGTGAGTGGCCGTGATCGTCGGCTCCCGGCGGCGGAGTCCGGAGTTTCGACAACCCCGCTCCCTTTTGTTCGACGGCTGCGCCCGTGCCGCGTTCACTGGTGAACTGCCGCTCGACGCTGCCATACTCGTGGACCACGGAGACGGCGGCAGGTTCGCCCCGTCGACCGACGCCGTACACCGGTAGTCGAAACTCGCGTTACCACACTCCACGCTCGCGGTCCCGCAGGGGGACTCCCCGCCGCCGACGATACGGAGCCGACCGTCCTCCGGGTCGTACGTGACTCCGGCCGGGACGGGTCGATCGCACCCCCGTGGGTCCATCGTCCCGGTGACGACAACCCGCTCGCCCTCGACGGTCGCACTCGCGGTGTCGTCGGTCGGCGCGCGCTCGTCGACGACCCGGACGGTGACGGCGACGCCCTCGGACGTTCGGCTGACGGCCGTCGCTGTCGACGTCGACGGGGTCGACCCGGACCGTGCCCCCTTACCGAGGCACCCGGCGAGGTCCGCCGCGGCCGCGACGAGGAGCGTTCTCCGGTTCACATCGGGCCAACTCGGGGCTCACATAAGTGTGATCCGGCGACTCGTCCCCTGCCACGAACGCGAGGCGGCGCCTTCCGAGTGCGTTCGGACAAGTTCAGTATCCCCGACGCCGTACCCACGCTCGACGATGGCAGACGACAGACGCGCGCTCTTGGAGGCGTTCATCCGGTCGGACGCATCGCCGGAGGGCAAGTGGTGGCTCGACGTGCCGGTCGGACTCTCCGTCGGCGAGTCGGGAGCGTACGCGACGGTCGACGCGGTCTGTCTCACCTCCCGCGACCCGGAACTTCCCGAGGAGTTCCCGGACCACGACGGCGTTCCGTACGTCTATCGCGAGGGCGACGCGGAGCTCGGCATCGACAAGGCCGACGCGTTCCGGACGCTCCGGGGGACCGACACCTTCGCCGACGAGTCGGCGGTCCTCGTCGCCGTCGAGCCGGGGGCGTCGTCGGTCGGCACGGTCGGCGACTTGCTCGCGTACCAGGAACTCCTCGACGCCGACTGGGGCTGGACCGTCGAGGAGCGGCTGCTCGTCAGCGACACCGACAGCGACCACGTGAACCACGTCTGCGAGGAGCTCTCGGTTCGGGCGGTCCGCGTTGCCTGATACGGATTACTGTAACGAATTACCGGTCATCGGCGATCCCGTGTGAGCGATGACCGGTGATTGACTACAATAATCCGTACGAGACCGAGCGTTCTCGGTACGACTCCTCAGATCCGCCGCCGAACCTCGTCGAGCACCCTGGGCGGGAGTTCCAACCCGGCGAGGAACGACTCCCGCCGGTCGGGGTCGCCGTGGCCCGCGACGAACCCGTTGAGCCGCGCGGCCACCGTCGAATCCACGAAGTCGTCGCCGTAGTGTTCGACGAGTTCGTCGCCGAGGACGGGCGTCGACCGGAGCTCGTACTTCTGGTGGTACGGCTCCGCCAGCGTGAACGATGCCAGGTCCTCGATCACGGTCCCGACCGACCCGCCCAGTTTCGACGCGACTGCCCGCCGCGTCCGTTCGGCCGCCTGCCGGTGGGCGACGGTGTCGACCAGGATCACGTTCCGGTACTGCCGCGTCCGCGACGAGGCCCGCGGGTCGTGATTCGCCCAGAACACGTCGAGCAGGTCGGCGTAGGAGAGCACGGCGGGGTCGTACTCCACCTGGACGACCTCGGTGTGGTCGCCCAGGTCGCGGTAGGTCGGGGACGGCGTCGTCCCGCCGGCGTACCCGACGCGCGTCCTCACGACGCCGTCCATCGCCCCGAACCGGGCGTCCGGCCCCCAGAAGCAGCCGAGCCCGAAGGTCGCGGTTTCCGACTCCCTCGGCGGCGGCGTTGCGGCATCGGGTGCGAGTTCCGCCGGCTCGCCGTCGATTGTGTCGCTCATACGCCCGGTTGGGTCGCGACCCGTTTCGGTCCTTCGCTCCCGGTGACCCGCTGCGAAGGTGGTTTGTGGCTGTGACTCGAACGCACTTGTGATGCCATCCCACGACCCGCCGCCGTTGCCCGCGGACGTCCGCGACGTCCTCGCACAGTTGTTGATGGAGGCGGTGGGGTCGGTCGCGGCGGGTGCCTACGACACCGTCCGGGACCTTCTCGACACCGTGGAGACGGTCGTCCGGAACAAGGTTCCCGACCCGGAGGAACGCGAGCGGCTGCTCGCCGGCGCCGCGACCGTCCGGGAGTCCCTCGGAGCCGACGACGACACCGCGACGGGGTATCTGCGGTCGATGCGGCGGCGAGTGCGGAGCGCGTCGACGTAGCTCCCGGAAGCCACCCGCGGCCGACGGCGTACGCGCGCCGGGGCGGTCGTCGTTTGAGCGACCGCGGAGCCGTCCGCCCTGACCGCCCCCGATGCGGCCTCCCGACTCCGGCGCACGTCCGGATCAGCATTACAATATACCAGTCATAGTCAACCGATGCGGTCGAGAGAAAAAACCCGATGTCCGATCAGTCACAACCACGCGACGATCGATCCGACGACGAACAGCACGTCTCGCGCCGACGGACGCTCGGTCTGTTGGGCGCGGCCGGGTTCGCGGGGCTGGCTAACGTCCCCGCGGACGCGTACGCGAAGAACGGCAACGGCAACGGCAACGGCAACGGGAACGGAAACGGCGGTACCCAGGCCACGGCCGGCATCAATGTGCTCCCGAACCCCAACTTCATCACGAACGCAGCGGGTGGTGCCCCGCCGTTCGACGACGGCACCCCGATCTTCGATCCGGCCCCGGTGTCGATCCCGCTCAACGAGATCATCGCGGAAAGCGAGGAGTACGACTCCGAGCTGTTCCGCTCGCTCAACGACAGCCGACACCTCGTCGTCCGACCGCCCGAGGGGTACGACCGCGACGACGGCTACGACGACGATTGGGTCCCGGTGACGTGGGGCGAGTACGACGACGTCGACGGCCAGGCCACCGTTGGCGGCGTCAAACCCGACAACGGCAACGGCGACACCGGAACACGGGTCAACATCAACGTCAAGGACGGGATCCCGAACGGCCAGTACACCATCTGGGTCGTGAAGTTCGCCGCGCTCACGGAGGACAGCGACCTCGGCCCCGACGACCCGTTCGTCACGCCCGCGGGCAACGGCCTCGTCGGCTTCCACAACCTCGGCCAGAAGTTCGACGCCGAGAGGAGATCCGAGAACGACTTCACGACTGACGGCAACGGGAAGGGCAACATCAACGTCTTCACCGAGGGCGGCGAACTCTCCGGCGTCCCCGGGTTCCGCCCGATTCCGGACGAGGACCCCGTTGAGGACGGCCCGGTCCCGTTCGTCGGCGAAGAGGAAGACTACGAACAGAACGCCGACGAGCTGGCACGCATCGCCAACGACCTCCGCGAGGAAGACGAGATCCACTTCGTGGGCGCGTACCACTACGACGACCAGACCTGGGGCGTCTACCCCGGCCCCTGGCACGTCAACCAGTTCTCCGCGATATTCCGGTTCTGACCGGTGGCGGGTCGGCCCCTCGCCGCCCGGGGACGGCCCACCCGAACGTTTTCCACCTCCACGTCCGACGCCGGAGTATGAACGTCACCGACGACGACGCACCCGATATCCTCGTCGCCGGCGAGTGTCTGGTCGACTTCCTCCCCGACCGACCGGGGGCGCTCCCGACGGTCGAGCAGTTCACCCGACGCGCCGGCGGCGCCCCCGCGAACGTCGCCGTCAGGCTCGCCGACCTCGGGGCCGCGCCGTGGTTCTGGACCCGGATCGGCGACGACGCCTTCGGCGCGTTCCTCGCGGAGACGCTCGAGTCGGCCGGGCTTCCCGACCGATTCGTCGAGACCGACCCCGACGCGAAGACGGCGCTCGCGTTCGTCGCCCACGACGAGAACGCCGATCGGGAGTTCAGCTTCTACCGCGAGAACACCGCCGACACCCGGTTTTCCACCGGCGCCGTCCCCGACGAGGCGCTCGACGCCGTCGCGTGGGTCGTCTCCGGCGGTCTGTGTCTGTCGGCCGAGCCCGCACGGACCGCGATGTTCGACCTGCTCGACCGCGCCGGGGACCGGGACTGTACCGTCGTTTTCGACCCGAACGCCCGTCCCGAACAGTGGGACGGCGGCTTCCCGGACGCCTTCGAGGCCGCCTGCGCGGCCGCCGACGTGGTGAAGGCGACGCCGGCGGACCTCGGGGCTGCGGGCGTCGAGGGATCGCCCGACGCCCTGCTCGATGCGGTCCTCGAACGTGGCCCCCACACGGCCCTCCTCACGCTGGGCGAGGCGGGGGCGACCGCGCGGGCGACCGAGGACGCCCCGTGGGGCCCCGCCGAGGCGGCACACCCCGGCTACGAGGTCGACGTCGTGGACACGACGGGGGCCGGCGACGCGTTCACCGCCGGCGCGGTCCGCGGGCTCGCCGACGGGCTGGGACTGGCGGGGGCGCTGTCGTTCGGGAACGCCGCGGCCGCCGCCACGACGACCGAACCGGGGGCGATCGACGCCGACGTGGATCCGTCCGTGGTCGACCGGCTTCGGGCGGAGTGAGCCGAACCCGGTCGCGGTGAACGTCCGGACGACGACCTGCAGCGAGCGGAGAACGGTGACGACGTCGTTCTCGGAGACGCGCATCCGGGGCGGTAGCGCACGGCGTAGCCGAACATCGCGCCGAGGAGGAGGACCGCGTCGTAGACCGTCCGGCGCCGCCACCTGCCGCTACGAGTCACCGACTCCTCGGGGTAGAACCACTGCGCGGCCGACGCCCCGCCGCCGGTGGCCTCTCGCCTACGTCACCCGAACAGCCGCTCGGTCGCGACCGCGGCACCGTCGACGAGTGCGTCGACCCTCGCCCACGCGATCCCGGGGTGGACCGTCGCCAGCCCCGACTGGGTGTCGAACCCGCAGTCGGGGATCGACCGCGTGGCCTCCTCGAGCGCCTCGACGTGCATCCGCACCACCGGTTTCAGCTTCTCGATCGGGCGGCCCCCCAACCCGCGGCAGCCGGTGGTCAGGAGATCCCGCGCGTCGAAGGAGGAGCGGCCCGCGTCGACGATCCGCTCGTCCTCGGGTTTGAGCGCCTCGTCGACGGCGTGGAGGAACTCCTCGTGGGAGTCGTAGAAGTCGTTGACAGGGCTGCGGCCGCGATCCCCGGCGAGGCCGCCGAGGAAGGTGTCCTCGAAGTCGGCGTCCGAGACCTTCAGAAACTCGAACGAGGTGTCGACCTCCTCGCGGGCGGCGTCGTCGCCGCGGTGCTCCACGGAGCCGACGGCTGCTCGGTGAGGCCGATCACCTCCGCTCCGAAGGCGTACTCGGGGTAGTCCGCGAGGTCTCCCGCAGCGGCGCCCCGCGGCTCGCCGATCCCCCGACATTCGCGACGTACCAGTTGAACGACACCCGGGGCTGCTTGCCGTTGTTCACGACGCCGAGGCCGACCGCCGCCTGACGCTCGGTCGTGGATTCGGTTGCCTCGCGGAGGGTCCGGCCCCACACGTCGTCGTCGACCGACTCGCCGTCCTGCCGGCGCTTCAGCAGGTCGGGCGCCCGCGGGAGGCTCCCGACGCGTGTCGTACGGATGCGGTCGGTGGACGTTCGAGTGACCGGGGAGTCGACCCCGCCGGATATATGAATCGCGGTATTATATTCGGAAGGGATATTCTCGATAGTTATCCTATCGCGGCCGGGACGGCGCCGCCGACGGCGTGGCGTGCGGGGCTTCCTCAACGACGGCCCGTGCGGCGTGTTCGCCGCTGATCAGACACATCGGCATCCCGACGCCGGGGCGGGTGTACGCGCCGGCGTAATAGAGCCCGTCGACGCTGCCACGTCGGTCCGGGCGGAGCGGCCCGGTCTGTCGGAGGGTGTGGGCGAGCCCCAGTGCGGTCCCCTCGGGGTCGCCGAACCGCGCGGCGAAGTCGCTCACGCAGGCGGACTCCTCGACGACGATCCGGTCGCGGAGGTCGACGCCGGTCCGCTCGGCCAGATCAGCGAGCACGAAGTCGCGGTACTCCGCGCGCCGCTCGGGGCCGTCGTCGAGCCCCGGTGCGATCGGGACCAACACCACCACCGCGTGGTGGCCGTCGGGTGCGACCGTGTCGTCGGTTTTCGAGGCTACAGAGAGGTAGTACGCAGGGTTCTCCGGCCACGCGGGATCGTCGAAGATCGATTCGAAGTGGGGGTCCCAGTCGGTCGGCAACACCAGGGAGTGATGCGCCAGCGGGTCGACGTCGCCCTCGACGCCCAGATAGAGCAGCAACGCCGAGGGGGCGTACGTCCGCGACTCCCAGTACCCGGGGTCGGCGGCGCGGTCCGCGGGATCGAGAAGTTCCCGTTCGACGTACGCCGGGTTGGCGTTGCTGACGACCGCGTCGGCGTGCCGCTCGCCCGCGCCGGTCGCGAGGGTGAACTCGCCCGCCCGCCCCCGGATGGCCTCGACTTCGACGCCGGTTTCGATCGTAGCGCCCTGCTCGCGGGCCACGTCGGCGACGGCGTCGACGACGCCCGCGATCCCGCCCTCGGGGTAGAACACGTTCAGGTTCAGGTCGACGTGGCTCATCACGCTGTACAGCGCGGGCGTGTTGTGCGGCGCCCCGCCAAGGAAGACCAGGGTGTATTCGAGCAGCTGCCGGAGCTTCGGGTGCTCGACGTACCGCGAGACGTAGTCGTCCATGTCCCCGAACAGGCGATACCGGGGGAGCAACGGCAGCAGGTCGGAATCGACGTACTCCCGGATGGAATCGCGGCCGGGGTAGATCACCCGGTTCATCGCGAGTTCGTAGTTGCGCTCGGCCTCGTCGAGGTAGTCCGCGAGCGCGTCGCCGGCGCCGTCCTCGTAGGAGTCGAAGATCTCGTGGATGTTCTCGCGGTTGGGGCGGACGGTGACGCGGTCGCCGTCCGTCCAGAACACCCGATACTGGGGGTCGAGCCGCTCCAGATCGTAGTAGTCGTCGGGCTCGCGGTCGAAGTGATCGAAGAACCGCTCGAAAACGTCCGGCATCAGATACCACGACGGCCCGGAATCGAACCGGAAGCCGTCGCGCTCGATCACTCCCGCGTGGCCCCCGACCCGGTCGTGCTGTTCGAGCACCGTCACGTCGGCGCCGGCGGCGGCGAGGTACGCCGCCGCCGACAGGCCGCCGAAGCCGCCCCCGACTACCGTCACCGTCGGCTCGCCAGACAGGGAGTTGTTCATACGTGACTTTTTGACCTTGTCTGTAAATCTTTGACGGCCCCGAGTACCGGTAGAGGGGCTTACACGGGCATTGAGGCGTTTTCAGAATCCTGGAATCGGCGCGCCGGTTTATATACCAGCGGTCCGATCTTCCCGGTGATGAGTACGTTCACGCCGGGGTTCGTTCGGTCGTGGAACCGGCTCCGTGGGGGGCATATGTCGCTCACGCTCTCCCGGGGGACGCTTGCGGTCCTCGCCGTGGGCTTCGGCGCCCTCGGGGCGGCGGGGGTCTCGATCCCGCTCGACGCACAGATGGTGGTGTATCTCGTCGGGATGGTCGCGTTGAACCTGCCGCACGGCGGCTACGAACACTTCGAGAACCTCCGGCGGCGCCGGCCGGAGTTCCGGCTCCGGTACGTCGCGGGCTACCTCGCCGCCATCGCCGGCTTCGTGGGGCTGTTCGTGGTCGCGCCGGTCCTCGGACTGGGGCTCGCACTGATCGTCGCGATGGCGAAAGGCGGGATCGGCGGGCTCCACGTGCTGGACGCGACCGTCGGCACCGACCACCTCCGGACACGGGGGCAGCGGTATCTCGCGGCCGCGGTCCGGGGCGGGGCGGTGATGCTCGTCCCGATCGTGTTCTGGCCCGAGACCTTCTACACGTTCAGCTCGCTGATGGTCGGGCTGGTCGACCCCGGCGGACTCTCCACCTACGCCGGGGGCTTCGACACCACCCGCACGGTCATCGCGGCGGGCTACGGCACTGGTCTGGTGGCCCACGTCGGCCTCGGCTACGCCCGCGGCGGCGGCCGGTCGTGGCTGGTCGACGCCGGCGAGTCGGTCCTCCTTGCGGCCTTCTTCGCTCTGGTGCCCGTCCTCGTCGCCGTCGGACTCTACTTCCCGTTCTGGTACTCCGCCCGCCAGGTCGCCCGGACCAACCACGTCCGCGACGACGTCGGCGACGATCAGTGGGACCTCCTCGGCGAGGACCCCGAGACCGCGGCCCTGCGGGCCTGGGGCGTCGCGGTCGCCGGCGCGTTCGCGACGTTTGCGGTGTTGGCGGCCATCTACCTCCTGTTCCCGAACCCCCTCGCCGGGGTGTCGGTGCTGCCCGGCGCGGTCGCGTTCTGGAGCGTCTTCATCAGCATCGTCGCGCTCCCGCACATCCTCGTCGGGTCGGTGTTCGACACCGAGCGCGGGATCTGGTACGTGCCCTGACCGACCCCACTGCCGCGGTCCGACGCTACCCGACCGACCCGAACACCTCGAAGACGACCACCAGGTAGTAGGCCGACACCGCGAGCAGGACGCTCCCGGTCACGGCGTTGACGCCGCGGCGGTGCCGCGTCAGCGCCCCGAGGACCCGATCGCGCCACGGCTCGGAGACGACCCCGAACCCCAGAAGCGGCGCCGCCATCCCGACCCCGAAGGCGCCGAAGTTGGCGACGCTCGCCACCGGGTCCGCAAACAGGAACGCCCGGGCGAAGAACACCGAGATGAACCCGGGGTTACACGGTAACACGATCGCGCCGAAGAACGCGCCGTACGCGAACGCCGACGCCGACGGGTAGCGGGTCTGTGGCGGCTCGACGGTCGGGAGCCGCGACTGCGGATGGAGGTCGGCGATCAGGACGACACCCAGGACCGCGAGCAGCCCGAACGCGATCGGCGAGACCACCTCGACGACGGCGGTCAAAGACGACTGCAGCAGCGTCGTGAACACCACGCCGACGACGCTCATAAACGCGATCACGCCGCCCGCGACGATCGCCGACAGCGTCGCGACCGACGGCGCGGCTTCGCCCTGGTTCGACAGGAACGCCAGAAACCCGGGGTACAACGGAACCACACACACCGCCGACAGCGGGGTCGCAAGTCCGAGGGCGAACGAGGTCGCGACCTCGCCGGCCAGCGGCATCTCAACAGCCCTCGGCGGTGTTCGTGATGGTCGGCCGGGTGCTGTCGCCGCCCGACAGAAAGGTCGTACTCCCGTCCCCACAGACGACGATGACCGGCGTGCTGGGGGCGTTGACGACGGTCGACCCGAACTCGGCGACGAGCGCGTCGGTCAGGTCGGTCGGCGCCACCGCGAACCGCCACCCGAAGTCGTTTTCCTCGGCGTACTCCCGGACCTTCGCCGCGTCCTCGTTGGGATCGGTGTTGAGCCCGAGGATCGTGTACTCCCCGTCGATTGCGGTCAACTGGTTCGAGAGCCGCTCGCACTTCGGGCACCACACCGCAAAGGAGTGGACGATCGTCGGCGATTGGAGGCCCGCGATCGTGAACGTCTCCCCGCCGCGCACTTCGTCGAGCTCGACCGACTGCCAGTCCGTGCCGGCGGCGTCGGTCGTCGTGTCGCCACCCGACCCCGATTCCGATCCGGGGTCGCCGCCCCCGCCGAGACAGCCGCCGAGGAGCGCCGTTCCCGCCGCGCCGCCGGCCGCGAGCAGCGCCCGGCGGGAATGCAACGTCCGGGTGTCGTCGGTGCTTCGATCACGCATAGGGGCACGGTCGGGGAGGGTACACTAAACCGTTGTTCAAAATTCGTCCCGAATCAGTCCCGGTTCGACGCGCCACCCCGGCCAATGGTTTATGAATTCGTGGCCCAACTCGTGTCTATGGCCGACAACCGCTGGCCCATCTCGGAAACGAAGGCCGCGTACGTGGTGGTCGTGACCGTCCTGGTGGTCCTCGCCGCCGTCGCCGCCCCGATCGTGTGGAACATCGGGTCGGCCGCCGCCGACGACAACCCGACGGTTCAGGTCATCACGCTCCGCGGTGGAACGACCGACGCGAACGTCAACGCCGTCGCGACCGCCCTCCGCGAGGCGCGGAACAACGACTCCGTCGCCGCCGTCGTTCTCCGGGTCGACAGCCCCGGCGGCCCCGTCGCACCGAGCGAGGAGCTCTACCTCGCGGTCAACCGAACCGCCGCGGAGATGCCGGTGGTCGCGTACGTCGAGGGCGCGGCCGCCTCCGGCGGCTACTACGGCATCGTCCCGGCAGACGAGATCATCGTCAAACCCAGTTCGACCGTCGGCAGCATCGGCGTGATCGTCCAGGCGCCGCTGAGCGCGGTCGAACAGGCCGAGCAGGTCTCGGGGACGTTCGTCCGCTCCGGCCCCGACAAGGCACAGATCGATCAGGACCGGCTCCGTGAGGATCTGGAACGCCTCCAACGGGCGTTCGTCGGAACGGTGATGACCCACCGCAGCGACGAGCTCAGTCTGAGCCGCGAGGAGGTCGCCAACGGCCGGACCTACCTCGGCACCCAGGCGGTCCAGAACGGGTTCGCCGACCGGATCGGCGACATCGGCTCCGCGATCGAGACCGCCGCCGCCCGCTCCGACCGGATCGACGGCGACAACTACGACGTCGCGTACACGACCCGGACGGTGCAGATCACGCTGTCGATCCAGGCCGCCGCGGTCGAGGAGGTCGACGGGAACACCATCTACTATACCGAGGCCGACGCCGGGGAGACGGAGTTCGTCCGCCCGGTGCGGTACTACGCCGTGTGGGGCGTACCCGTCGAGGCGACGGCCGGCGCGGAGGGGGATGCCGATGAGTGACCGCAACATCGTCCAGCCGCTTGCGGTGCTGATCGTCGCCCTGGCGGTCGTGCTGGCGGGGACGTTCGCCGTCTCGGCGCTGGTCGGCTCGGCGCCGACGGGCTCGCCCGACGGGGCAACTATCGAGGGGCAATCGCCCGCGCAGTACCAGCCCGACGCCGTCGACATCGGCGCCGACCCCGAGGACGGCGAACTCGCCGTCGACTCGACGCAGAACGGCAGCCGAATCGTCATCGACATCCGTCGATCGAGCGGGACGAGCCGGACGGACTTGGAGCCGATCCTCGGGGCGATGTTCGAGGCGGGGCACTCCGTGACGGTCCTCGACGGCAGCAACGACGAGGAGTTCGGTGACGCCCTCGAGGACTCCTCCGGGCTGTTGATCGTCCAGCCGGCCAGCCCGTACCCCGACGGCGAGCGCGACGCCATCCGGG
The DNA here is from genome assembly GCF_014212355.1 of Halobellus ruber. Taxonomy (NCBI): domain Archaea; kingdom Methanobacteriati; phylum Methanobacteriota; class Halobacteria; order Halobacteriales; family Haloferacaceae; genus Halobellus; species Halobellus ruber. Next base: position 210,426 of record NZ_JACKXD010000001.1, read on the forward strand.
ACTACGTCGACGCGGGCGGCCACGCGGTGATCGCCGGCGAGCCGACCCAGACCCGGATCGGCGGCGGGCTGTTCGCGACCATCTCGCAGGTCTCCTTCGGGGCGACCGAGTTATCGGAGAGCTACGGGATCCGGGTCGGTGCCGAGGGCCTCTACAACGTGAACGACGAGCAGAACGACAACAACTTCAAGAGCATCTACGCGACGCCGACCCGCGGCGGGGTGCTGACCGAGGGCGTCGAGACGGTGACCTTCCACCGGAGCGGGTACGTCGTGACCAACAGCGACGACGTCGCCGTCCACTACACCGCCGTCGAGGGGACCAAAACCCTCGACACCCGGCGGGCGGGTACCTACCCCGTGGTGGTCCGCAACGACTCGGTGGTGTTCGTCGCCGACGGGTCGTTCCTCTCCCAGCCCGAACTCTACGACGCCGACAACGAGGAGTTCACCGGCAACCTGCTGTCGTTCCTCGCGTCGGGCGACTCGGGCACCTTCGGGGGATAGTCGGCCGCGGCTGTCCGCCCCGTCGCCGGGTGTCACCCCGCTCATACGGCTTTCATACGACCGCTTCCCAGAGCCCGCCGACGACCGTGAGAAGCGCCATCGTCGTCGTGACCGCCACGACCCGGTCGTCGGGGACGGTCGTGAGCGATCCAGTCGATACCACCGCATCGTAGGCCACGGCTCCGACCATCCCGACCCCGCCGACCGACAGGAGCACCGCGGTAAGGGTAACGTGCCCCGACAGGAGCATCGACAGCCCGGCCGCGCCGAGACAGCCGCCGCAGACCGCGACCGAGGCGCGGTAGAGGAGTCCGCTGTGCATACAGTCGATACGGTACACACGATCAAAAATCCGCCCCAAACCCGAGGGATCGACACCCCCGGTCGTGGCCGTGTAGGTCAGGGTCTACCTCGGTCGCGGCTCTCTCCTCGCCCTCACTCCGCCCGCGAGAGCGTGGCGTCGACGCCGTCGCCCGGCCGGAGCGTCGGCGTCACCATCAGGTTCGAGAGCTGATCCCGCGGGACGTCAAGGTCGAAGTCGCGGACGAGCGTCGCCAGCGCGACCCGCGCGCCGTTCTCCGCGAACCCGCGCCCGACGCAGGCGTGCGGCCCGCTGGCGAACGCGAAGTACGCCGGCCGCTCGCTGGGCCCGCGGTCGTCCCACCGCGAAGGGTCGAACTCCGCCGGATTCTCGAAGTACCGCCCGTCGCGGTGGACCGACCACTGCGGCATAATCACCAGCGAGCCGTCGTCGATGGTGTAGCCGCCGAGCGACTGCGCCCCCTGAGCGCTACGGAGCACCGCCCACGCCGGTGGGTATAGTCGGAGCGCCTCGGTGAACACCTTGCCGGTGTACGTGAGGTCGGCGGCGTGTTCGAACCCCGGCTTGTCGTCGCCGATCACCTTGCGGGCCTCCTCGCGGACCCGTTCGCGCACCTCGGGATTCCACGACAGCAGCGACTGGGTGTAGGTGGTCCCCAGCGCGGTCGTCTCGTGGCCCGCGATCAGGAACGACACCACCTGGTCGCGGAGGTGGTTCTCGGGGTAGTCGCGATCGCCGGAGGCCTCGGCCAGCAGTAGGAAGTCGAGCATATCCTGCGGCGGGTCCTCGGGGTCGCGCTCCGCTCGCTTGGTTTCGATGATCTCCTCGCCCATCTCCCGGAGCCGCGCGGCCATCCCCCGGGTTTCCGCGGCGGGTCGATCGGGGAACCACTCCGGCGTGATCGTCGTCGCCGACACCTCGAACTCGGTGGCGGCCTGGCGGGCGATCCGGTGCATCTCCGCCGCCCGCTCGGGGCCGATGTCGGTGCCGAACAGCGCCTCGCTCGCGGCCCGCACGGTCACGCCGGTCATATCGCGGTGGAGGTCACGACCCGGCTCGCCCGCGTCGACGGCGGCGTCCCACTCCTCGCGGAGCGACGTCACCCGGTCGGCCACCGCGTCGACGTACGTCTCCAAGGGACCGGCGCCGAACCCCGGCGAGATGTCCTCGCGCTGGTTCTGCCACAGCGGCCCCTCGGTCTGGACGAGCCCGTGTTCGGAGATGAGCGCCGCCGCGCCGCTTGCGGGGACCCGCGAGAAGTCGTCGATCCGGTCCATCGCTTCGTGACACAGCGACGGGTTCGTCACCACGACGATCGAGGGGCCGACCGGCAGCGACACTTCGGCGACGTCGTCGTACCGCGACTGGATGCCCTCTAAGAACCGCAGCGGTGTCCGGGTGAACCGCAGCGCGTTGATGACGTTGGCCTCGGGCGGGTTGGGTGGGCGCCGTCGCTGACTCATACAGTCTCATACGGCCGCGTGGGTTTGTGCGTTTCGCGGCCCGGCCACTCGCGGCCGATCGCCCGGCCTGTCACCGACGCCCGATCCGCGTTCGATCGTCGTAATCTATCGACGGTCGGTCCGCGCTCGGCCGTCGGAACACCGTCCGCTCCGACCCGTACCCCCGATCTTTGTATCGCCAGCGGCTATAACGGCTATGGTGGATCCGTTCGGGGAAATCAGCTTCCTGACGCGGTCGGAGAACCGGATCACGGTTCTCGAAACGCTCGCTGGGGGCCGGTACACGGAACAGGAGTTGACCGACGAGACCGGGATCTCCGACGTCACCGTCAAGCGGGCGATCGACGCGTTCCGCCAGCGGGGGTGGATCCGCGAGACGGAAACGGGGTACACGACGACACCCGTCGGGGAACTGCTGGCCGCCGACTACCGGCGGTTAGCGGGAACGATGGACGTGGCGTGTCACGTGGGGCCGGTCGTCGACCTCCTGCCGGTCGACGAGATGGACTTCGACCTGCGGTTGCTCTCGGAGGCGCGGATCTCCGACCCCGACGACGTCGATGTCCTCGAAATCGTGGACCGGTGGATCACGCTCATCAGGGAGGCCGACCGGCTGGAGGTGTTCGCGTACCGAACCGGACGGATCGTCGCCGAGCCGATCTACGAGGGGATCGAGGCCGGAACCCTCGAACTGGAGGCGGTCGTCCCGCCGTCGGAGCTCGAACAGATCCGGTCCGACCCGACTACACGCGAATTCAAACAGAAGATCATCGACGCCGGCGGAAACTACTACCTGGCCCCCGAGGATCAGCCGAAACCGTACAGCGTCGGGATGTTCGACGACCTCGCGGCCATCGCGGGCTGGGGGTCGGACAGCAAGCCACAGGTCCACCTCGAATCCCGCGCGGACCCGATCGTCGAGTGGACCCGGTCCCGGTACGAGCGGGCCAAGGCGGACGCCGAACCGCTGACCGCCGAGGATCTCGAACCCTGAAACGGGGGTGGTCGCACCCGCGCCGTTCACGCCGTGTGAAACGATCACCCCGTGCGGAACTGGCCGCCGTGTTCGTTCTACCCGGTTCGTGTTATTTCACTGATAATAACTAACTGTCCATCGCCGAATGCGTCGACCCGGGGCGGGAGGCCCCGGAGCAGCGATGTCGGATGCAGAACCCGAACTGACGGAGGCACAGCGTGTCGAAGCACTCTGGTCGCGCGTTCCGTACCACCAGTACGCTCGCGTGGTCGCGCCCGCGGCGGCACACCTCGTCGACGCCGCCGACGTGACGGCGGACGACAGCGTTCTCGACGTCGCCTGCGGCACCGGCAACGTGGCGATCACCGCAGCGCGCCGCGGCGCGGACGTGACGGGAATCGACCTCAACGGGGATATGTTGGAGTGGGCCCAGGAGAACGCCGACCTGATCGACGCGGAGATCGCGTTCGAGCGCGGGGACGCGACCGACCTGCCCGTCGGCGGGGGGTACGACGTCGTGCTGTCGTCGTTCGGTCACCACCTGACGTCCGATCCGGTGACGGCGACGGAGGAACTCGTCCGCGCCGCCGACCCCGGCGGGACGGTCGCCTACACCGCCTACGCGCTCGACGGCGTCGTCGGCGACGCCTACGACGCGCTCGCCGACTACCACCCGAGGGGAGACGACGTGGTCAAGCCGTTCTACTGGGGCGACGCGGAGTTCGTCGAGAACCGCTTTGCGGACCTCTTCGAGGACCTCGAGTTCGACCGCGGCGAGGTGCATATGCACGGGCTCTCGCCGACCCATATGGTCGAGCACACGCTCGACATCAGCGGCGCCATCCGGACGCCGTTCGAGCAGGCGACCGACCAGGACGCCCTCTACGACGAGTGGGTCGACGTGGCCAGCGACTACTTCGCGGACAACGTCTACACGATCGAGTACCTGCTCGTCCGTGGGACCGTCTGAGCGGCCACTTCGGGGGTATCGCGTTCTGAGCCGGGATCGGCCGCTGACTCGTCCGTCTGTGGACAGCTCTCGGGTTGGTATTCGGATCGGAGCCGCGTCGCCCGGTGCTCAGTCGGCGGGCCGAACGGTGACGTTCCGGCTGAACACGTTCTCGGGGTCGTATTTCGCCTTCACATTCGCGAGCCGGCTGTAGTTTGACCCGTGCACCTGCGTGGCCCAATCCTCCCACTCCTGATGCGCAATCAAGGGATGAAACAGTACATCCTGCGGTACATCCGCGGTGACGCGGCGAACGAGACGATGGACATCTATACGCGAGTGGATCGAGAGGACGCTCGCAAAGAGTACCTGGACTGTATCAAGACCCTCATACTGTTGGCTATAACTACGTGAAGATTTTCGACACCCCGGGGTGTCGAAATCCTTCACGGGACTATAGCCGACAGTATCAATCTCTGAATTACGGAGGTGATTGATCTCTCAAACGTATGAAGTAACCGAATGGAAGGATCGGGACGATGACCTCATTGGCGCGTCTATCCTTTTGACGGCTGAAGAGGTTCAAGAAGCTCTTAAGAGGGGCTCGATAGAAATCAAAATCGCTGAGAAGTAATCAAACATCCATATTTCTTATATCTTCGAACGAGGTAGCTCTATTTATTATTCAAATTTCAGATCGATAATTTCGACCCGAGCACCTCCGTCAGTCCCCTCAGTCACACGGATTTCCCAGTCGTGGGCGTCGACGACTTGCTTGACAATGCTCAACCCGAAGCCAGTCCCCTCCTCGGTCGTGGTATACCCTGCGTCGAACACGTTGTCCCGTTCGTCTTCAATCAGGGTGTCCATTCGATCTAAAGCTCGGTCGACTTCGTCCAGGTGTTGGCTTTCACAGTCCTCACGGGCAAGTTCTAACCGTCCGTCAGCCACGTTCAACGGACTTTGGAGATCGTGGCTGACGATACTCGTGAACTCTTCCAGCCGTTCGTTGCGCTGTTCGAGTTGTCGCTCGTATTCGCGTTGCCGTCTCACGTCACGTCCGATCCCGGCAAAGCCCAGCACCTCTCCGTCCGGATCGGTTAATCGAAACCCTGTGAACTCGTGTGGAATCCGCTCGCCGTCTGTTGTCAGGAAGTCCGCTTGAACTGTTGTACTCCCTGATTCTATGATCCCTGTGACTGCGTCGGCAATCCGAGGCTGGTGGTCCTCCGGGAAGAAATCCGTCGGTTCCATCCCTGCGATCTCTTCGTCGGGGTATCCCGTCACCTCCGAGAGACGATCATTCCACCGCAGAATTTCCCTGTCGGCGCTGAATACGTAGAACACGTCGCCAAGCGCGTCAAGCGACTGCTCGATGAAGGCACGTTCTTCCCGGAGCTCTTGCTCGCGTTCCCTGAGCTCGGTGATATCACGGGCTGTCCCGACGATGTGTGTCACTTCGTCGTCGGTGATGACCGGCGTGAGTATCGTCCGGTAGACCGTTCCTTCCTCCGGAACGGGTAGTTCAACTGTGTACGTGACCGACTGGTGTGTTTCGACGCATTCCCCGTAGCGCTCAAGGATCTCCTGTCCGCCAGTTTCTCCGAACAAATCAGTCGGTGTCTGACCTGTAACCGGTTCGTCGGCCGGAAGTCCGACCGTACGCTTGTAATACTTGTTTGCGTGGCGTAGTTTGAACTCACTGTCCGCAACGTCAACGATGAACTGGCATTCTTCAGCGTGTTCGAATAATGTCTCGACCAATTGTAATTTCTGTTCGCGTTGTTTCCGACTCGTGATGTTACGAGTTGCGCCGACGATTTTCTCAACCTCGCCATCGATCACTACGGGCGCAATCCGGGTCTCCCAGTGTGTCTGCTTACCATCGATTGAGAGGGTCTCCTCGTAGTCGAGTTCCACCCGGTCCTCGACGCATTCGCGATACTTTTGCTCAATTTCGGCTCCCCGATCATCGCCGAGGATATCTCTGGGTGTCCGACCAGACAGCGCGCCGTTTGTTAGCCCCGTCGCTTCCTCGTACGCTGGATTCACCCGCTCGAAAGTAAATTCCTCCGATACATCAATAAGGAAGAATGAATCCTGAGCGTTCTCGAACATAGTCTCAGCCTGTTCGAGTCGTTGTTGCGCCTCCCGCCGCTCGACAGCGTTTTTGATCCGGTTGGCGAGGAGAGTGTACTGGTCGGACCCACTTTGTTTTTGTAGATAGTCGGTCACACCAGCGGAGATAGCGTCACTGGCGACTTCCTCACTTCCCTTTCCGGTAAAGAGAATGAATGGGAGGTCGGGGTGCTCGTCGCGGACGGTTTCGAGAAATTCACTCCCGCTCTGCCCCGGCATGTCGTAGTCTGAGACGATACAGTCGTACGTACGGCCGGAGAGACGGTCGAGTCCCTCGGCGGCGCTTGTTGCTGTTTCAGTGTTGAACCGGTCGTCCTCACGTTCGAGAAAGGTCGTGGCCAAGTCAGCGAAATCAGGCTCATCATCAACGTGAAGAACTCGTATCGCGTTACTGGCCCTCCCCATTGTGTGGTATGCTAAGGATTACCGCAGTTTAATTATTCGGGTGAAAATCATACAGGTTGTTTGGGTCACTGAGCGGGATCGCTAGATCCGATCCGTTTAACAGATTCGACACCGGTGATATCAAATCGTGCGCCGTCCACTGAGATACGTTGTCAGCCATTACGGTTTCAATCTTCAGTGATTACTCTAATCGGCACCCGGCCTTCGGCCGTAAGCCAACACCCGAGTTGATTGTTATATTTTCCGCTTAGTAGACCCATTATGGACGCTCCACTGCGCATCTGTTCAATAACGGATGCATCCCCTTACACAGGAGATGCAGACCTCGGCACTCATAGGGATCGTCATCGCCGAGCGCCACCCCGGCTCGGAGCGGTGCCGTCGTCATCGGCCGGCCCGTGCTACGCCACACCCACAAAAGAACGTTCCGCGCCCTACACCACTCGCGCGAACGCCAGCGTCCCGCTGGTCCGCTCGACGATCGCCCGAACCGTCTGGCCCTCCTGGGCCCCGGAGACGAAGATGGTGAACTTCCCCTTCTCGGCGACGCCGTCGCCCTTCCGGCCGGTCCCGGTGATCTCGAGTTCGTAGGTCGTCCCCTCCTCGACGGCGGGCCCGGACTGGGAGCTCTGGGTGGACGCCGAGCGCTTTGCGACCGGGCGGAACGCGCCGCAGGCCTCACACCGGAGCATATCCACGCCGTCCTCGGTCACGAGCCGGGTGTCGGGGAGGCCACACTCCGAACACGCCACGTACTCGGTCACGTACTCGTCGATCGCGGCCTCGAAGTCCGCCACGGTGAACGACCCGTTGTACCGCGCGCGGTCGTCCTCCAGTTGCCCGTTGGTCCCCAACTCGCCCTGGATGTTCCGGTGGACGTGTTCGACCTCCCGGCCCAGCGCGTCCGCGATGTCGCCGAGGTTGGTGAGGCGTGTGAACGCGCCGTCTGTCTCGCCTTCGGGGTCGGGCACGTTCAGCCGCGACTCCTCTACGTTCCGTTCGGGGAGTTCCGAAAGCGCCCGGTCGAGAGAATCTGCGTAGTTCATACGAGAGGGAGTATACGGGGGCGTAAATCCGTTCCGTGTGACGCGTTTACACCGCCCACTGTCGGCACCGGCGCGATCGGCCCCGATCGACTGCTGTCGAAGTCGTACACAAGCCATTTACCCCCTCCGGGGGCAGACCGCCGTATGGCGCGGTTCCTGATCTCCGACCACCACTTCGGACACGACAACATCATCGAGTACTGCGACCGACCGTTCAGCTCCGTCGGGGAGATGGACACCAGCCTGCTCAACAGACACTACGGAACCGTCGACACCGACGACCTGCTCGTCCACCTCGGCGACGTCGCGATGGATATGTCCACCGGCGAGGACACCATCGCGTACTTCGAACAACTCGACGCCGACCTCCTGGTGCGCGGCAACCACGACGTGGGACTCGATCCCGAAGACGCCCCGTTTCCCGTCGTCGACCACTGTACGCTGTCCCACGACGGGTACGACTTTTACTGCACCCACCGGCCGGCGGACGTCCCCGACGGCTGGGACGGGTGGGTGCTCCACGGTCACCACCACAACAACGACACCGAAACGTACCCGTTCGTGGCCCACGACCGACGGCGCGTCAACGTGAGCAGCGAACTCCTTAACTTCCGGCCGCTGCGCCTCGACGCGCTGACGGACCTCTTCGAGTCGTGTCCCGACGGCTCCCGCTTCCGCGACGTCGACGCCGCGGGCGAGTACCTCGATCGGAGGGAGTGATCCGCTCGGGAACCGAACCGACGCCGGGCGTCGAATCCGCCGCGGTCCCGGCTACTCCCGCTCGCCGGCCCGTTCGCGCGCGGCGGCGACGACCAGCGGCAGCGTGATGGTCGCGTCGCCGACGACCGTAGCGTTCCGCGCTGACTTCTCCAGTTTCCCCCACGACCGCGCCTCATCGAGTGTCGCCCCCGACAACCCGCCGGTGTGGTCGGGGTCCATCGTCAGCTGGACGGCGTAATCGTAGGCGTCGGGGATGGTCAGCATCGTCTGGAGCACGTAGTTCTTCGGCACCCCGCCGCCGACCACCATCGCGCCCGCCCGGTCGGCGTCGAACGCGAGATCCGAGAGGTGCGTCATGTCGCCCAGCGCGTCCAGCGCGAACTCGGAGGTCTGGGAGTAGATCCACGCCTGGATCCCCAGCACCGAATCCTGGATCGCCGGACAGTAGATCGGCACGTCGTGTTCGTGGGCCGCGGCGGCGATCCCCGGATCCTCGTCGACGCCGCGTTCGGCGTTCCGTTCGGCGTTCGCCCGCCCCAGCTCCGCGGTGAACTCCTGTATCGTCACCCGACGCTCCGCTTCCGGAAACACGTTCTCGCGGAGGTGGGACTCGAACAGCGCGAAGTGTTCCTGGGGCAGATAGACATTGTAGATCCGGTCGACGCCCTCGTCGCGGAGGGTCTCGTCGTGCTCCCTTGGAGTTCCGGATTCGGCGCCGCCACCCCCGCGTGCCCCGTCGCCGGCGGGATGTGGGTCGTCGGGGTCGGCGCGGCCGTGGTGGTGCTTCCCGCCGATCGCCTCGATCGCGTCGTGGGTGAGGTTCGCGCCCGTCGTCACCAGGGCGTCGACGTGGCCGTCGCGGATCAAGTCCGCGACGATCGCCCGCATCCCGCTGGGGACCATCGCCCCCGCGAGCCCGAAGAACGTGGTCACGTCCTCGCGGGCCAGCATCTCCGCGTAGACGTCGACGGCCTCGTCGACCGTCGCGGCGCCGATCCCGGCCTTCCCGTACTCGGTTGCGAGTTCGCCGACGGTCATTCCGCCCCGGACCCGCGCGTGGTCGATGGGCGCCTCGTGGAACTCCTCGCGGTCGGGGTCGTGATCGTCCGCGGCGTGGCCGTTGCCGTCGGGGCCGTCGTCGCTCATACGACCCTGTGGACGGCCCGCGGGGTTAGGTCCCGCGGTCCGGCCTCCTCACCGCCGGCCGATCCGGTGCGTTGCGCTCCCCGACCGGCGTCCTCGCCTCACAACCCGGTCGGATGCGACACCACCGTGGTCTCGACGCCCCACTCGGCGACGAGGTCCGCGAGCCGTTCGACGCCGAAGGTTTCGGTCGCGTAGTGGCCCGCGAGCACGACGGTCACGCCCGCCTCCCGGGCCTCGTGGTAGACCTGCTGTTTCCCCTCGCCGGTGACGAGGGCGTCGGCGCCCGCCTCGGCGGCCTCCCCGAGCCAGTCGGCGCCGGACCCCGTCACGATCGCGACGTCCTCGATCCGCTCGGGGCCGAAGTCGAGCACCTGTGGCTCCCGCCCGCCCGTGTCCAACTCGGCGACCCGCCCGCGAAGCCCGTCGACCCCGTAGGCGTCGGGTGCGCGGCCCCGGCGACCGATCGTCACCGGCCCCATCGCTCCGAACGGCTCCCGGTCGGCGAGGTCGAGGAAGTCGGCCAGCCCCGCGGCGTTCCCGAGCGTGGAGTGGCCGTCGAGCGGGAGATGCGAGACGTACAGCGCGATGTCGTTCTCGACGAGCGCGGCGACCGCGTCGTACTCCCGGCCGGTCACCCGATCCAGCCCGCCCCACACGAGGCCGTGGTGGGTCACGAGCAGGTCCGCGCCCCGGTCGGCGGCCTCGGCGATGGTCGCCGCGGCGGCGTCGACAGCGAAGGCTGCGCGGTCGACCGCCGCGTCGTCGGGGCCGACCTGGAGGCCGTTGGCGCTGGCGTCGACGTCGGCGTACTCTTCGGTCCGGAGCCGGTCGTCGAGCCGGTCTGTGAGCGTCGACAGATCCATACTCGGCGCGTCGGCCGCCGGCGGTTTGTACTCCCCGGTCGCGGGCTCTCAATCGGAGCGCTCCCGGCTGTCGGCGTGTGCGTACACGAACGCCCGACACAGTTTCGCCGCCAGCGACGCGGCCTGGCCGTCGTCCCTGTCGTTGACCTCGACGACGTCGAACCCCTCGGCCGAGGGGGCGACCGCGCGGACGACGTCGCGCATCTCGCGGGGCTCCAGCCCGAACGGTTCGGGCGTCCCCGTCCCCGGCGCGAACCCCGGGTCGGCGGCGTCGACGTCGACGCTCAGGTATGCGCTGCGGCCGTTGAGATGCGCGTCGACGTCGAAGTCCGCGACCTCCTCGGGCGGGACGACGGTGACGTCCGACTCCGCCGCGCGGTCCCACTCCTCGGGTGAGCCGGTCCTCGCGCCGAGGATCACCGCCTCCTCGACGCCGGGATCCGCGTCGGCGCCGTCGCTCTCGATTCTCCCGTCTGCGCCGCCGTCCGTCTCCTTTCCCTCGCCGACGCCGGCGCCGGCACGATCGAGGATCCGCCGGGTGACAGTCGCGTGGCTGTACTCGTTGCCGTCGTACGCCTCGCGGAGGTCGAGGTGGGCGTCGAGACAGACGAACACGTCGGGATCCGTCGCGTTCACGCCCGCCGCCGACACCGTGTGTTCGCCGCCGAGAAGGAGGGGCACGGCGCCGTCGGCGACGGCGTCGCCGAGTTCGCCCGCCAGCCACGACAGGTACGCCGGAGCATCGTCCCACGCCCTGACGTCGCCGCGGTCGTGAACGGACAGTTCCGAAAAGTGCAGGCCGGTCAGGTGGTCGTAGTCGTCGAACGTCCGGGCGAACCGCCGGATCCGCTCGGGGCCGAACCGGGTCCCGGGCCGAAACGTCGTGGATACGTCGAGCGGCGCACCCACGACGGCGTAGGCGGCCTTCTCGCCCGACGCGGTCGCCCCGGGGAACATCACGCCTCAGACGATCTTCCGCTGGCCTTCGTACTCGAGGTACTCGATCTCGTCGTCGGGCGAGAGGTCCTCGTCGTCGGGGATCCGCATCGTGAACGTCTGGTAGGTTTCGAGGTCCATGATCTGGGCGTCGTCGCCGGTCACCGAGACGACCTGGCCCTGCTTTCGTTCGATGATCGGCACCCACACCTTCGCGTCGACGGGCTGGCTCAGCGACCGCTTTCGGCCGTCGAAGACGCCGCGGCCCTCGACGCGGGCCTTCGCACTCCCGTGTTTACCCGGCTTCGCGGTGCTGTAGGCGTTGATTTTGCACGGCGACTCCTCCATCATCACGTAACTGCCCTCCTGCAGATCACGGACTTGCTTCTGCTCTTTCGGCATACCCCGGGATTGTCGTGTGTTCGGTATAAACCGTTTGGAAACGCGCTCTCCGGGCCGCCGGCCGCTCGCCGCCGGCCCCTGCTTCACGACTCGTCGGGGTCGCTGGAGGGGGACCGTCTCCCGGACCGCGTGCGGTCGTCCTGCCGGCGCGTCAGGCTCCCGAGTGCCCCCGCCGCGACGTTCGGGAGGCTGGCGCTCAGGAGGATCAGCGCGGTCGCCTCCCCGGCGGTGTCCAGAAACGGGAGCAGGTACTCGATCGGAAACGGCAGCGGCGCGTCCGTGACGACAGACAGCGCGACCAACCCGGGGATGAGGACGATCCCCCACGCCATCGCGGTCAGGAGGCCGTGCCACGCCCCCTCGGCCGGCTTTTTGCCGGCGACGTAGCCCGCGAGTGCGCTCCCCGCCAGCCCCCCGATCAGGGTCACCCGACCGGTCACGGCGAACACGAGCGCCTCGCTGCAGGCCGCCAGCGCGAAGCCGGCCCCCACCGCCCGCCACCGGGTCATACCCCCGAAACACCCCGCTCGGGCAATAAAACTACGCGTCACACACTCAGTCCTGATAACTGCGCGGTCCCCGACGGTGTGCGACACCGTCCGGCCGAACACCACCCGGCGGTCCCCGACGATGTGTGGCACCGCCCGGCGGCCGCTTTCACTCCCGATCGCGACGCTCGCGCATACTCTGCCGGGTGAACTGCGGCTTCGCCTTGATCCCGCGCTTCTGTCGGAACGACCGGTACAGCGCGATCAGCGGCGGGATCGACAGTACGGCGGCCACCGCCGCCGGCAGGACGCTGGTTTGATCGAACGCGAAGAGGATCGCCGTCGACAGCGCGCCGACGGCGACGAACAGCCCGTAGACGATCCGGCGGGCGAGCCGGTCGAGGACGTCGTTGTCGTCCTCCAGCCGGACGTTGACCTTCAGATTCCCGTTTTGGACCCGGTCGAGCGTCCGGTTCAGCTTCGGCGGCACCTCGAACAGCGCGCGGGTGGTCTCCTGGATCTGCTGGCCCCCCTCCGTGATCAGCTGTCTGGCGGTTTCCTCGTAGTAGCCCTCCTCCTGGAGGTAGTCGGTTGCGACCGAGATGAAGTCGAAGTCGGGGTCGAGCGTGACACAGACCCCCTCGACCACAGTCGCGACCCGGAGGATCAAAGCGAGGTTCCGCGGCAACCGCAGCGGGAACTCGTAGATGGTCGACTCCACCTGTTCGATGATCTGCTGGACGCGGTACTGCTCGATGTCCTCGCCCCTGGCGTCCGCGATCGCGAGTTCCATCACGTCGCCCATGACCTGCCGGTCGGCCTCCGGCGACAGCGTCCCCATCTCGATGAGGGTGTCGAGGATGGCGTCGATGTCCTGGTTTGCGACCGCGAGATAGAAGTCGATGATCTTCTCCTGGATGAACGGGTCGACGGTGCCGGACATCCCGAAGTCGTAGAAGATGATCTCCCCGTCGTCGGTGACCGCGAGGTTCCCGGGGTGGGGGTCTGCGTGGAACACCCCGTCGTCGACGATCATCTGGAGGTAGACCTGCTGGAGCGTCGTCGCCAACTCGGTCCGGTCGATCCCCTTTCGATCTAAGGCCTCGACGTCGTTGATCTTCGTCCCCGGAAGGTACTCCATCGTGAGCACCCGCGGCCCCGAGCGGGCCTCGACAGCCCGCGGGATCCGGATCTCCGGGCTCTCGCGGAAGTTCGCGCCGATCTCCTCTAAGATCCGCTTCTCGCGGCTGTAGTCCATCTCCTGGCGGATCGTCTTCGAGAACTCGTCGGCGAGGTTCTCGAGCGAAAACGCCCGTCCCTGCCCGATGAACCGCTTGACGAGCGGCAGCGACCACTTGATGACCCGGAGGTCCGCCTCCACCAGCGACTCGATCCCCGGACGACGGACCTTCACCGCCACGGGATCGCCGTCGTACTCGGCGGTGTACACCTGGCCGAGGCTGGCGCCGCTTATCGGGTCACGGTCGAAGTCGTCGAACGCCTCGTCGACGGGGCCGAGTTCGTCCTCGATGACCCGTCTCGATTCCGCCCACGGCGCCGGCGGCACGTCGTCCTGGAGGCTGGACAGCACGTCGATGTACGCCGGCGGGAGGACGTCGGGACGGGTCGACAGCAACTGCCCGAGCTTGATGAACGTCGGTCCGAGCGTGAGCAGCGAGTCCAGCAGGATCTCGGCGCGCTCGACCTGCGTCCCGGGGTCGACCTGCCGGGTGCCGCCGAAGAGGAGGTACTTCCGCCGGTCCCGGCTGTAGGCGACGATCAGCGGGAAGAACTGCCGGATCACGCGGAGGAACCGCCAGTACGCGCGCAGATTCACGGGCGGCGGTTACGCGTCGTCTCCGGCCGACGAGATCGGAATCGTCTCCGACGGCGTCGCCTCCCGCTTGGGGATCCGGATCTCGAAGACGCCGTTTGCCGCCTCCGCCGAGGCCCCCGCGCCGGTCGCATCCGGCGGCAGCGGGAGTTCGGCGTCGACGAACAGCGGTCGTTCCTCGCTGACGTAGTGGAACGCCGCCGGTACGTCCTTGGCGCGCCGCGCCTCGACGACGAGCCGGCCGCGCTGGATACGGAACTCCGCGGTGTCGGCGGTCACCCCGGGGAGGTCGAGCACGACGAGGTACGCGTCGTCGGACTCCAGCAGATCGGCGAACACCGACTCGGGAAGGTCCCGAAGCGCGTCCCGCAGTTTTGACATACCGATCGGTAGTAGCGGGAGGTCGAAAAAGGCCGCGGTTCGGCTCGTTCACCGGCCCGAGGGGGGCTACTCGCCTCGTTGCCGCGGTGCTCCGCCCCCGGCTGTCGGGTGGCCGGACGGACGTCACGGCCGCGGTTCTTTTTGTGTCCGGGGGCGCTTCCTCGGGTATGGACTCCGCGGACACTCCCGACCGCCGATCGGCCGGGTTCAAGAACCGAACCCGCATCGACGACGCCCGAAAACGCGTTCTCGACGCGGTGACGCCCCACGACCGGACCGAACGACTCGCCTTGATCCCCGCCGACGGCCGCGCGCTCGCGGAACGGGTCGCGTCGCCGCGGGCGGTTCCGGACTACGACCGCGCGGCGATGGACGGGTGGGCGGTCCGCGCCGCGGACACGTTCGGCTCCTCGGACCGGTCGCCGGGCGTGCTCCGCGTCGCCGACGGCGACGCCCAGTCGTCGCCGGAGACCGCCGTCGCCGACGGGACCGCAGTCCGCGTCCACACCGGGAGCGAACTCCCCGACGGCGCCGACGCGGTGGTGATGATCGAACACGCCGAACGCGTCGGCGGCGACCTCGAAGTGTTCGACGCGGTCACCGAAGGCGAGAACGTCGCGCCGGTCGGCGAGGACGTTTCCGAGGGCCAGCCGCTGTTCGACCCCGGCCACCAGCTTCGGCCGTCTGATCTCGGCCTCCTGAAGTCCGTCGGCGTCGACCGCGTGACCGCCTACGAGCGGCCGACCGTCGGCGTGATCCCCACCGGCGAGGAGCTGGTGCAGTCGGATCCCGCCCCCGGCGAGGTCGTCGAAACCAACGGGCTCACGGTCTCGCAACTGGTCGAGCGGTGGGGCGGGCTCCCGACGTACCGCAACGTCGTCACCGACGACGCCTCGGCGCTCCGGGCGGCGGTCCAGCGGGATCTCACCAAGGACATCGTGGTGACGACCGGCGGGTCGTCGGTCGGCGAACGCGACCTCATCCCGGAGGTCGTCGACGACTTGGGGGAGGTCCTCGTCCACGGGGTCGCCCTGAAGCCGGGCCACCCGGTCGCGCTCGGCGTGGTCGACGAGACGCCGATCGTGATGCTGCCGGGCTACCCGGTCGCCGCGATCGTGAACGCGATGCAGTTCCTCCGGCCGCTGGTGAAGCACATGGGCCATCTCCCCGACGACCCGCCGCCGACCGTCCGGGCGCAACTCGCCAGGAAGATCCCCAGCGAGCCCGGTGTCCGGACGTTCGCACGGGTCGAACTGGACCACAGCGCGGCGGGCGGTGAAACTGACGACGCCCTGCCGACCGCGACGCCCACCCGCGCCTCGGGATCGGGGGTACTCTCCTCGGTCGCGCTCGCGGACGGGTGGGTCGCCGTCCCCGAGGGCCGGGAGGGATACGACGCGGGTGAGACCGTCGCCGTCGAACGCTGGGAGTGGTCGGCGTGAGCGACCGGAAGCAGTTCCGCACCCTCGAAAGCCCCGAGACCGCCCGCGAGGCCATCGCCTCGTTGGATCTCGAACCCGACCCCGAGACGGTGCCGCTGTCGGACGCCGGAGGACGGATCCTCGCCGAGCGGGTCGACGCCGACCTCGACGTGCCCGGGTTCGACCGCGCGAGCGTCGACGGCTACGCCGTCCGCGGCCGGGACACCTTCGGGGCGGACGAGGCCGACCCGGTGGAACTCGAACTTGTAGGCACCGTCCACGCGGGCACGGAGCCGGACGTCGAGGTCGGCGAGGGCGAGGCCGCGGAGATCTCCACCGGCGCGGTGATGCCCGAGGGCGCCGACGCGGTCGTGATGGTCGAACGCACCGAGGAGCGCCACGCGGAGGGCGCGGTACGGGGCGTCGCCGCCTACACCGCGGTCGCGCCGGGGGACAACGTGATGCTCGCCGGTACCGACATCGCGGCGGGCGCCCGGGCGCTCGGACCGGGCACCCGACTCACGCCCCGGGAGATCGGGCTGCTGTCGGCGCTGGGGCTCGAGGAGGTCCCGGTTCGGGGTCGGCCCACGGTCGGCATCGTCTCCACGGGCGACGAACTCGTCCGCCCCGGTGGCGACCTCCGGAGCGAGGCGGGCCAGATCTACGACGTCAACAGCTACACCATCGCCGCCGGCGTCGAGGAGGCCGGCGGCGAGGCCGAACTGTACCCCCACGCCGGCGACGACTACGAGGAGATGGAGCGGCTTCTGCTCGACGCCGCAGCGGAGTGCGACCTCGTGCTCTCCTCGGGGTCGACGTCGGCGTCGGCGGTCGACGTGATCTACCGGGTGATCGAGGAGCGGGGCGACCTCCTCCTCCACGGCGTCGCGGTCAAGCCAGGGAAGCCGATGCTGGTCGGCGAACTCGGCGGGGGCGCCTACGTCGGCCTCCCCGGTTATCCCGTTTCGGCGCTCACGATCTTCCGGACGTTCGTCGCGCCCGCGATCCGCGAGGCTGCCGGGGTTCCCGAACCCGAGACCGCGACCGTCAGCGGGCGGATGGCGGTCCGCGAGCGGTACGGCGAGGGCCGGCTCCGGCTGATGCCCGCGGGCCTCGTGAACGACGCCGACGGCGACACGCTGGTCTACCCCGTCGACAAGGGCTCCGGCGCGACCACCTCCCTGGTCGACGCCGACGGCGTCGTCGCGGTCGACCCCGACACCGAATACCTGGGCGAGGGCAACGAGGTCGAGGTCCAACTCTTCTCGCCGGACGTCCGCCCGCCGACGCTGCTCGCGGTCGGCGAGCCCGACCCCGCGCTCTCGCGGGTGCTCGACGACCTCCGCTCGCCGCGCTTCCTCCCGGTCGGGAGCCGCGAGGGGTTGCGCCGGCTCCGTGGTGGCGTCCCCGACGTCGCCGTCGTCGCCGGACCGACCGACCGCGAGGTCGAAAGCGTCGACCTCGGCGGGTGGACACGGGAGTGGGGGCTGGTCGTTCCCCCCGAAAACCCCGACGGGATCGAGGGGCTCGGCGACCTCGTCGACCGCGACCTCGCGTTCGTCAACCGAGGGACCGACTCGGGGCTCCGGTCGAGCCTCGACGCCGCCGTCGCGGAACTCGCGGCCGACCGCGACGCGTCGCAGTCGGCGCTCACCGACGCGATCCGCGGGTTCGGGGTCGGAACGAAAGGCTTCGAGAGCCCCGCACGGGCGGTCGCCCGCGGCGACGCCGACGCGGGGCTGGGGCTGCGCGCCACCGCCGAGTCGCTGGGGCTCGGCGTCGTCGCGCTGGGCACCGAGTCGGTCCGCGTCCGCGCGAACCCCGACCGCGTCGGGAAGCCCGGGGTCGAGGAGTTGGCCGCGGGCGTCGAGGCAATCGACGGCGTCGTCGACGGACTCGCCGGCTACGGCCCGGACTGAGACCGACCGGGGTCGGCGTCGCCGCCACCGACCTCCGACAACTCCGCGAACGACGAGACGCGACGGTCCGCCAGCACACAGTGCCCACGCCGCTGTGGGGTGTGCCGCTCGACGTGGATCCCGTCGAGGCCGGCGTTCCACGCCGCGCCGATGTCGCTGGCGCCGTCGCCGGCGAGGACCCCCCGTCCCGGCTCCGTCGGGTCCAGCCCGAGCCGGTCGATGGTGTGATACACCGGCCGCGGGTCGGGCTTCCACCCCAGGTCGGGGCTACAGGAGACGAACGCGTCGAACCAGTCGCCGACCCCGAGGCGGTCGACCACCGGCTCCGCGAGGAACTCCTGGCAGTGGGTCACGACGCCGACCGGGACTTCGGCGGCCGAAAGCTCCGACACCAGGTCGGCGGCGTCGTCGTGGAGGTACGTCGCTTCCGCGCGGGCCGTGGGGTCTTCGACCTCGTGGAACGCGGTCCAAAACATCTCCGGGTCGATTCCCCACTCCCGGAGCTGTTCGTCGCGGGAGCCGCCGAGGCCGTGCCAGATGATCTCGGCCTCGCGGTCGGTGAACCGCCGGCCGATCCGGTCGCCCACGCGGTCGAAGACGGCGCGGGTGTAGGACCACTCCGCGTCGACGAGCGTGCCGTCGAGGTCGAACAGCCAGAAGTCGTAGGTCGCGGGATCGTCGGCGCCCATCGGGATCAGGTAGGCTCCACGACGGCAAGTGGGTTTCGTCGCGCGGGAGGCGGGCGCCGGCCGGAAGCCGCCGCCGGTCCGGCGTCAATACTCCGCGTCGAAGAGGTTCGCCAGACGGACGTCCTGGCCGGTGATCCCGCCCTCCTCGTGGCTGGTGAGGCGGACCTCGACTTCCTTGTACCCCACGACGATCTCGGGGTGGTGGAACTCCTCCTCGGCGACCTCGCCGACCTGCGTGACGAACGAGATCCCCGAGAGGTAATCGTCGAACTCGTAGGTGCGCGTTATCTCGTCGCCGTCGCGTTCCCACCCGTCCGGCAGCCGCGATCGGATCTCGTCGTCTGACAGTAGTTCAGCCATATCCGAGGCCTCTCCCGCCGGGCGCATAACGTTTCTCCCGGCTCAGTCGTCGGACCGGCCCTCGACGGGCGGCCGCAGCGACCCGCCGTCGCGTCGCAGCCCGCCCTCCTCGGAGTTCCCGATCGGGATTCCGTCGGGGGCACCCTCCGGCCTCCCGTCGCCGCCGGGGGGCCCGTCCCCGAACCCGGGATCGAACAGCTGCATCGCGGTCCGGATGGTCTCCCAGTCGTCCTCGGCGGCGGCCTCCCGGAGGCTCTTGGTCGGTGCGGCGAGCAACTGCCCGACGAGGGCGTCCGCCATCGACTCGACGGCCTCCCGCTGGTCGTCGGTCAACCCGCCGGCAGCTTCCAGCTGTGAGACCGCGGTCTCGACCTCGCGGGCCTTGATCCGCTCTGCGGCCTCGTACATCGTGCCGATGGCCTCGTCGGCCTGCCGGCGCTTGTACTCGTCGAGCAGCCGGTCGAACTCCGCGTCGATCATCGCCTCGACCTCCCGCGCGGCCGCCTCCCGGTTCGCTCGGGTCTCCGCGGTCACCGACTCGAGGTCGTCCATATCCCGGATCTCGACCGCGCCGGCCTCCCCGGCCGCCGGATCGACGTCCCGCGGCTGTGCGAGGTCGACGACGAGCGTCTCGCCCGCCGCCGCAACGTCGTCGGCGTCGACCACGTACTCGGAGTTGTCCGTCGCGGTCACGACCACGTCGGCCGCCGTCAGGGCGTCCTCGACGTCGTCGAGCGACATCGCCCGGGCGTCGGCGTCGACGCAGTTGGCGACGTGCTCGGCGTGGGGGACCGTCCGGTTGGCGACGATCAGTTCCCCGACGCCGGCGTCGGCGAGCGCCGTGGCGGCGAGTTTCCCCATCTCGCCCGCGCCGACGACCAGGGCGGTTGCCCCCTCGAGCGCCGTCTCGCGTTCGGCAAGCCTGACGGCCGCCGTGCCGATCGAGGTCGCGCCGTCGTTGATCACCGTCTCGGTGCGGGCGCGTTCGCCCACGTGCACCGCCTTCGTCAGCCCGGTCTCCAGGGTTGGCCCCAGCCCGCCCGCGCCGCGGGCGACCTCGACGGCGCGTTTGAACTGCCCGAGAATCTGGTCCTCGCCGACGACCAGCGACTCCAGCCCGGCGGCCACCCGCATCAGGTGCCGGAGGCTCTCCTCGTGGCCCATCTCGACCACCACGCTCCCGTCGTCGAGTCCGGCGCCGAGCAGCGACAGCGCCGCCCGTCCGGCCTCGGTGGAGTCGGCGACGACGTAGGCCTCCGCGCGGTTACACGTCTGCAGCGCGAACGCCTCCCTGATCCCGTCGTGGGCGAGCAGCGACTCGACGACGCCCCGGGCGCTTTCGCCCGCGGCCGCCTCGATCTGGTCGACGCTCGCCCGCTCGTGCGACACACGGGCCCCACGGATCACTTCCGTGTCCATCGGTCACCCCCCGTCGTGTTTCGTATCACGCGTGTCGCCTCTCGGCGAGGATTGGGGGTCCCCGTACGTAAACCCTTCCAAACTTCCGAGCTCCTGACGACGGCCCGAACCGCATCACGGCGCTCGGACGGCTCCAGGTCCGACGCCCGGAGTTCCGCCCGGAGGTCGGCGGTGAGGTCGGCCATCCCTTCGGCGCCCTCGATCTCCGATCCGATCCGCTCGCGGAGGTACTTTGCCAGGGCCGGGCTTCGGCCCCCGGT
The DNA here is from genome assembly GCF_014212355.1 of Halobellus ruber. NCBI lineage: Archaea > Methanobacteriati > Methanobacteriota > Halobacteria > Halobacteriales > Haloferacaceae > Halobellus > Halobellus ruber. The sequence goes on from NZ_JACKXD010000001.1 coordinate 231,070, forward strand.
CGAGATCGCAACCCGCACGTCCCCGTCTGTCACGGTCGCGGGCACCACCACGTCGGCCGGCGGGCCGGCGGCGTCGGGGTCCTCGGCGTCGTCCCCGCCGTCCCCGATCGCCGCGCTCCGGTCGGCCCGATTCAGGAGGACGCCGCGGTCCCGCGCCGCCGCCGCCACCGCGTCGTTCACGCCGTCGTCGTCGGTCGCGGCCACCGCCAGGGCGGGCGTCGTCCGGTCGAACCACCTCCCCACGTCGTCGGCGGCGGGGCGTGCGCGGATCAGGTCCGCGCCGCCGAAGTCGTCGGCCTCGAAGGCGGGGCTCACGACGACCACCCGGGCCTCCGCGGCGAACCGCCGGGCCTTCCGCGCCCCCACGGGACCGCCGCCGAAGATCAGCACGGTCTGGTCGGTGAAGTCGTGGTACAGCGGGATCATCGCCCCGTCACTCCGTGTTGGCGTCGGCGCGTTCGTCCAGCCTGATCCCGGTCTTCTTCAGGATTCGTGTCGAGAACAGCGAGTCCCAGTCGCCCTCGTCGACCTCCCAGTACTCCGCCATCGTCTGCTTGACCTCCCGGATCCGGCGGTCGCTCTCGGCCGCCGAGCGGCCGTGGGTCATCGCGAAGAAGTTGTACGGCCACACGCCCTCGTGACGGGGGCGTCGATAGCAGTGCGTGACAAAGGGAAGCGACGCCACCGCCGGGCCGACCGTCTCGACTACGCCGTCGGGGACGTCCCACACGGTCATCCCGTTCTCGGTGTAGCCCAAGGCGTAGTGGTTCGGAACGACGCCGACGCGACGGACCTTCCCTTCCCGCTCGAACCGCTTGATCGTCCCGACCACCCACGCGGGATCCGCCCCGATCGCGTCGGCGACGTCGGCGTAGGGGCTGTCGGTGATCGGCAGCCCCCCCTGGATCTCCACCACGAGGTCGCGCTCGACGGGCGCCAGCGTCCGCCGGTCGGTGGGGGTCACCTCGGGGCCCAGATCGGAGAGATCCACGTCGCCGTCCTCGATCGGGCCGTCGACGAGGAACTTGGCTTCGACCCGGAACTCCCGCTGTTTCGGCATATTGTACGTTTCCTGGCCGGTCTCGGCCTCGATCTCGGCCAGCACCTCCCCCACGCGGTCCTCGTCGGCGACGCTGACCACGAACCACATATTCAGATGCGGGTGTTCCCGCTCGTAGTTGTGCGCGACCTCCCGGTGGCTGTTGACGGCCTCGGCGACCTCGTCGAACCGGTCTTCGGGGGCGTGCATCGCCACCAGGGTGGCGGTCCCGCCGATCTCCTCGGCGTTCACGAGCGCGCCGAACCGGCTCAGCGTTCCCGCCTCGTCGAGGTGGGCGATCCGCTCGCGGAGTTCCGTCGCGGTCACGCCGACCCCCCGCTCGCGGAGGGCGGCCGCCGCCGGCTCGAACGGGCGCTCGACGACCGGGAATCCGCCCTGGAAGGCGTTGATGATCGCCCGGTCGAGGCGGGTCAGTTCCCCGGTCTCGGCGTCGGGGTTGTTCATATCCGTGTTGGGGATGCGAGGAGGATAAGCGTCTCGAAGCGGTCGGACGCCGGTCGCTACTCGAACGTCGCCTGCGGTTCGACCGCGGCGGCCCCCGGAAGCTCGATCCGGACCCGGCACTCCCCGTCGGCTTCCGGGAACTCAAGCCGCCCGTTTGCGTTCTCCACGGTCCACTTCACCATCCACAGTCCGAATCCCTGGCCGTGGAGCAGCGGGGTCTGTTGCCCCGTTTCCAGCGCTCGTCTGTCGTCCTCCGGGATCGGGTCGCCGGGGTTCGTGACCTCCACCCGAGTGGCGTCCTCGACGGTCGCGATCGACACGTCGACCCGCGGCGGCGACTCCGGCTGGTGTCTGACCGCATTCTCGACCAGTTCCTCGACCGCCTCGTCGAAGTTCCCGTCGGTGAACACGGTCCGGGAGCCGTCCACGGACGTCGTCACCTCGACTTCGGGATGGCGGTCTTTCACCCTCTCTACTGCCTCCGCGATCACCCGCTCGGGGTCGGTTGGTTCGGGATCGCCCTCCGAGAGGGTCGCTTCGACGTGCCGCGCCTTCTCGGAGGTCCGAAGGATCCGCTCGGCGTTTCGCAGCGTCACGGCGATCCGTTCGCGGGTCTCGTCGGGGAGCTCTTCGGACTCCAACACGTCGCGGAGGTGCCCGAGTATCACGTTCGTCTCGTTGCGGATATTGTGCCTGAGGGCCCGGTTGAGCACCCCGATCCGCTGCTCCCGACGTTCCAGGCCTTTCCGCGCCTCCTCCAGGCTGTGGGCCTGTTCCAACATCAGCTTCCCGTTGGACTGGGGTTCCTCGCTGCCGTCGAACTCCTCCGGCGGCACGTAGAACGGGTTCTCACACACCCGTCCCTTGTAGACGAGCTGTTCGTGGGTCCACAGCGCCTTCCCGATCGACTCCCCGTCGAAGCGGCCAACCCGATACTGACACAGTGCCGTGACCGGGAGGTCGGGGGCGCGGTCGTCGAAAAGCGACTCGAAGTCGAGGATGCGATCGAACGAGTGCTCCGTGTGGAAGCACCACGTGTTCTCGCCCGCGACGCTTAGCCCGGAGTAGCCCGACTCGACGGCCCGCTCTGCCTGGGCTTCGAGTTCCGTTGTCATCCGGTCCGGGTCGAACCCGTCGTCGAGATAGACGGCTTCGGCGTCCTCGATCGAGAGGTCGCCGTCCGCCCCCCGCACACCGGTGTCGATCCCCGCAGTCCGGAGTGCGGCCCTGACGTCGGCGGGGTCGTTGTCGTCACACAGGTACAGCACCCGACGCCCGCGGCCAAGCTCCCGCCGAACGAACGCGGCGCAGGTGACGAGTTGGCACTCGGTCGACTCGTAGAACAGCGCCAAGTGCCGACAGAGATCAGCCTCGGCGAACTCCGAAACGATCTCCGGCTCCTCGGGAAGCGTTTCGGGTCCGCCTCCGTCTGGAGTCGTCTCCGAGTACACGTCGAATCGTGGCGCCCGGTTGCGGTTTAGTCTTGTGATCCGTCGAAAACGCCGGAAAGAGACGATCTATCCCGAATCCGTCTTGCGGTTCCGGGACCGCTACGGGACCGCCGTCACGCCGTCGACATACTGCAGGGATTCGAGGTCGGCAACCAGCGACTCCTGCTCGACGGTCGCCTCGTAGTAGAACACGATGTCGAAGGTCCCCTCGCGGAGGAGCTGCTGACACTCCCAGACGAACGCGTCGTCGAGCGTCAGCCCCTGGAACTGGTTCGACGCGAACTCCTCGGTGTCGTTGCCGGCGTAGATGTACGTCTCACCCTTCCCGGCGTGTTCGGCGATGACCTCGTCGATGTCGACCGTGAGTTCGTGCATCTCCAAGTCCTCCTCGCCCCCGAGGTCGGTGTGGACGACCGCGCCGACGAGTTCGATCTCCCCGGGTTCCAGGAGGGCCTTGGTCCGCCGGTAGAGGTCCTCGTCGAGAATTTCGCTCATACCGGGCGGTCGTTCGCACCGAATAAACGGGTGGCGGTTCGGTGCTCGTACCGTGTCTGGATGCACGATAGCCGATTGGAGATCCACCGTCGGGCGGGACTGGAAGGGGGCTTCCGATCTCTTCTCCACACTGTCTCCGTCGCTTACAGTTGTACCCAAACAGTACACGTACTTGCGACGGAACGCTTTTCTCGCCGCCGGGCGGCTTTCTCGTATGCCAATCGGGGAGCTGTACTCGGTCGACGGCGCCAGCGACGTCCACTACGTCGACGTCGGCACTCACGGCGTCCCGAACTACGGGTCGGTCTACGCCGTCGACGCCGAAGAGCCCGCGATCGTCGACACCGGCACCGGACGGAACGACGACCGTGTGCTCGACGCCTTGGACGAACTCGACATCGACCCGGAGACAGTCCGGCACATCCTCCTGACGCACGCCCACCTGGACCACGCCGGCGGCGCGGGCGCGCTCGTCGAGGCGTGTCCGAACGCGACCGTCCGGATCCACGAGGCCGGTGCCCCCCACCTCGTCGACCCCGACCGGCTCGTCGCGGGCACGAAGGAGGCGGTCGGCGACCACTGGGAGTTCTACGCCGACCCCGTTCCGCTCCCCGAAGCGCGCGTCGCGTCCCTGACCGACGGCGACGAGGTCGACCTCGGCGACCGAACGCTCGCGGTCCACGGCGCGCCGGGCCACGCCCCCCACCAGGTGTTGTTTCACGAGGCCGAAGACGATCTGCTGTTTACCGGCGACGCCGCCGGGATCTACGTCCCCGGACGGGGGATCAAGGAGTCGTCGCCGCCGCCGCAGTTCGACCTGGAGGGGTGTCTCGACGACGTCCGGACCATCGAGGGGATAGCCCCCGACACCCTCTGTTTCGGCCACTTCGGCGCGGTAACCTACCGGCCGGAACTGATGGCTGAGTACAAGCGCACGCTGGTGGAGTGGGTCGAGGCGGTCCGACGGAAGCGCGCCGAACTCGGCGACGACGATGCGGTCCGCGAGCACTTCGCCGACACGACGGATCTGGCGGACGTCTGGAGCGACCGGAAGGCGCGCGCCGAGGAGCGGCTGAACGTCCGCGGCGTGCTCGTCGCGCTGGATCGCGGGAAGGCGTAAGGTCGGCGCCGCCGGCCGATCGGTGTGGCCGCTGCTCGGCGTCGGTTCCGTAAAAAAGCGGGTTCGCGTGGTTCGATCCCGCCGCCCGTCCCGACCGGGCGTGTCGGCGGTTCGACGCGCCGTGCCGACACCCCGTCTTCGGGGCCGGGGCAAATCAGCGTTGTCGTCTGCGGTCAGTCGTCGGCGGGGGCGGGGCTGTCGCCCGTGGAGACGCCCGTGCCCGGCCCGACGTCGATGCCGAGCTCCTCGAGCCGGTCGTCGGGAACGACCCCGTCGACCCACCCGCGGCGGTCGTAGTACTCCCGTTTCATCTCGTCGAGCTCACACAGCTCGCCTTCCATCCCGCCCTGGCCGGGGATCGCGTTCTCGTGGCCCTCCACGAACCGCCCCGGCAGCGAGTCGTCCGCGCCGTCGAAGCCGGCGAGGTTGTTGTAGTACCGTTCGAGGGTGTAGATCCGGTCGCCGGCCTCCATCAGCTCGTCCTCGGTGAGGTCGCGGCCGGTCATCCCGTTGTACTGGTCGACGTACTCGTCGATGCCCTCCGCGAATGCGTTGAACTTGCAGATGTCGAAGGAGTCGGAGATCGCGTGGAGGTCCTGGAAGAGGGCACACAGCTCGCCTTTGCCCTCCCACTCGGTCGGGTCGACCTTCTCCGGGATGCCCAGGATCTCCGCCGACGGCGTGTAGCCGCGGAGGTGACACGCGCCGCGGTTCGAGGTGGCGTAGCCGATCCCCATCCCCTTCATCGCGCGGGGGTCGTAGGCGGGGATCGTCTGGCCCTTGACGGCCAGGGAGTTGTCGTGGGCGTCCTTCTCCTCGGCGACGCGGCGGGCGCCCTTCGCAAGCAGGTCGCCGAGCTCGGAGTCGCGGTGGGCGATCTCCTCGAGGAGATCGAGCATATGCTCGGTGTCGCCCCAGTCGATGCCAGAGTGGGACTCCGTCCCACTCGCAGACGGGCTCCGCCCGTCGACGTCGTTGAGATCGTCGAGTTTGCCCTCCTCGGTCATCTCCATCGCCATCGCGATCATGTTGCCGGCCTCGATTGTGTCCATCCCGAGGTCGTTGCACATGTTGATCATCACGGCGATGGAGTCGCGGTCGTCGTTCATCGAGTTGGGGCCGAGCGCGAACGCCGACTCGTACTCGTAGGACTCCCCGCGGACGTTCAGCTCCTCGCCCTTCCGCTCGTAGGTGACCTCGGTCTCCTTCTTACACGCGACCGGACACGAGTGACACGTCGGCTCGTCGACCAGGATGTTCTCCCGGACGTTCTCGCCGGAGACCTTCTCGGCGTCGATGTTGACGTCGTCGGGTTCGGCCTCGGCCTCGGAGTGCGTCGAGGTGTACTTGGCGTTCCGGGTGGGAAGCCCGTCCATCTCCTCGGTGAGGTTCATCAGGACGTTGGTGCCGTACATCGAGAGCCCGCCCTCGTTGGGGGCGGTGACGTCGGACTCCTGGATGAGTTTCATCGCCTGCTGGTAGCCCTCGGTGAACGTTTCAGGCTCTGCGGGCTTCGGCATCCGCGTCCCGGACTTGATCACGACGGCCTTCAGCCCCTTCGAGCCCATCACACAGCCGGTGCCGCCGCGGCCGGAGGCCCGGTCGTCCTCGTTGACGATGCAGGCGTACTTCACGCCGTTCTCGCCGGCGGGACCGATCGCCATCGCCGAGAGGTTCTTCCCGAACGCCCCTTCGTGTTCTTCCTCGATCTCGTCCATCGTGTCGTGGACGCCGAGCCCCCACAGCTCGGATGCGTCCCGGAGTTCGACCTCGCCGTCCTCGACGTAGGCGTACACCGGGTCGTCGGCCTCGCCCTCGAACAACAGGCCGTCGAAGCCTGCCCACTTGAGCCGCGCGCCCGACCAGCCGCCGTGGTGGGAGTCGGTGACCGTCCCCGTCAGCGGGGATTTGGTACAGACCGCGATCCGCCCGCTCATCGGGGCTTGCGTCCCGGTAAGCGGACCGTTGGCGAACGCGAGCAGGTTCTCCGGTCCCTCCGGGTCGACGTCGGGGCCCTGATCGAAGACGTACTTCGCTCCGAGACCGCGGCCGCCGATGTACTTCTCGGCGTCCTCCTGGTCGATTCCCTCGTACTGTACGTCGTCGCCCGAAAGATCGATCCGGGCGACGTGGTCGTTGAATCCGCCTAAGTCGGTCATAGTTAATGTACACAGTTCAATACATCCTCAGCTATGTTAATCGTTACCCCGAGTACGTAACCCAATTCACTTACACGAACCGTCGTCGGGATCCCCTGCCGCTTCCGTCCGCATCGTCCGACCCCGACCGCACCCTGCTCCGACGGAGATTTACCCCGCCGCCGGCTACCCCGACACAATGAGCCAGCCGAGCCCGGAGGTCTACGAGCGTGGCAAGGGGATGGACGCCCACAACCAGGTGATGCGGGCGGTTCGTGCGGAGAAGGACAAACACTACGACCCCCACGAGCCCACGCGGGTCTGGCTGGACGAGGACAACACCCCCGACGGGGTGGTCACGTCGCTGACGATCATCCTCAACACCGGCGGGTGTCGGTGGGCTCGCGCCGGCGGGTGTACAATGTGCGGCTACGTGGCCGAGTCCGTCGAGGGCGGCAGCGTCGCCCACGACGCCCTGATGGACCAGATCGACGTCTGCCTGGAGCACGAGGCCGAGAACATCGGGGGGTCGGAGACGCCCCGCGCAGACGGCGAAGCCGTCGACGCGGAGGAGCGGGCGGACCTCATCAAGATCTACACCTCCGGGTCGTTCCTCGACGAACGGGAGGTCGGTGCCGAGACCCGGGCGGCGATCGCCGACACCTTCGCCGACCGCGAGCGGATCGTGGTGGAGTCGCTGCCGGACTTCGTCGACCGCGACAAACTCGCCGACTTCACCGACGTCGGGCTGTCGACGGACGTCGCGGTCGGGCTGGAGACCGCAACCGACCGAGTCCGCCACGACTGCGTGAACAAGTACTTCGATTTCGCGGACTTCGAGGCCGCCTGCGCTGAGGTCCGCGAGGCCGATGCCGCGGCTGACGGGGTCGACGCGGGCGTGAAGGCGTATCTCCTGATGAAACCCCCGTTCCTCTCGGAGTCGGAGGCGGTCGACGATATGATCTCCTCCGTCCGGCGGTGTGCCGCGGTCGACGGCTGTCACACCGTCTCGATGAACCCCTGTAACGTCCAGCGGTACACGATGGTGGACGAACTGTTCTTCCGGGGCGGCTACCGGCCGCCGTGGCTGTGGTCGGTCACCGAGGTGCTGGAGGCCACCGCCGACGTCGACGCCATCGTGGTGTCGGACCCCGTCGGCCACGGCTCCGACCGCGGCCCGCACAACTGCGGGGAGTGCGACGACCGGGTGCAGACGGCGATCAAGGACTTCGACCGCCGGCAGGACCCCGCGGTCTTCGAGCAGGTGCACTGCGAGTGTGAAGCCACCTGGGAGTACGTCCTCGACGCCGAGACCAGCTACGCGATGCCGCTTTCGCGTTAGGTCGTTGCAGTCACTGTCGCCGGTCGGCGCGGCGACTCCGCGCCCGCGCGAGGAGGAACCCGACGCCGGCGACGACGAGGAGGACGCTCCCGACGACGACGCTCCCGCTCCGGATGGCGGTCCCGACGGCGATGCCGGCCCACGCGGCGCCGAAGATCCCGTGTGCGATTGCGAACAGCCGGCGGCCGCGCCGCAGGAAGACGGGGACGCCGAGACAGAACCCGGCGGCGAGAACGACCGCCGAGAGCGCGACGGGACGGGCCCGGACCGAGCCGACCGCGATCGGCCCGACAACCGGTTCTAAGAGGAACAACAGTCCGCCGAGCCCGACGAGTACCCCGACGACGGCGGGCCAGGGTTCGACGTCGAGTGCGGCCGTGACGTCGGGCCGGTCGCTCGCTTCCGGACGGTCGGTCACGGCGCGTCGGGCCTCCCTGCGGGGACACCTCGTCGGCGATCCATACCGCCCGTTCGACCCCAGCGGATTGAACCGTTCTCCGGTCAGGCGAACGCCCGCAGCACGCCCTGCCCGTCGACGCTCCGGTTCAAATCCGGCAGCGACGCTCGCTCGGGGTGGGGCATCAGAACGGCAACGGTCTCCCGCTCCCCGAGGATCCCCGCGACGTTGCCCTTCGAGCCGTTGGGGTTGGCGTCGTCGGTCACGGTTCCGTCGGCGTCGCAGTAGCGGAACAGGACCCGATCGTCGGCGACGAGGTCGTCGTAGCGGTCGTCGCCGATCTCGAAGCGGCCCTCGCCGTGGGCGATCGGCACCGACAGCACCTCGCCTTCGTCGTAGGCAGCGGTCCACGGCGTGTCGGCGTTCTCGACCCGGAGGTGGACGTACTCACACTGGAAGCGGGCGCTTTCGTTGGTGGTGAACGCGCCGGGAGTCAGTTTCGCCTCGCAGCCGATCTGGGCGCCGTTGCAGACGCCGAGGACGGGCACGCCGTCGTCGGCCGCGTCGCAGACCGCGTCCGTAATCGGCGAGTGCGCCGCCATCGCCCCCGCCCGGAGGTAGTCGCCGTAGGAGAACCCCCCGGGGATGACGATCCCCTCAGTGGCTGCGGGCAGGCCGTCCTCGTGCCAGACGCGTTCGGCGTCGACGCCGAGGTGCGAGAGCGCGCGGACGGCGTCGCGGTCGCAGTTCGAGCCGCCGAACTGGACGACAGCGACTGTCACGGGACCCACCTCTCGTGGTGGCGTACGACAGTTGCTGTCGTAGAAGCGACTGTCACGGGACCCACCTCTCGTGGTGGCGTACGACAGTTGCTGTCGTAGAAGCGACTGTCACGGGACCCACCTCTCGTGGTGGCGTACGAGAGTCGCTGTCGGTCTTGGAGCGCGAGAAACGACCCTCATTCCGAGTCGTCCACCTCGACGTCGTAGTCGTGGATCGTCGGGTTCGCGAGCAGCCGCTCGGCCATCTCGTCGGCGCGGTCGGCCGCGGCCGACGCGGAGTCGGCCTCTAAGTCGACCTCGAAGCGGTCCGCCGACCGGAGGGCTTCGAGCTCGAACCCCAGGCGTTCGAGCGCCCGCTTCGTCGTCTCGGCCTCGGGATCCAGCACGCCCCGCTTGAGCCGAACCGTCACCGTCGCGGTGTACGTCGTCATCGCTTCCAACTCCGCGGTGGGGTGGCAAAGTCGTTTTGGACCGGGCGAACCCGGCGGACGCCGACACAGCCCCGGCTCACAGTTCGCGCACCCGCTCGACGGCGTCGCCCATCGCGGGCGCGTCGAACCACTCGGTCCCGGTGTAAGCGTTCGCGCCCGCGGCGTAGAGGTCCGAGACGGCATCGAGCACCGCCTCCGGAAGCGGCTCCGGCGAGCGGTCACACAGCTCCCGCCAGTCGGCGACGCCCTCCTCGGCGCGCGCCTCCGATTTCGCCGCCGAGACCGCCTCGACCCACTCGGGGTCGGTCCGCTTGTAGTACTGCCGGATCACCTCCTTGGAGACCTCCTGGCCGTCGTAGGCGAAGCGGTTCTCGTCGAACGTCCCGACCACGTCCGCGATCTTGATGGTGCCCTCGTGGTAGAGACACTCGATCTTGCCGTCCTCGTGACGGAACCCCCGACTTTCGGCCCGTTCGTTCAGGATTTCGTTGACCCCGAGCGCGACCGACTCCAACTCGTCGAGGTCCGCCCTGCCGGCGATCCGGTCGGCCTCCGGACGGTCGAGATACCGGTCCTGCTCCTCGTACTTCGTCGAGAACTCAACCACGGGCTCCGGGAGGTCGATCGTCTCCTCGGGCCAGGTGTCGGCGTCGAGGCCGTAGTCGGCGGGCGACCCCCGCGAGCGGAGGCTCGACCCGACCGGGACGGTGTTCCGGAAGACGATCTCCAGCGGGATCATGTAGTTCCCGCCGGCAGCGTCGTGGTAGGCGTCGTAGTCGTACTCGTCGCCGAGGTACGGCAGGTCCGGGACCTGCGTGAGTTCGATCGCCATCGCCGTCGGCGGCGCGGCACAGTCGTCGAGGTCGACGGGGCGGTCGCCACCGCGTACCTCCGGCCCGTAGACGCCGCGGTAGTGGGTCGACACGCCCTCGTCCTCGAGGACCTCGAAGTTGTGCGCGCCCATCGTACACAGCGATGCACCCTTCCGTGGGACGTGATCGGGCATCTCGCCCCAGTCGAAGACGGAGTACCGGTCGGTGAAGACGAACCGGCCCCGCCCGAGGTCGGTGCCGGTGGGCTCCCGGACCACCCGGAACTCCTTGACGCTCGTCATACGCCGAACTCCCGGCGGCAGCGCACAAAAGGGTTCACCTCCGCGAACGCGGCCGGCGTCGGGGTCCGGCCGCTTCCGGTACCACTGCCGTTTTTGTCGCCCGCGACCCTGGGTAGCGTATGCACGAGCCACCCGTCCCGGGCGACGGCGACTTCGAGTTCTCGATCGTCCCCGAGACGGACCAGTCGTTCGAGAACGCCCTTGCGGCCGCCCGGGACGGCGACCGGCTCACGGTCGACGACGGGATCGAACTCGTCACCACGGGCACCGACGTCGACGGCATCGACCCGGTCCGAAAGGAGCAGGTGCTGGAAGCCGCCGACCGGCGACGCGCGGAGGTCGTCGGCGACGAGGTGACGTTCGTCGCCAACCTCAACAACAACGTCACGACCGCGTGTAACACCGGCTGCCTGTTCTGCAACTTCAAGGACACCGCCCACCGGTTCGAGGCCGACAGCGGGGCCGACCACGCGGGGTTCACGAAAACGCCCGCGGAGTCCCGCGCGGCCGTCGAGGAGGCGCTCGGAATGGGGATCTACGAGGTCACCTCGGTCTCGGGGCTCCACCCCGCCTTCGCGCTGAACGACGAGCACCACGAGATCCTGGCCGGCCACGACGACCCCGCGACGCAGGTGAACTACAAGCCGCCCGCAGTCTACGAGACGGATCCCGGAACCTACCTCGACCAGTTGCGCGCGATGTCGGTCGGCGGCGTCCACCTCCACTCGATGACTCCCGAGGAGGCCGCCCACGCACGGCGCGGCACCGACTGGTCCTACGAGTCGGTCTACCGGAAACTCCGGGCTGCCGGCCTCGACTCCGCGCCGGGGACGGCCGCGGAGATCCTCGTCGAGGAGGTCCGCGACGTGATCTGTCCCGGGAAGATCGGCAGCGACGAGTGGGTCGACGCGATGGAGGGCGCGATCGCCGCCGGCCTCGACGTCACCGCCACGATGATGTACGGCCACGTCGAGAACGCCGCCCACCGGATCCACCACCTGCAGACCGTCCGCGACCTCCAGGACCGAACCGGCGGGATCACGGAGTTCGTCCCGCTGTCCTTCGTCCATCAGAACACCCCGCTGTACGAACGCGGCGTCGTCGACGGTGGCGCCAGCGATGCGGAAGACGAACTCGTGATCGCGGTTTCGAGACTGTTCCTCGACAACGTCGAGAACGTCCAGTCGTCGTGGGTGAAGTTCGGCGACGCGAAGGCGCTGAAGCTGCTGAACTGCGGCGCCAACGACCTGATGGGAACGATCCTCTCCGAGGAGATCACCACCCGCGCCGGCGGCACCCACGGCGAGTTTCGGTCGTTCGCCGATTACGTCGGGATGATCGACGCGATCGGCCGCCCGGCGGTCGAACGCTCCACCGACTACCGAACCCGGCGGCGGATCGACCACGACGACCCGCCGCACGGCCCCGAACTCGGGCCGCGTGCCGACGGGACGCCGCTGCTCGGCAGTCGGGCGGCTCCGGGCCGCGACGCCGCCGGCGCGGACGACTGACAGAACCGGGGACGCCGTCGGATCGACCCGCGGATTATTGCTTCGGAGGCCCGAACGTACGGGCGAATGAGGATCGCACTCATCGGAGTCGGGCAGGCCGGGGGAAGGTCGCGGAGGCGATCCTGGCGTACCGGGCGTCGAGCCGGACGGCGTTCGTCACCGACGCCCTCGCGGTCAACTCCGCGCGAGCCGACCTGCTCGGCCTCCGCCGGATCCCGACCGACGCCCGCATCCTCATCGCCCAGTCCCAGGCGAAGGGCCACGGCCGCGGCGCGGACAACGAACTCGGGGTCCGGATCGACGAGATCACCGTCCACGAGGTCGACGCGTTCCTCGTCACGGCCGGGCCGGGCGGTGGAACGGGCTCGGGCGCAACCCCCGTCATCGCCAGAGAACTCTCCGAAGTATACACCGAACCCGTCCACGGGCTCGGCGCGTTGCCCGGGAGCGACGAGGGCGGGATCTACGCGCTGACCGCCGCCCGGGAGGTCGACAACCTGCTGGTCTTCGACAACGACGCCTGGCGCCGCTCCGGGGAGAGCCTCGGGGGCGGCTACGCGAGCCTCAACGAGGAGATCGCGCGCCGCCGAACGCCCGCCCGAACTCCGGGAGACGATCCGGAACGCCGACGGGATCGATCCCCCGTTCTGAACGGACGAGCCGGCGCTCGCTGCGCGTCTCGTGGGGCCCGGCAGGCTCTCGGAGCCGTCAGTCGCCGCTGGCGGGCGACGGGACCGCGAGCGGGCCCTCGCGTCTGGCGACGCTGCGGTACCGCTCGCCGTGGAGGTCGTCGGCGAGGATCGCGGCCTCGATCGGCTCCGGCAGCCACTCCCCGCGGGCCGGCGCCCCCGCGAAGCCGTCCCGACGGAACTCGTCGGGGAGATACCGGTCGTAGACGGGCAGCCGCTCGTGGAGCGGCACGCCCCCGGAGTCGGCGATGGCGCGCAGTTCCCGCAGCGCCGGCCACTCGTACTCGGGGTTGATGTAGTCCTTCGTGATCGGCGAGACGCCGCCCAAGTCGTCGACACCGCAGTCCAGGAGCTTTCGCGTCGGCGAGAGGTTCGGCGGCACCTGCACCGAAACGTCGGCCGGGAGTGCCGCTCGGGCCATCGCGACGGTCTTGCGCATCGTCGCCACCGCCGGCCGCTCGAAGTCCGACCGCTCGTTGGGGACGACGTTCTGGACGATCACCTCCTGGACGTGGTCGTAGCGGTCGTGGAGGTCGGCGATCGCGAGCAGGCTCTCGGCGCGGTCCCGCTCGGTCTCGCCGATCCCGACCAGGATCCCCGTCGTGAACGGCACGCCGACCTCCCCCGCGGCCCGGATCGTGTTCAGCCGCTGGCCCGGGGTCTTCCGACGGGAGCCGGCGTGGGCGTCGACGTCGGCGGTGGTTTCGAGCATCACTCCCATACTTGCGTTGACCGGCGCGACCCGCCGGAAGTCGGCCTCGGTCAGGTCCCCGGGGTTGGAGTGTGGAAGCAACCCCTCCTCTAACGCCGTCTCACAGCACGCCCGGAGGTAGCCGAGGATATCGTCGTAGCCCCACTCGTCTAATTGGTCGTGGATCGCCCCGTAGCGGGCGTCGGGCTCGTCGCCGAACGTGAAAAGCGCCTCCGTGCAGCCGGCGTCGGCACCGACCCGGAGCCGCTCGCGGACCTCCTCGGGGGAGAGAAGCGTCGCCTCGCCGGGCACGTCGTAGTACGTGCAGTAGGTGCACGTGTACCGACAGGCGGTGGTCAGCGGGACGAACACGTTCCGCGCGAAGGTGAGTTCCCCGGCCGCCTCGACGTCCGCCGGCGTCGTCGACCGCACCGCTTCGACGTCCGACTCGTCGAGGGCGATATCGACGCCGTACTCCTCGGCCGCGGGGAACATCGTGGTCCGACCTGGGGAGTGGACGTACAAAAACTGTCGTGGTGCCGGAACTCCGTGCCACTGCCGTCGGTCCCTTCTCGGGGCGCTCCTCCGACACCCTCCTCCCGGAGCGTCGCAGCGTCCCCGCCCGCTCACTCCGGTCGCTCGCCGGACTCCCGCCTGACCCCGACCCGACCCCCGCTGGTGTCGAGTTCGATGCCGGCGTCGACCAGCCACTCGCGAGCCCGGCCGTCGCCGTGGAGCAGCACCTCCGCGAGATCTTCGGGTTCGTCGACGTCGGTGGCGAGCCGCATCGAATCCACCACGCTGACCGACAACCCCGCCGCCGCGGCCGCCTCACGATGGTCCCGGTACGACGCGCCGTGGTAGTCGACCGAGAAGGCCGGGTCGCGAACGATCACGGCGTTGGTTCCGCCGCCGCGACCCGGCGCGACGGCGACGTCGCCGCCGGCAGCCGAGAGCCGATCGAGCGCTGTCGGCGTCGCGAGCGGCAGGTCCGCCATCACGACGCCCAGTTCGGGGACGCCCTCCCCGACCCGGTCGAGCACGGCGTCGACGGCGGGCGTCAGCGCCCGGTCGTCGACGGTCGTCGGCACGTCACCGAGGTCGACGTCCGCCTCGACGGCGCCGATGGGTTCCGGCACCAGGAGTTCCGGCGTGTGCCCCGCGGCGCTGACGGTCTCGACGACGTCGCCGAGCATCGCGCGTGCGAAAGCGCGCCGCTCCGGCCCCGAGAGCACCGGGGCCAGTCGGCTCTTGGGGTCGCGGCCGGTGTACGGAACGACGATGCGCATCGACGGGGGTCAGCCCAGCCTGTCGGGGCCGCCCTGCTGTGACCGCCAGTAGAGGAACCCGCCGACGACCAGGCCGATCACGACTACCCCACCGACGCCGTACAGCGCAAAGCGGGTCAGCCGGTTCGACTGCCTCGTCTGTTTGGCGTCCTCCTGCGCCTGGGTCGCGAGGTCTGTCGCGAGCCCGAACTCGTCGCCGTCGCCGTTGTACGCCTCGATGGCGCGCTGGAGGTCCTGCTCGGCGGACTGGGAGTTCACCTCGCCGACGGCCGCGGCGGCGTCGTCGATGGCGTTCCGCGCCTCCCGGCTCTCCTGGGTGTAGTGTGTCGCGGACCACGAGTCGATGGCGTTACTCGATCCGCCCTCGCGGGCCTGGGTCAGGGCGAGTACCGTGAACGACTGCGGCGGGTCGTAGGAGTACTCCGACACCTCGGGGACGGTTCCGGTGATCCGCACCCGCACCTCGCTTGTGCCCTCCTCGGCGGAGACCTGCGCCCCGGAGAACGACTGGCCGTCGAAGGACTGCTGAGCCACCCTCGCGCCGGTCTGGTCGTAGTACTCCACCGTCCACGTCACGTCCGTGAGTTCGGTCCGCCCTTCGAGGGTCCACGTCTCAAGTTGGGGGTTCTGGTACAGTTCCGTCAGCGTGACCGTCGCCGTGATCTGTGTGCCGACCTCCGCGTCGCTCGCGACCGTCGAGTCGCCGACCGAAACGCCGGCAGCGGGGACCGAAGCCACGGAGAGGGCGAGGAGACAGACCACCGCGAGTTTAGAAAAGCGACTCCAGCTCGTCTTCGTCATCATTGATGAGATCGTCTAGATTGTCCTGGCTCTCGTTCCTAATGTCGTCGATGTTGTCTTGCGCCTCGATAGCGACCTGCTGGAGCTCCTTGATCCGCGGCACGTTGGTGACACCCGAGAGGAGGACGACCGACGCGACGCGGCCGGAGTCGGTGATGGGGTAATCGCCGCCGCGGACCTCCATACTCCCGGTCTGCTCTTCGATCCACTTCCGGCCCCGTTCGATCCCCTTTCTGTTCAGGTGCCGCGGCGGCCCCGCCAGAACCAACAGGGCCCGTTCGGTGCCCTCGATCTCACACGGAAGCGTCAGGCGGCCGAGGGCGGCCTTCCGAACGAGGGAGGTGATCCGGTTCGTCGTGTGTGCGCTGTCGAGGTCGTCGTCGTCGTCGCCGCCGGTGATGCGTGAGAGCAGCCCCCCGTTGGAGGAGCTGGTTTCGACGGTCTCCGAGGCGTACCCGATGGTGGAGACGCCGCCGCCCGCAAGCGTGTTGATGATCTCCGAGGAGTCCACGACGCTCTCTGCGACCTCGCCGCCCTGGCCGATCTCGCCCGCCCCGAAGAGCACGCCGAACCGGGTGACGATCTCCTCGTTGATCTCGTCATACCCGCCCTGGACCGACTCGCCGGTCTTCCGCCAGGCGTCGTTGTCGAAGACCAGCAGGTTGTCGACCTCCCGGACGAACGTCTGGAACGATCGGGCAGCGTTCAACGTGTAGATCCCGCCCTCGTCGCTCCCGGGCAGCACGCCGAGCCCGTAGACGGGCTCGGTGTAGATCCGCTGGAGGTGCTTTGCGAGCACGGGCGACCCGCCGCTGCCGGTCCCGCCCCCGAGCCCGGCGACGATGAGGAACGCGTCGACCTCGTGGACCGGGACGCTGTCGATCGCCCCCTGGATCTCGTCGATGTCCTCCTCGGCGACCTCCGCGCCCAGTTCGTTGTCGGCCCCGACCCCGTGGCCTTTCACCCTCGATTGGCCGATGAGGACCCGCTTCTCCTCGGGAACGTGTTCCAACCCCATCAGATCGGCCTTTGCGGTGTTGACCGCGATCGCGGCACGGACGATCCCCGAGTTGTGTTTTTTGTCGTACTCGAGGAACTTGTCGACGACCTTTCCCCCGGCCTGCCCGAAACCGACCATTGCGAGTTTCATATATCGGGTCCCCTCTCCATTGGATGTATCACAGTGCTAACGCGAACATAAACCTTGTGATGGTACGGAACCGGTCCGTTCGGTGCCAGATCCGGAAAAACGCATTACGGCGACGGGATATTAATCACCCATTACACGTCAGTCCGGGCGGCGTCAGACGGTGCTTATCAGTCTGTATATTCGGGGCGCCGGCGACACACCCGGCTCGGAGGGCCGGCCGGTGCCGTCGCACCCGTCGGCTCGGATCGGACCGGCCGCCGGCGGTTCGCCCCTACGACGTCGCGGCGGCGTCGGCGGCCTCGCTACCCGCGTGGCCGCCGAGGTACGACTTCAGCGTCGTGAGTTCGCCGACCCCGACGTCGAAGGCGTCGATGTCGTTGTCGTCGGTGACGTTGTCGAACTGCAGCGAGCGGTACTGGTCCGTCCCCATCGGGAACCCGGGGATCAGATCGCCGATGCTCAGCCCCAGTTTCGCCAGTCCCATCGGCACCGGAACCACGGTGGTCGACCGCCCGTCCGAGCGGTGGATCAGGCGGGCGATCTCCGCTAAGGTGAGTTTGTCGGGGCCGCCGATCTCGTAGGTTTCGCCGACGTGTTCCTCGGATTCGACCGCGTCGGCCAGCATCGGCACGAGGTCGCCGACCCAGATCGGCTGGAACCGGGTCCGGCCGCCGCCGGGGAGCGCGCTGACGTACGGCGGCGCCAACAGTTTCGTGAAGGAGACGAACTCCCCGCCGTCGCCGAAGACCACCGACGGACGGAAGATGGTGTACTCGAGGTCGGAGTCGGTGACGACCTCCTCGGCGCGGCCCTTCGAGCGGATGTAGGCCGTCGCCCCGTCGGGGTCGGCGCCCAGCGCGCTCATCTGGACGAACCGGTCGACGCCGTGTTCCTCGGCCGCGCGGACGACGTTCTCGGTTCCCTGGCGGTGGATCCGATCGTGCATCCGGTCGCCGCCGCTGGGTTTGAAAAGCGGCGACAGCGCCACGAGGTTGTACACCGCGTCCATCCCCTCGAACGCCTCGCTGATGGAGCCGTACTCGGTGACGTCGCCCATCGCCTTGCTCACGCCGCCGGGCAGGGTCCCCCCGCCGGGGTTGCGCGACATCGCCGTTACGGTGTGGCCGCGCTCTTTCAACTCCGCACAGAGGGAGGTTCCGATGAACCCGGTCCCGCCGACGACGAGCACTTTCATACGCGGAAAACCGCCCCGCGGCGACGTAAAGGTAACTGCCGCGGGACGACGCCGGACTCCGTGGGGTTTTACCGACGGACGCGCCACGTAGCGGTATGCTCCTCACGCTGGAAGGGTTGGACGGCAGCGGGAAGACCACCGCGTGGGAGGCGCTCGCCGGCTCGTACCCCGACGCGACCTTCACCCGGGAGCCGACCGACTCGTGGTACGGCGACGCCGTCACCCGCTCGCTGAACGACGACGACGCCGACCCGCTGGCGGAGCTGTTCCTGTTCACCGCCGACCACGCCGCCCACCTCTCGCGGGTGATCCGCCCGGCGCTCGCCGAGGGATCGCTCGTGGTCTCGGACCGCTACTCCGACTCCCGGATGGCCTACCAGGCCGCGTCGCTGTCGGCCGCTCCCCTCGCGGACGACCGCGACCCGCTGGGCTACGTCCGGGAGATCCACGAGCCGTTCTCGCGGCCCCCCGACGCGACGATCTACCTCGACGTCGACCCCGAGACCGCCGCAGCGCGGGCGGGCGCGACCAACAAGTTCGAGCGCGCCGCCTACTTGGAGCGGGTCCGGGAGAACTACGAGCGCCTGATCGACGCCGACCCCGACCGGTTCGTTCGTGTCGACGCCACACAACCCGAATCAGCCGTCGTCGAAGCGGTCGAACGCCACGTCGAGCGGCTGGTCGACGACGCGTAGGGGGGCTGTGAGCGGTGGCTCCCCGACCGCGGACCGGTCTACCGGGACGCCGACCCCGTCAGCCCCGGACCGCGCCGCAACCCGACCGCTGCCACCGCGGCGACGGACGCGAGGCCGCCGATCCCGACGAGGGCGTAGTGGAACCGGAACGCCTGCTCCAGCGTGGCCTGCCCCAGCGTGAACCCGCCGAACAGGCCGAGCGCGGCGGGTTCGCCGACGACCGGCACGCCGAGGAGAAGCTCAAGCCCGACCTGTCCCAGCGTGAACGACAGCTGGGTCCAGGGGAGTATCAGCCCCGTGTAGGCGTATATGACCACTAGCGGCGCCGAGAGGACGGCCCCGACCGCGTACGCCGGCCTGTGGACGACTCCGGCCGCCAGCCCGAGGAGCGGCACGCACGCCGCACAGCCGGCGAGTAGCAGCCGTACCGGCTGTGTCGATGCTGGGGTCGCGACCGCCAACGCGAGGTCGACGGCGACCACGCCGGCAACGAGCGCGAGGAGGAGGGCGTTCAGCGGCGGGTCTGACCCGCTTCGGGGTTCTGTGTCGCTCACGTCGGCGGATGCCGATTCAGCCTCCTATGTTTTCTGTTCGGCCCGCGTTCCCCGCGGCCGGTCCGACGGGCGAGGTCAGCTCCGCTCCGGGAGGTCGTACTCCTCGGGTGCGGGCACGTAGAGGGTGTCGATGGTGAACCCGAGCGCCAGCGGCAGTCCGATGGCGGCCCCGAGCAGGGTCGGCGTGTCGAGGTTCAGCCCCGCGCCGACCGGGAACACGCCGAAGAAGACCAGCGTCGTCACAAGCAGCGCCACCGGAATGAGCGCGACGGAGTAGACGACGTACCCCCACTGGGTCTTGAGCCGGAGCCGGAAAAAGCGGGTCAGTACCGCCGCGATCAGGGTATGGACCACGAGCACCGCCCCGAACGCGACGAGTCCGACGACCGAGACCATACCCGACGTAGGGGTGGCGAGGACTTTACGCGTTCGGCTTCGGCCTACTCGTCC
This sequence comes from Halobellus ruber, assembly GCF_014212355.1. Taxonomy (NCBI): domain Archaea; kingdom Methanobacteriati; phylum Methanobacteriota; class Halobacteria; order Halobacteriales; family Haloferacaceae; genus Halobellus; species Halobellus ruber. The sequence continues at coordinate 250,869 of NZ_JACKXD010000001.1, forward strand.
ATCGCGATGTAGGTCCTGGTGTCGATCACGGATTCGAGCCCCTGGATCCCCGTCGAGGCGGTGCTGAGCACCTCGTAGACCTCGGGGGCGTCGGCCTCGGCGATGATGTCGTAGCCGCCCGCGACGACGTGCGCTTCGACCACGTTCTCCAGCCCCCGGATCGCCTCAAGCAACCCCTCGGACTCCCCCGGTCCGGTCTTGATCATCACGAACGCGTGGACCATACCCGCACGGTACGTCACACCGTCACATATCCTTTGCGCCGTCGTTCGGTTCCGCCCGCTCACGGTCGGACCGGGAGGAGGAGGCCACACCGCCGGAGAAACATTATTGACACCCCCCGGCGTACACCGGTGTATGCGGTTCGTTATCATTGGTGCCGGTCGTGTAGGACTCCGGACTGCCCGCGTCCTGCGCGAGGAGAGCCACCAGGTCACGCTGATCGAGCGCGACCGCGACCGGGTCGAGTACGCCCGCGACGCCGGCTTCGAGGTGATCCACGGTGACGGCTCCCGGGAGGAGGTCCTGCTCGAGGCCGGCGTCGAGGACGCCGACGGGCTCGGGGCGCTCACGAGCGACCTGAACGTCAACTTCGCGGCGTGCTCGATCGCGAAACACCACCGAACGTGGACCGTCCTCCGGGTCGACGAGGACTACCGCGAGGAGGTCTACCAGGGGTACGCAGACGAGGTCGACGAGGTCGTCTACCCCGAGCGTCTCGGCGCGATCGGCGCGAAAAACGCCCTGTTGGGCGGGTCGGTCCACGCGATCGCCGACGTCGCTCAAAACCTCCAGGTGGTGCTCATGACCGTCACCGAGGAGTCGCCCATCCGGGGCTACACCATCGAGGAGGTTCAACTGCCCGCCAACGCCACCATCATCGCGTTCGGAAAGGACGGGGAGTCGATGGCGCTGCCGCTGGCCGACGACAGCCTGGAGGTCGGCGATCGGCTGGCGGTGCTGGCCGACTTCGACGTGCTGGAGGAGGCACGACAGCTGATCGTCGGCGAGACGCTGGCGCCCGAGGGGGAAACGGCCTGATGGTCACCGCCTACGTGATGGTCAAAGCCTCCACCGGGGACGTCGACCGGCTGAAAGCCGAGATGGCGTCGGTCGACGACACGGTCGAGAGCGTCAGCGTCGTCGCCGGCGACATCGACTACATCGTGAAACTCCGCGTCGACGGTCCCAGCGACGTCAAGGAGGTCGCCGCCGCGATCCACGAGATGGCCGGAATCGAGAACACACAGACCTACATCGCGATGGATTAGCCGGGGCCCTACAGCGGCGTCCCGCCCTTCGTGCCGCCCGCGGTGTCGGCCGCTTGCTGGATCAGAAGCGTCACTGGCTCGGCGTACTCGTAGCCGGGGATGATCCCCTCGACGTAGGTTCCCTCGACGTACTCGACGACCGCAACCGCGTCGGCGACCGCCCGGGTCGCATCGAGGTCCCGGAGTTCGACTTCCACGACCGCCTCCTCGTCGCGCTGTCGGACAGAAACCGCCGCGTCGTCGCCGCGGATCGCGCTGTCGACGTCGTCGATTCGGAGCTCGAAGGTCTCGAACCACCCCTCCTCGACGACCGGCGCGACCGCCTCCTCGGTCACGGCGTCGAGCATCGGGACGGCGACAGCGACGGTACAGACCACGGCACCCCCGTCGGCATCGACCTCGATGCTCCCCTCGAACGCCGTCGTCCGCACCACGTAGCCGCCCTCGCCGTCCGGCTCGAACGACTCGTTGGCCCCGGCGGCGCGTCGTGCTCGCTCGACCGCGTCGGACTCGCTCATCAGCGGGCGAAGGGGATGCGGCGATAAAAACACCGCGTATCGATCCCTCCGGTATCAACGTTCGACCCCGAGCACTCGTTTCCGCCTGCGGCACAATTAAGTAAATCCCACCGTTTGTCCTACGTGACGCTTCGTCTGGAGGGCCGAAGCGTCAGCGGGGACCAATTCAGGGCGGCAGCGGCCGTCCGGGCTGTTCCCGGATGGCTGCTCCCTTTTCGACGACGACCCTCAAGTGGCAACCACGTCCCGATCGATCGGCGTCGTCGCTTCGAGCCGTTCGAGCGCTCGCCGGGCTTCGAGCCATTCAAGTACTCACCGGGACAGATACCGCGTATGAAGGATCAAGGACGCTCGAAGCGAAAGCGGACCGGAGGTCGACGCCGCCGGTCGCACAAGAAGACCCGCCACCAACTCGGTCGCGAGCCCGCGGAGACGACCGTGGGGGAGCCACGGTTTCAGATGGTCGACTCCCGCGGCACCGGCAAGAAGGTCCGCGCGCTGTCAACGAACGTCGCTCAGGTCGCCGACGGCGGCGAGGTGACGACCGCGACGATCGAGGACGTCGTCGAGAACCCCGCGAACGTCAACTACGCCCGGCGGAACATCGTCACGAAGGGCGCCGTCATCGAGACGACCGAGGGTCGCGCCCGCGTGACCTCGCGACCGGGCCAGACCGGGCAGGTCAGCGCCGTTCTCCTCGACGACGAGTAACGCGCCTTACGGCGTCGGTGCCGTCTTCTGCAGCGCGGTTTCGGCGATGTTGCCGCCGTAGTCCGCGCTCCGCGACACCGAATCGACGATCAACCCCAGCAGGTGCGCCCGGGCGGGGTCGAGGTCCCGGAGGAGTTCGTCGATGCGCCGCGCCCGCTCGTCGATCGCCTGCACCGACTCGCGGGTGTCGTTCGCCAGGCGGGTGGCCTCTTCCGTGTCGTCCGTCAACAGCGCGTCCATCCCCTGGTCGATGATCGCGTGTGCATCCTCGTGGAGTTGGGAGAGCGCGTCGACCACCTCCTCGGGGACGGGTTTCTCGAACTCCAGGATGAGGTGGGCGATCTTCGTGGCGTGGTCGGCCACGCGTTCGAGCTGGCGCGCTGCGGACTGGTAGTCGAAACACTCCTCGCGGGGCAGCCCCAGCTCCTCGGCCGCCTTCGGGGTCCGGAGGGTCGACCGGAAGATGCGCGAGACTACCATCCACAGCCGGTCGACGTCGTCGTCGCGTTGGATCACGTCCCGGGCCATATCGTCGTCGAGTTCGGCGAGCGCGTCGACCGCGTCCTCCAGCATCGACAGCGAGATGAGGCGCATCCGCCTGACGGCGGTGTGGATCGACAGCTCCGCCGAATCCAGCAGGTCGCGGATCACCACCTCGTCTCTGGTCTCCTCGAGGACCTCGAGTCCGACGAGACTCTGTGTGGCCTCCCGGATGGTGCGGCGCTGGCTGGTGGTGATCCGGGCGCTCTCCAACGAGATGATGTCGAACCCGCTGACGTACATCGTCATCACGGCGCGGGTCAGTTCCTCGCCCTCGAGGTCGGTGATGTCGAGCGTGCCCTCGGTCCGCTCCTCGCCGTTCGCTGGCGCCATAAACAACGAGTCGCCCTCCGGGTAGAACTCGACAGTGCTGCCGGCGGAGACGTCGTTTGCGGTCGCCCACTCCTTCGGGATCGAGACAGTGAACGTGGACCCACCGGTCACCTGAACCTTCCGCGTTTCGACCATACCGGCGGTTACCGACGGCACAACATAAATTTGCCTATCTATATATAGTTCGTCGCGTCAACCGATCGGCCGGTACCGACGAACGGGAGACGACTGGCGCTCTCGATATCTTCCTGATTCGGGTCGTGTCGTCAGGCCCACAGGGGCATCGAACCGCCGGCTTCGACCCACATCACCGACATCTCCGCCGGTTGGATCGTGGTCGATTCGGCCCGACGGCCGCCGTCGTCGTTCCGTTGCCCTGACGGGAAATACTGATGCGTATTTCGAATATATAGTTCTATGTAGAAAATGGGGATCGACGCGATCAGAAGATGTTAGCTTGCCGGTAGACGCTGATCCCCTCGTCGGTGAGATCGTACGGTTTCGTCTCCCGGGAGTGGTTCGCGTCCCGGATCTTCTGGATTTCGATCGCAAGGCGGGTCTCCCGGAAGTCGCTCGGGCGGACGTACTGGAGCACGAACACCGCGTCGGCGAGGTACTCCACGATCCCGAAGCGGGACGCGTAGGCGTGGTTGCGGTCCGCCTCCGAGGTCAGCAGGATCGTGATCCCGGCCTCCTTCAGCGAGCGTGCGAACCCGAACACCTGGCTCCGGCGCTGGGGAGCGCTCTCGTACATCATCTCCAGCAGCGACACCGAGTCGAGCACGAGCCGGTCGGCGCCGAAGTCCTCGATCAGGTTCGGGAGGTCGTTCTGGATGCTGTCGAGGCTGTTGGCCATCTCGATGGGGTCGATGTCGACGACCGCCAGCCGGTCCTCATCGACGTACTCCCCGAACCCCCAGCCCTTCTCGTCGGCGGTCGAGACGATCCGATCGAAGCTCTCCTCTAAGGTGATGTAGACGGCGTCCTCACCCTGCTGTAGCCCGTGGTTCAGGAACTGCAACCCGAACGTGGTCTTCCCGGTCCCGGCGGAGCCGATCGCGACCATCAGCGACCGTTGGGGTACGCCCCCGAGGATCATCTGGTCTAACCCCTCGATCCCGATGTCGAGCCGTTCGAGGTCCGACTCGAACTCCGCCTCGTCGAACGACTCCGGGTCCTCCCCGCCGACGTCGCCGAACCCGAACTCGTCGCCGCCGAACGGCGAGTCGCCGGCGTCCTGCCCCTCGCCGCTTCCGCCGAACGGGGCGCCGTCCCCCTGGCTGCCGTCGGACGGCGATTCTCCCCCGCTACCGCCGCCGAACGGGCCGGTTCCGCCGCTCCCGCCGGGCTGGGAGCCTCCGACCCCGGAACCGGGATCGGGAGCGTCCTCCAGCGCCGACGCGAAATCCCGATCGAACGGGACCCCACGATCCCCCGTGTCGGCGTCGTCGCCCCGACTGTCGTCGGCGTCGGAGCCGTCGTCGGTTCCGCCCGCCGAGGCCGCAGCGGTCCCGTCGCTATCGTCGCCACCGTCGCCCGACTCCCCGGCCGGGTGGCCGACGGTCGGTTCGGCGTCTTCCGCGTCCGAATCGCCGACGGTTGGTTCGGCGTCTTCCGCGTCCGGAGTGCTCGCCGAACCCGCGTCGGGATCCCCCGCGTCCGGGCCGGCACCTTCCGAACCTGCGTCTTCCCCGTTCTCGCCCTCCCGGAGCGCACGCTCGAACCAGTCGTCGTCGTCACTCACGGCGACCACCTGCCCCCTCGACCGGGTGCCGCCGCCGGATCGGGGTCGACCGCCCCGTGCCACACCGGGTCCGTACCATCTGCGTGGTCGGACAGACGACCGGCGCGGCTATCAATGTTGTCCGTCCGAGCCCGGGCGTCCGCCGCCTCGGGACCGAGCCCTTTTGCCCTGGTACGGTCAAGCGAACGGCGAATGCAGGTTGCCATCGTCGCACAGCGGGATAACGACCGGACCGCCGGGCTGGCGGCCGACATCCGGGACCGGCTCCGCGAGGCGGGCGTGTCCGTGTGGCTCGACGACGCGACTGCGGGCCGACTCGGCGTCGACGGGCGGGCGGTCGAGGAGTTCGGCGCCGCGGACCTCGTCGTGAGCATCGGCGGCGACGGGACGTTCCTGTTTGCCGCCCACGGCGCCGGCGACGTGCCGATTCTGGGGGTCAACCTCGGCGAAGTCGGGTTCCTCAACCCGGTTCGCCCGGGGGAAGCGGTCGACGCCGTGCTGGCGCAGGTCCGGCAGTTCCGGGCCGAAGGGTCGCTCCGGACGCGGTCGCGGCCGCGGCTCGCGACCCGCGGCGACGGCTGGACGCTCCCCCCGGCGGTCAACGAGGTCGTGGTACAGGGGCGCCGCCGCGGGCACGGCGGCGGTGCCGAGCTCACAGTCCGGATCGACGGCTCGGAGTACGCACGCGGCCACGCCGACGGGGTGCTGGTGGCGACCCCGACCGGCAGCACCGCGTACAACCTCAGCGAGGACGGCCCGCTGATTCACCCCGGGGTCTCGGGGTTCGTCGTCACCGGAATGGCGGCCACCCGGGGGATGCCGCCGCTCGTCGTCGACGCCCGGTCGACGGTGTCGGTGTCGGTCGACGAGGGCACCCCGGCCGTGGTCGTGGTCGACGGCCGGATCCGCGAACCGGTCGATCCCCCGACCGAGGTCACCGTGGAGATCGGCGACGACCCGATCCGCACCGTCGGCCCGACCTCGGACTTCTTCGAGGCCCTGGAGAAGCTGGATTGACCGCCTCGCCCCGGTATGTGACCGACGGGCGCCGTCCGACCAGAGGTGTTCCCGCGTCGACAGTATGAGTTTGCGTCCCTTCGCCGCCGGCTCGGTACACGCCCGTCCATCGACGTATAGCAATCCACATTAACCCCGAAGCCGAACCGTCCGATTATGAATCAGTCGTACGTAATCATCGGCGACGGCGTCGCGGGCAGCTCCGCCGCCGAAACCCTCCGGGAGGAGGAGCCCGACGCGGACATCACCGTCGTCACCGACGAGGGCGAAGCCCTCTACAACCGGATCCTGATCAAGGAGTTCGCAAAGGGGAAGCTCCCGGAGGCACCCATCTCGATCCACGACGAGTCGTGGTACGCCGACCGCGACATCGACCTCGAACTCGACACCCTCGTCGTCGACGTCGACGTCGACGCTCACACCATCGAGACCCACGGGGGTGACGTCCACGAGTGGGACAAGCTGCTCGTGGCCGCCGGCGGCACCCCCACACAGTTGCCGGTCGAGAACTCCGACGCCGACGGCGTCCACCACTTCTGGACGTTCGAGGACGCCCGGTCGATCAAATCCCACATCGAGGAAGCCGACTCGTCGGTCGTCGTCGGGGCCGGACTGTTGGGTATCGACCTCGCCGCGATCACGGCCGCCCAGGACGTCGAGGGGAAATACCTGATGCGGGGGAACTGCTGGTGGCGCTACGCGCTGTCGGAGGAGGGCGCGGAGATCATCCACGACGCGCTCCGGGAACGCGACGTCGAGCCCGTCTTCCAGTCGGGCGTCGATCACTTCGAGGTCGACGACGACGGCACGGTCACCACCGCCGTCGACCCCAACGGCGACGAGTACGACGCCGACTTCGTGGGGATCGCGATCGGGCTTGATTTCAACACCGAGATCCTCCAGGACACACCCATCGAGTGCGACAACGGGATCGTCGTCGACGAGTACATGCGGACGAACCACGACGACATCTTCGCCGCGGGCGACATCACGCAGTTCAACGACCTCATCCTCGGGGAGCGCGGCCAGAACGGCGCGTGGGGTTCCGCGAAGGAGCAGGGGTCGATCGCCGCACGGAACATGGTCGATTACGGCGCCGAGCCCTTCGAGTGGGTCTCCTCGTATTCGATCACACACTTCGACTTCCCGTTTCTCTCCTTCGGCCACCCCACGCTGGGCGACGACGAGGCCGAGGCGAAGTACTCCGATTCTGAGTGGCGGCGGCTGGCGTTCAAGGACGGCCGGATCGTCGGCGGCGTCCTGATCGGCGACCTCTCGCCGCAGACCAAGTACAAACAGCTGATGCGCGAGCGGCGCCGGGTCGCGGATCAGAAGGACGTACTGATGGAACAGACCTTCGAGCTCGACGACCTCGACGCCCCGGAGACCGCGGTGGAGTAGCCGCTTCCGTTCCGCCCTGCTTTTCCCGTCCGGCACGTCGCGGCGGGCGACGCCGCCGGAGACCGATGCTGTTTTCGCCCGGAGCCCGTACTGACGGGTATGAGCAACGACGCTTCGTCGGGCGGCGGCCCGGGCGGCGGCGACGCCGACATGACCCTGGCGTTCGAGCTAGAGGCGCTGCGGAACCTCGCGGATCCCAACGCGGTGTTCAACGACGCCCGACAGTGGACCGAGTACGTCGGCGTCGTGAGCGAAAAGCCCACCTACGTCGTGACCAACTTCACCCGGAAACACCGGATCCGACAGGACTTCTTCTCCGGGCCCCGGGGAGTGATCGAGAGCTTAGAGAACGTGCGCGAGCAGTTCGACACCGAGCGTCACGTTCTGGTCGGGACCGCAGACGACGATGCCGCGGCCGCCGACGCCGCGGGCTGGGAGTACCTTCCCTTCGAGCAGGCGGCCGACGCCGCGGGCTGGACGATCGCTGGCGACGACGACTCCGAGGATCCCTTCGAGTCCAGCGACCGCGACGACTGGCCCTGATACTGTCGGCGATAGTCCCGTGACGGATTTCGACACCCCGGGGTGTCGAAAATCTTCACGTAGTTATAGCCGACAGTATGAGCCGCCGGGACCCGGCTGTCCGCGTCCGGGCGCCGCGGCCGCCCCCCGAGCCGGGCGCTGCGTTCCGACTACCGGTGCCGTGTTCCGATTCCGGGCACCGCGTTCCGCCGCGATACCGGCATACGACACCGGGTTTGCGGCTCCTCCGCGCACTAACGAAAGCGTTAATCGAACCCGGTCCCTCGCGTTTCACGATGAGCCACCAGCTGCCTGACGTACAGGCGAGTCAACCCGATATCACTGTCGGGTTGAGTCAGGTCGGCGTCACGAACGTCGACAAACTCGTCAAGATCGCTCGGGACGACAAACGGCCGTTCGTCCTGATGGCGGAGTTCGAGGTCTTTGTCGACCTTCCGGGCGGTCGGAAGGGAATCGATATGAGCCGGAACATGCAGGTCATCGACGAGATCCTCGAGGACGCGGTCTCGGAGCCGACCTACCGGGTCGAGGATATGTGCGGCGACGTCGCCGAACGACTCCTCGAGAAACACGACTACACCTCGACCGCGGAGGTTCGGATGACGGCCGACTTCGTCGTTCGCGAGGACACCCCCGCAAGCGAACTGCCGACCCAGAGCACGATCACCATCGTCGCCAGCGCGACGGCCACCGAGGAGGGAACCCGTGAGGAGATCGGCGCGGAGGTCGTCGGGATGACCGTCTGTCCCTGCTCGCAGGGGATGTCGGCCTCCCGCGCCCGCGACGTCCTCCGGGACCTCGACATCGACGGCGAAACCATCGACGAGTTCCTCGAACAGGTCCCACAGCCCGGCCACTCCCAGCGGGGCCACGCCACGCTGACGGTCACCGCCGACGGCTCCCCCGAGGTCGACCTCATGAACCTCGTCGAGATCGCACGCGACTCGATGTCCGCGCGGATCTACAACCTCGCGAAACGCCCCGACGAGGATTATATGACGTATCACGCGCACGCGGATGCGAAGTTCGTCGAGGACTGCGTCCGGTCGATGGCCGAACAGGTCGTCGACGAGTTCGACCACCTTCCCGACGACGCCGTCGTCCGGATGAAGCAGTCCAACGACGAGTCGATCCACCAGCACAACGCCCACGCCGAGCGGGAAGTCACCGTCGGCCGGCTCCGGGCCGAACTCGACGGCCAGTTCTGACCTGCGGGGGGTTACCCGCGCGAGTCATCCTCGGCCAGCGCCGTGAGCGGGAGCGGGTCGGCCGCCTCCCACTTCGGGTCGAACATCCCGCGGACGTTCGCGGCGAACTCGGGATCCTTCAGGTCGATCACGGCGAAGGCCTCGCCCGGATCCAGCGGGTTCGGAACCTCGATACACACCTCGGCGTCGTCGATCAGCTCGAAGGTTCCCGACAGCTCCGGCGCCGTCCGGGCGGTGAAGGCGTCGTGATCCGCCAGCCGCTCGGTGTACCGACCGCCGATCCCGGCCGGCAGCGACGCGACCAGATCCGGCTCCATCAGAAGCGACACGTCGACCCCGCGGTCGACCGCCGCTTCCAGCTCCGCGGCGACCCGCTCGCCGACCGTCCCGAAGTCGAACTGCGGCGACACCCCTCCGGCAACGACCACGAGCGACCGCTCGGCGGCCGCGAGCCGTTCGACGAGGAGGTCCACCGAGGCCTCCGTTCCGACCGCCGCAGTCCAGAACTGCCCGTCGATCGGGGCGGTCGCCTCCAGGTCGGCGGTCAGTTCCTCGACTGCGGCCTCGTACTGGTCGATCCTGGCTTCGAGTTCCTCACGTTTGCTCTCCAGGAGCCGCTCTAAGCCGGTGTCGGGCTCGACGGCCGCGTACTTCTTGGGCCGCCCGGCGGTCTGGCTCCGCACCAAACTACACTGTTCCAGCCCGTTCAACACGTCGTAGATCCGGCCCATCGGCACGTCGCTCGCCTGTGACAACTCCTTTGCGGTTGTCGGTCCCGTCCGGAGCAGCGACCGGTACGCTCGTGCTTCGTACTCCGAGAGCCCGAGATCCCTGAGGTCGGTCATACGCGTCCCTCCGTCGCCGCGGACAAAAAACACACCGTCAGTTTACCGGACGTGCAGGCCGGGCGGTGTCACCCCGCGGCGCGCCCGCCGTCGGTGAGTGCCGCGACGGCGTCGAGGAGGTCCTCCGGGGTCGTCGCGTCGCGGCGGTCGGTCCCGCGGCGGACGGTCGCGACCCCCTCGGGCGGGTCGGGAGCGGCGGGGACGACGACGGCCTCGTGGTCGGCCACGCGAAGTCCAGCCCGGTGGAGGTCGCTCCCCGGATCGTCGCCGACCGCGATCACGAGATCCGGGCGGGAAAGCCGCGACGCCACCGAACCGTAGCCCGCGACCTGGACGCCGAACCGCTCGTAGGCTCCGGCGAAGGCGGCGACCGCGTCGCGGGCGGCGTCGGCGTAGTCGTCGCTTCCCCCTCCGTCGGCGTCGCCCACGACATCGACCAGTGCGGCGAGATCCAACAGTGCCTCCGCCATCTCGACGTTGCCGTCGAGCGGCCTGAGCGGCTCCGAGAGGAGGCCGACCCCCGCCGCCGGGCCGTCGCGGAACGCGCCCGCCGGCTCCCGGAGCGTCGCTATCGCCTCGTCGGCGACGGCCCGCGCGACGCCGACGAGATCGACCGCCAGGGCGTCGGGGCCGAGCACCCGCCGGGCGGCCGCGAACGCGGCGACGACCCGGGCGTGGTCCGAAAGCAGCCCCTCGGGGGGGTCCGCTCCGCCGTCCCCGACGTCGTCGGGGGCGATGTGCGACACGACGCCGTCGCGGACGAACGACTCCGCGAGGGCCCCGAGGACCCGCTCGGCGTACTCCCGGGATGCGGCGTCGTCGGTGTAGGCGGCGACCGCGAGCAGCGCCTCGGCGGCCGACGCGTTCCCCCCGGCGTAGCCCGTGAGGTCGCGGCGGGGGGCGCGCCCGTCGCCGCCGGGCGGTGCGACGCTCCCCCCGAAGGCGGTCCCGTTCCAGAGCCGGTCGATCAGGAACTCCCGGGTGCCGGTCACGGGGTCCAGCAGCGCTTCCTCGCCGGTGTAGAGGTAGCCGTTGGCGAACGCACGGATCAGGGCGGCGTTGTCCGTGAGGAGCTTCTCTCGTCGGGGGTCCGACCAGTCACGCCCCCCGGCGTACCGGAAGAACCCGCCGTCGTCGGCGTCGTACAGGGCCTCGGCGACCGCCCGGAGCGTCTGAACGGCCTTCTGACGGTCCCGCTTCAGCGCGAACTCCACGGTCCGCGGGAGGGGGAACTTCGCGTCGTCGCCCCACCCGCCGAACCGCTCGTCCCACTGCTCGTCGAGTTGCCCCGCGAGGTGGGACTCGATGCGTTCGTCGACGGCCCCGCCGGGGGTCGGGTCGCCGGCGAGCGCGCGCGGGACGCGGCCGGCGTCGTCGCCGCGGTCGGCCCACACCTCGCGGACGGAACCGAGCACCTGGCGCATCCCGTCGGGGCCGAGGTAGCCCGCTCCGGTGATCACGTCGCCGCCGGGCGTACAGAAGACCGTCGAGGGAAACCCGCCCATATTGTACCGCTCGCGGACCCGGGGGCGACGGTCGACGTCGACCCTGACTGGGACGAACCCGTCGTTGACGTTGGCCGCGATCCGCGGCTCGGCGTAGGTTTCGGCGTCCATCTCGTGACAGCTGTCACACCAGGTGGCGGTCAGCGAGAGCAACACGGCCCTGTCGGCCGCACGCGCCTCCTCGAAGGGGGCCGGCCCCCACTCGCGCCACTCGACGTGCGTCCGGTCCGCGGTCATACCCGGGTTCGGGTTCGGGTGCGGGTAAGGGCTTCGAGACCCCGTGTTCGCCGGGGAGGCGCCCCGGCGGCGACACAAGGGCTATGAACGACGCCCGCAAAGCCGAGGTATGCGCACACGCTGGGTCATCGCTGCCCTGTTGGCGATCCCCCTCGCCGACACGCTGCTTTTGCTCCCGGTCGCGGGCGCTATCGGGTTCGTCCCGACCGTGCTGCTCGTGGTGCTCACCGGCCTCGTCGGGATGCTCCTGGTCCGTGCGGAGGGCCGCCACACCCTCGGGAAGCTCCGGCGGAAGGCCGCCACGGGGGAGGTGCCCACGAACGAACTCCTCGACGGCGGGCTGTTGATCGCGGCGGGGGCGTTCCTCCTGACGCCGGGGATCGTCACCGACGCCATCGGCTTCGCCCTGGCGATCCCGGTGACCCGGTATCCGCTCCGTGAACTCCTGAAACGGTACGTGGTGACGCCGTACCTCGACCGGGCGACCGGCGGGTTCGTCTCCGGCAACGTCTGGGTCGGCGGGTTCCCCGACGACGGCGACGACGACGTGGTGAACCTCGACCCCGAGGAGTACGGCCGGTCCGGCGACGACGGGCCCTGACCGTGTCGGGGACGGCGTTGCTGAAAGGAAACGCTTAAACTCGTCATCGAACTACCGATAGACGCGCTCACCTGGGCCAATAGCTCAGTCAGGTTGAGCGCTCGGCTGATAACCGGGAGGTCCGCGGTTCAAATCCGTGTTGGCCCACCTCCTTCACGGGCGGCCACTGGTCGTCCGTGGTTGGGGCCGAACTCCCCGGCCACCTAACTCCGTTCGGTCGTAGTTCCGGAGAGGTATCCTTGTGGGCGGCTTCTACCGAAGCCACTGGGGCGTCCGCTCACGTCCAGTCGGCCGGCAACTCGTCCTCGTGGTCGGTCAGCAGTTCCAGCAGCGGCTGGATGTCGTCGAACTTCGGTCCCGCGGTCACTTCGTCGGTCTCCCTGTTCCAGTCGATGAACCCGTAGGCGGCCAGCTTCGGGAGGTGGGCGTGCTGCATCGCCAGGACGTCCACGTCGGGATCGGCGTCGGCGACCACGATCGTCGGATCGTCCTCCGGCTGACGCTCCAGCAGCGACATCAGAAGCTCCCGTCGCCGCTCGGCGGCCAGCGCGTCCATCATCTCGTCGAGCGACACTGTTGGAGTTGCCTCGTTCACACTACTTATAGTTATGTTGATATTGACACTTCTTCCGGGCCGTCGCCACGGGTCCGCGTGTGGCGGTTCGGGGGGCATCGTGTCGTGTGCCCACCCGAGTCCGCGTCACTCGTCGACGACGGCGACGGCTTCGACCTCCACGAGGAGTTCCGGGCCGATCAACCGCTCCACCTCGACCATACTCGTCGCCGGCCGGACGTCACCGAAGTATTCGGCGTGTGCGTCGCCGACCGCCTCCCACGCGTCGATGTCGACGACGAACAGCCGGGTTCGGACGACATCCGAGGGCGACGCCCCCGCCTCGCCGAGCGCGTCCTCGACGTTCGAAAGCGCCTGCCGGGTCTGGGCAGCGGGGTCGCCCGCGCCGACGACCTCGCCGTCCTCGTCGGTCGCGGTCGTCCCGGAGACGTGGACCTGCGGGCCCGCCCGAACCGCCCGCGAGTAGCCGACGCGTGACTCCCACTCGGTGCCCGAAGAGACCCGCTGTCGTTCCATACCGATCGGCGTCCCGCGGGTCGCAAAACCGTTTCGGGGGTGTCGCCGCAGCCTACCGCACCAGCGACCCGACCGGCGCGTCGCCGACCGTCGTCAGTAGATCCGCCTCCTCGCCGGCGGCGAGCACCATCCCGTTGCTCTCGACGCCGAACAGCTCCGTGGGTTCGAGGTTCGCCAGCACCACCACCCGGGTACCGGGCAAGTCGTCGACGTCGTAGAACTGCTTGATGCCGGCGACGATCTGTCTGGTTTCGGTCCCGATGTCGATCTCCAAGCGGACTAAGTCGTCGGCGCCTTCGATCGGCTCGGCGGCCTCGACCGCCCCGACCCGCATCTCCAAGTCCTGGAAGGTCTCGAAGTCGATGCGGTCGCGCTCGGTCTCGTCGATGTCGGGCGCCTCGTCGGACTCAACGTCCTCGTCTCCCGCACCGTCGTCCTCGGCGTCGTCTTCGTCCTCCTCGACCATCGCCTCCAACTCCGCGCTCAGGGGCTCGACCTCGTCGTCCTCGATCTTGGTGAAGATCTCCTCGGGCGTGCCGAACTCCGCGGGCGGCGCCTCCAAGGCGGCGTCGATCCCGGCGTCGTGGACCGACCCATCCTCGCCGAGCTGATCCCACACGCGCTCGGCGCCCTCGGGGGCAAAGGGCGCGAGCAGCACGGCGACCGCCTTCGAGAGCTGGACGCAGTCCCGGATGACGGCCGCCCCGGCGTCGGGGTCGTCGTCGACGAGCTTCCAGGGCTCCTTCGATTGGATGTACTGGTTGCCGAACCCCGAAAGCTCGTAGACGGCCGTCGCGGCGTCCTTCAGCGAGTAGTCGTTGATCGCCGCGGCGAAGTCGTCGATCGCGGCCTCGATCCGCTCGCGGACCTCGTCGCTCGTGGGCTCGTCTGCCAGTGGGGTCCCGTCGTAGTTCCGGTGGGCGAACAGCAGCGACCGGTAGACGAAGTTCCCGATGTTACCCACCAGTTCCTCGTTCGTCGTCCCCTGTAGGTCGCTCCACGTGAAGTTGATGTCGCTCTGGAAGTTCCCCGCGGTGATGAAGTAATACCGGAGGAAGTCCGGCGAGAAGCCGGTGTCGAGGTACTCCTCGGCCCAGATCGCGCGGTTCCGGCTCGTGGAGAAGGCCTTCCCCTTCAGGTTCACGAACCCCGAGGCCATGATCGCCCGCGGTTCGTTGTACCCCGCCCCGCGGAGCATCGCGGGCCAGAACACCGCGTGGTGCTGGATGATGTCCTGGCCGATGACGTGGATTATCTCGCCGTCGTCACGCCAGACGGACTCCCAGTCGTAGGCGTCGGCGCCGACCCGCCGGGTGTACTGCTTCGTCGAGGAGACGTACTCGATGGGGGCGTCGACCCAGACGTAGAGCACGAGCTCTTCCTCGCCCTCGCCGGGGTAGTCGATCCCCCAGTCCATATCCCGGGTGATACACAGGTCCTGGAGGTCGCCCTCGATCCACTGGCGCGGTTGGTTCTTGGCGTTCTCGGTCCCTTCCAGCCGGTCGATCCACCCCTCGAGGTACTCCTGGAAGTCGGCGAGTCGGAGGAACTTGTGGCTCCGGGTGCGGTACTCCGCGGGGTTGCCGGTCAGGGTGCTGGTTGGCTCTTCGATCTCGCCGGGTTCGAGGTGGCGCTGACACCCCTCGTCGCACTCGTCGCCGCGGGCGTGCTCCCCGCAGTACGGGCAGGTCCCCTCGACGTAGCGGTCCGGAAGCGGCTGGCCGGCCTCGGGGTCCCACGCCACCTTGATGTCCTTCTCGTGGACGTGGTCGTTGTCGATCCACTCGCGGACGAACTCCCGGGTGGTCTCGACGTTGGTCTCGTCGTGGGTGTGGCCGTAGTTGTCGAACTCGACGTCGAACCGCGGGAACGTGTCGGCGAACTCCTCGTGGTAGCGGTGGGCGAACGCCTCGGGGCTCTCGCCGTTCTCGTGGGCGTTGACCGCGATGGGCGTGCCGTGCATGTCCGAGCCGCAGACGAACGCGGTCCGTTGGCCGAGCGTGTCGAGCGCCCGGGAGAGGGCATCGCCGGAGAGCGTCGTTAACAGGTGGCCCAGGTGGAGACTCCCGTTGGCGTAAGGCAGCCCGCAGGTCACGACCGCCGGCCGCGAAGTGGGATATCGTTCGGTAGTCACACCCGGAGCAAGTCGTCGGGGGAACGTAAAAACCCCGTTCCGCGGTCGAACGGCCGGCTCTCCGGGTCGCCCGCGGCTCGCCGCCGTCGATCAGTCCGTGTAGACCTCCTTGATCCGACCGTCGGCGGCGATGGGGCCGCTGATCCGGCGTGTGACGCCGTCGAACAGCGTGATCAGCGGCGAGAGGGTCCGCCCGACCACCCGGACCGGTCGGGCGACGGTCAGCGCCCACGACTCGGCGTTTCCCAGCCCGAACGCCTTCGGCACGATCTCCCCGAAGATCAGGATGAGCGCGCTCGTGACGACGGTCGTCGCCACGACCGCCGGTCCGGGATCCAGCACGCTCGCGACGAGCACCGTCAGGATGCTCGAAATCGCGATGTTGACCACGTTGTTGCCGACCAACAGGGTGACGAGCAGCCGGTGGGGGTCCGCCGACAGCTCCCGGAGCACCGCCGCCCGCCCGTCGCCGCCTGCCGAGTGCTCGTCGACCCACGACGCCGGCAAGGAGAAGACTGCGATCTCCGCGGAGGAAAAGAAGGCACTCACCGCGAACAGGGCGACGACCGCGACGATCCCGAGGACGGCGACGACGGGGCCGATCGTACACGCGTACTCCCGTCTGCCGACAAGAAGCCGTCGGCGGGGCGGTCGCCGGGTGCGGGGTGCCCGCACGCGACCGAGCCATTCACGAGGCTGGGAGTCCAACTCCGGACGATGACCGACACCGACGCCCGAAGCGACCCCGACGAGGAGGGGGGACTGTTCGAGCTCACGCGGGACAAACTCCTCGTTGTCGCCCTCCTGTTCGTCGGGATCGCGGGCTCGGGGATCGCCCGCCGGGCCCTCGGCGAACTCGGCTACAACGACCTCGGCGCGCTCGTCTACGTGCTGGGGTACGGCGGGATGGTTGTCGCGATCTGGTACGGGTGGATCCGGCCGATGAACATCACCGGCCCCGACTAGCGCGACGAGTCGCCCCGGTTTCTCGCCACTGGTGCGTGCGAGCGGCCGCTCCCCGCCCTGCGTCGGGCGATGCGCCCGCTCGGGGAGAACGGAAGTTTAATACTCGGTTCGGGTCGAATCTCCGACCAAGGATGCTCCCGCTTCAGATCGTCGACAGCTTCCTGCTCAACTACAACGTCGGGCAGGCGCTGCTCCTCGGGTTCGGGCTCACGACGGTGGGGATACTCCCGCTCAAGTCCCTGCGCCTCCTCGGAGTCAACACCATCGTCTTCGGTCTCGTGTTCGCGCTCACCCCGCAGTCGATCGTCCCGATCCACTACCTGTTTCTCGGGATCGCCCTCCTGGTCGTCGGCCCGCTGCTGTACTCGATCGCCGACGACTGATACGGTAACTACTTACGGGTCATCGCCAGAGACGGGGTCGGCGATGACCGGCAGTTGACGACAATAATCCGTATGACGGACGGGACGCTTCTCCTCGGTACCTGCGCCGCGGAACGCGGCGTTTAACAGCCGCGACCGACTACGTCGCGTATGGCACAGCCGCAGGTTCCGGGAGACGGCGGCGAGACGCTCGCGCTGCCGTGCGGCGAGACCAGGTCGGTCCGCAGCCTGGATCTGGGGATGCGGGAGTTCGAGTGCGCCTGCGGGGACCGTCACGCGGTCGTGATGGACGTCCACCCGCCGGAGCGGTTCGTCCCCGACTTCCTCGTCGAGGTCCTCCGGGAGGCGATCGAGACCACGAGCGAGGAGATGCCGGAGTTCGGGACCGCACACCTGCTGGGGATCGTTTTAGAGGAGTTCCCCGAGTCGGTCGTCTCCGCGGACGTGAGCGACGACGGCGACGTCGGCGCGGGGATCGTGTGGGTCACCGACTTCGACGCCCGCCGGCTCCACGAGGTCGTCGTCGAACTCGTCGTCGAACTGATGGAACACGCCGTCAGCCACGCCGACGACGACGCGGCGGTCTCGGAGTTCGAACGCCGGATGCTGGAGTTCGACATCGCGGAGTTCGTCGAGGCCTACCGCGCCGAACGCGACCTCTCGGAGGACGACGTCTACGCGTGATGCACACGGTCTGTCCGACATCCCCGACCGGACCCAGGTCGCGGCCGCCACGGGACGTATCCTCGAATTTCCGGCCGCCACGGGACGTATCCTCGAATTTCCGGCCGCTACGGCCGTAGCGCCGGCAACGAGTCGAAACCGGCGGAAACGGTACGTATGACGCCTGTCACACTGAAATCTATGATAGTGGGGGCCGTACCGTAAGACATGAGTTCGACCCGGGCACCCGGGATCGGGGCACTGCGGCGCGTGCTCGCCGAGGCCGACGAGCCGCTGACCGCACGGGAGATCCACGACCGGCTCCGGCGCCGCGGGGTCGATGCCTACGACTCGTCGTACCGCGTCGCGACCGTCCTCGGACGGGCCGCCGAGCGGGGCGGCCCCGTGGAGGTCATCGACGGCAGCCCGTACCGCTACCGACTCGCGGAGTGACCGCCGACCCCGCGAGGGGTCCCGCTGACGCGCCCGCGCCGCCGTCCGTCGCACCCGTTCCGGCGTTCGCCGTCCGCTCTGACACCAACGACTGCCCGTCCTGGGCCGGCGGCCCGCCGGTTTGGGCCCCCGCCACCAGCCCGGATCGAGGTTCCCTCCATCACCCTGTTTACGAATATCGAAACGCCGTTTCGTATCTCGTAGCGATTCGCCGGGCTTATTACGATGTACGGACTCCCTCGGAGTGATGACTGACGAGGACACCAGCGGCGAGGCGTCCGAGGACCGGACGATCCTGCTCATCGGCAGCGGACCCATCCAGATCGGACAGGCGGCCGAGTTCGACTACTCCGGCGCCCAGGCCTGCCGGGCGCTCCAGGAGGAGGGGGCCCGAGTCGTCCTCGTCAACTCGAACCCCGCGACGATCATGACCGACCCGGAGATGGCCGACCGTGTCTACATCGAACCCATCACGCCGGAGGCGATCGCCGAGATCGTCCGGAAGGAAGAGCCCGACGGCGTGATCGCCGGCCTCGGCGGCCAGACCGGGCTGAACGTCACCGCCGAACTCGCAGAGCAGGGGATCTTAGGGGAGCACGACGTCGACATTATGGGGACGCCGCTGGACACCATCTACGCCACCGAGGATCGGGACCTGTTCAAACAGCGGATGGAGGCCATCGGCCAGCCGGTGCCGGCCTCAACGACGGTCTCGCTGGACGACGGCGAGGAGGTCCAGACGCTCACCGAGGACGACCTCCGGGACCGCGTCGACGACGCCGTCGAGGCGGTCGGCGGCCTCCCCGTGATCGCGCGGACCACCTACACCCTCGGCGGGTCGGGGTCGGGCGTCGTCGACGACCGGGAGGAACTGTACGGCCGCGTCCGGAAGGGGTTGCGGCTCTCGCGGAACAGCGAGGTGCTGATCACCGAGTCGATCTCCGGGTGGGTCGAACTGGAGTACGAGGTGATGCGCGACGCCGACAACTCGTGTATCATCATCTGCAACATGGAGAACATCGACCCGATGGGCATTCA
The DNA here is from genome assembly GCF_014212355.1 of Halobellus ruber. NCBI lineage: Archaea > Methanobacteriati > Methanobacteriota > Halobacteria > Halobacteriales > Haloferacaceae > Halobellus > Halobellus ruber. The sequence goes on from NZ_JACKXD010000001.1 coordinate 270,070, forward strand.
TACGGGAGAATCGATCGTGGTCACGCCCTCGCAGGTCATCCCCGACGAGGGCCACCAGGAGATGCGGAACGCCGCGCTGGAAGTGATCCGCGAACTCGGGATCCAGGGCGGGTGTAACATCCAGTTCGCGTGGCGCGACGACGGCACCCCCGGCGGGGAGTACCGCGTGGTCGAGGTCAACCCCCGGGTCTCCCGGTCGTCGGCGCTGGCGTCGAAGGCGACGGGCTACCCGATCGCCCGCGTGACCGCGAAGGTCGCCCTCGGCAAACGGCTCCACGAGATCGAAAACGAGATCACCGGCGAGACCACCGCCGCCTTCGAGCCCGCGATCGACTACGTGGTTACCAAGATCCCGCGGTGGCCCAAGGACAAGTTCGACGACGTGGACTTCACGCTCTCGACGGCGATGAAGTCCACCGGCGAGGCGATGGCGATCGGCCGGACCTTCGAGGAGTCGCTGTTGAAGGCGATCCGCTCGACCGAGTACGAGCCCGCGACTGACGTCGAGACCGTCTCCGACGAGGAACTGGAGACCGAACTGCTCGAACGGCCGACCCCCGACCGGACGTTCGCCATCTTCGAGGCGTTCGACCGCGGCTATTCGGTCGAGGAGGTCCGGAAGTTGACCGGGATCAAGGAGTGGTACCTCGAACGCTACGAGCGGGTGTCGCGGGCGATGGACGCCGCCCAGGAGGGCGATTTCACCACCGCCGCGACCGCGGGCGTCACCAACGCCGAGATCGCGACCGCCACGGGCGAGCCCGTCGGCGAGGTCGAGACCGCGGTCCCCGGCCGCACGTACAAGCAGGTCGACACCTGCGCCGGCGAGTTCGCCGCCCAGACGCCGTACTACTACTCCTCGCGGAAACCCGAGTTCTACACGGGACCGCTGAAGGACGAGGCCGCGGCGGGCGAACTCCGCGTCGACCGCGACGTCGAGAGCGTGGTCGTCGTCGGCGGCGGCCCGATCCGGATCGGCCAGGGCGTGGAGTTCGACTACTGTTCGGTCCACGCGGTCCAGGCGCTCCGGGAGATGGGCATCGACGCCCACGTCGTGAACAACAACCCCGAGACGGTCTCGACCGACTACGACACCTCCGACGGGTTGTTCTTCGAGCCGATCACGGCAGAGGAGGTCGCCGACGTCGTCGAGGCCGCCGACGCCGACGGCGTGATGGTCCAGTTCGGCGGCCAGACCTCAGTCAACATCGGCCATCCGCTGAAGGCGGAGCTCGACCGCCGCGGGCTGGAGTGTGAGGTCCTCGGGACCAGCGTCGACGCGATGGACTTGGCGGAGGACCGCGACCGGTTCAACCGCCTGATGGACGACCTCGGGATCGCCCAGCCGGCGGGCGGCTCCGCGACCAGCGAGGCGGAGGCGCTCGATCTCGCCGGCGACCTCGGCTACCCCGTGCTGGTTCGCCCCTCCTACGTCCTGGGCGGCCGCGCGATGGAAGTGGTCTACTCCGACGACGACCTCGAAGAGTACATCGAGGAGGCGGTCCGGGTCTCCCCCGACAAGCCGATCCTCATCGACGAGTTCCTCGCCGACGCCATCGAACTCGACGTCGACGCGGTCTCCGACGGCGAGCGTGCGATCATCGGCGGCGTGATGGAGCACGTCGAGAGCGCGGGCGTCCACTCCGGCGACTCGGCGTGTATGATCCCGCCGCGTGCGCTCGACGAGGAGACGATGGGTCGCGTCCGCGAGGTCACCGAGGACATCGCGACCGCCCTCGACACCGTCGGCCTGCTGAACGTCCAACTCGCGGTCAAGGACGGCGAGGTGTACGTCCTGGAGGCCAACCCGCGGTCCTCCCGGACGGTCCCGTTCGTCTCGAAGGCGACCGGCGTCCCGATCGCGAAACTCGCCGCGCGGGTGATGGCCGGCGAGAGCTTAGACGAGATCAGTACGGAGGAACAGATCCCCGAGGACGTGAGCGTGAAGGAGGTCGTGCTGCCGTTCGACCGCCTGCCCGGCTCGGACCCCCGGCTCGGCCCCGAGATGAAGTCCACGGGCGAGGTGATGGGCACCGCCGGATCGTTTGCGAAGGCCTACGACAAGGCCCAGGACGCCACCGGCAAGCCGATTCCCGACTCGGGTACCGCGTGGATCGACCTCTCGGCCGCGGAGTTCCCCGACCCCGACAGCGAGGCGGGCCAGGAACTGCGCGACGGGTACGCCGAGTACTTCGATCTCGCGACGTTCGACGCCGAAGAGGAGCTGGTGTCGGCGCTGCGTGAGGGCCGGATCGACGTGGTCGTTTCCCGCGACCGCGACCCCCTGGAGGTCTGCGTCGAGGAGGAGATCACCTACTTCTCGACCACCGCCTCCGCGGAGGCGGCGCTCGAGGCCCTCGGCGCGAAGGACGACCCGATCGACGTCCAGGCCGTCTCCGACCGGCCGCGCCGCGTCGAGAAGTGGGGCGTCCCCGGCGACGACTGATACGGATTATTGTAGTCAATTGCCGGTCATCGCCGACCCCGTCTCCGGTGATGACCGGTAATTAGTCACAATAATCCGTATGAGACACCGGCCTCCCGCTTCTCGCTGCCCACCGTTCGTTCTCCGCTCGTCGGCCCCCGGAGGTTTAAATCGGAGCACGGGACCACTCCCGGCGTGATCTGAGACCGACCCCGCGTCGGGCCGCGGGTGCCCGGCACGCCGGCGCGGGGACGACTGCGTGCCGGCTGTTCGCCGCTCGATCCGTACGCCCCGACGAGCCACGGCCGAACGCGTGCCATTCAAGTTCGCCGGGTTCCAGGGTCGCGTATGAAACTCAAGCAGAACATCCGGCACTTCGCGGCCAAGAAGGCGCTGACGATGCCGGTCGTCGGCGACATCGCGACCGAGAAACTCGTCGACCTCCACGTCCGCGTGTTCGGCGAGAAGGCCGACGCCGACCGCCGCGAGGAGCGGGAGGCGCACATGGAGGCGTTCTTCGATTGCACCTTCGACACCTACGTCCGGGCGCTGGAGGCGGGCTTCACCGAGGCCGAGGCCCGCGAGATCACCCACATCCAGGCCAACTTCGACTTCTACAACCACGGGTGGACGGAGATGATGGAGTTCCCCGCCGACGAACTCGAAGAGCACTACGAGCGCTACGAGTCGTTCTTCGAGCGCTACGACATCGACATCGCGAACCCGCTGGGTGACTTCCGGACGCGGGAGATCCCGACGGCGCCGTCCACCCCCGAGCGGCTGGACGACCCCGAACACCCCCACGCGGCGGGTGGCTTCGCCGACGACGTCTACGTCGAAGGCGAGGACGGCGAACTCCGGGTCGGCGGCCGCGAGGAACCCCAGGACGTCGACGTCGACGCGGCGCCGGGACTCCAGGACGTCGACGCCGAGGGCGATGTCGACGAGTCCGAAGCCTGAGGTCTACTCCGCGGGGCCGTCGCGCGCGATCCGGTCGGCCACCTCGTATCCCGCCACGACGCCGCCGTTGAGCGACCGCTCGGGATACTGCGCTGCCGACGCCATCCCGGCGTAGTAGACGCCCTCGCCGACTTCCTCCGCCAAATGATAGGGGACGACCAGATCCAGGTAGCCGCGCTCGTAGATCGGCGCCGCACGCGGGTTGCGCGCGATCCGAAGCTCCGAGACGGACGAGCGATCGAAGTCGGGGAACATCGACTCGATCTCCGAGAGCCACGCCCCCCGGACCGCGTCGTCGTCCATCCGCCACAGGTCCTCGTCGCTGTCCTGGACGTAGGCGGCGACGTACAGCAGGTGGTCGCCCCCGTAGCGCTCCCGGTCGACGAAGTTGGTGTGTTCGATGAGCGCTCCGAACGGCGCGTCGTGGGCGACGTTCAGCCAGTAGGTGTCCAGCAGCGACTCCTCCATCGTTGCGAGCCCGCAGACCGCCCCCTGGAAGTCGACCTCGCAGGCGTAGCCGGTGAGTTCCTCCAGGACGTTCGGCATTGCGGCCACGACCGCGGCGTCGACTTCGTGAGTCCCGGCAGCGGGGTCGCCCGATTCGCCGTCCGCATCGCCGCCGCGTTCGACCGTCAGCGACTCCACGTGGCCGTCCGTCACAGTAAGGTCGGTGACGCGTGCGCCCGTCGTGATGTTCTCCCGGCCCACGGCGTCGACGAGAGCATCCAGCAGCGCGCCGAACCCGCCGTCGAAGTAGCCCAGGATCTCCCCGCGGAGCGGGTCGCGTTCCCCCCGGAACCGGACCCGACCCAGGAACCACGCCGCGGAGATCTCCTCCTTTCGACTCCCGTACTTCCCGTCCAGGAGGGGATCGACGAAGTTCTCGTAAACGCTCCGCGTGGTGTGTTCCGCCACGAACTCGCGGACGGTGTCGTGTTCGTACGCCGCGAGGTCCTCGTAGGCGTCGAAGTCCGGTACCCCGCCGCGGACGTCGACGCCGAGCGTGAGCATCCCGAGCCGGAACTTGTCGTAGAGGCTCATGTGCGGGTACGCCAGGATCTCCCACGGCGTGTTCAGCGGGTGGGCCACGCCGTCGACGTAGTAGCCGTTGGTGCCGACGCGCCACTCGACGCGGTCGCCGAGGCCGAGTTCTTCGGCGAGGTCGACGATCGTCTCCTCGGACTTCGAGAGGTGGTGGTAGAACTTCTCGACGTCGTCGCCGGGGGTTTCATACACCGCTGCGAGCCCGCCGAGATCCTCGGTCGCCTCGAACACCTGCACCTCGCGGCCCCGCTGTTGGAGCCGGTAGGCGGCCGCGAGTCCGGCGATTCCGCCCCCGACGATCCCGATCATACCACGGCTACTCGACCGCCGGGAAAGTGCCTTCCGTTCGCTACCTTTTTGTCCGCGTTGGGCGACCGGACGCGTATGCAGACGGTCAGGGCGCCCGCTACGAGCGCGAACCTCGGAAGCGGGTTCGACGTCTTCGGCGTCGCCCTCGACCGGCCGATGGACGTGGTCCGCGTGGAGAAGGCCGACCGGACTTCGATCGAGATGAGCGGGGTCGGCAGCCAGTACATCCCGGAGGATCCCGACAGGAACGTCGTCGGCGCGGTCGCGGAGGCGCTCGACGCCCCCGCCCGCATCCGGATCGACAAAGGGGTCCGCCCATCGTCGGGACTGGGGTCGTCGGCCGCCAGCGCCGCGGCGGCGGCGGTCGGACTGAACGCCCTCTACGACCGCGGGCTCTCCCGGTCGGAACTGGTACCGATCGCCGCGGAGGGCGAAGCGGTCGTCTCCGGGACCGCCCACTCGGACAACGTCGCGCCCGCGCTCCTGGGTGGGTTCACCGTCGCCCGCGAGGGTGCGGTCACCGCCGTCGACGCGTCGATCCCGCTCGTCGTGTGTCTCCCCGAGATCGCGGTGTCGACCCGGGACGCCCGCGACGTCGTTCCCGACTCGGCGTCGATGGCGGATCTGGTTCACACCGTCGGATCCGCGGCGACGCTCGCCGTCGGGATGTGCCGCGACGACCCCGAACTCGTCGGGACCGGAATGGACGAACGCGTCGTGACGCCCGCACGGGCGGAACTCATCACCGGGTACGAGACCGTCCGGGAGGCCGCCCTCGGGTCGGGCGCGACGGGGGTCACCGTCTCGGGAGCGGGGCCGGCGGTGATCGCGCCGTGCGGGGAGTCCGACCGCCGCCACGTCGCCGCGGCGATGGTCGACGCCTTCGCCCGGGTCGGCGTCGAATCCCGGGCCTATCAGACGCGTGTCAGCGCGGGCGCGACACTGTACGACTAACGGTAGTGACCACCGACGGCGTCGAAAAGCGGGACGGACAAAAACGGTCGGACCGGTTCAGACGCCGCGGCCCTGGATCTTCTCTTCCTCGGGCAGGCTGGCGTTGGACTCGCCTTTCATCCCCTTGCCGAGGTCCGAGGCGATCTCGGCGAGCACGTCGGGGTCGTCCCAGTTGTTGACCGCCTCGACGATCGCTCTCCCCATCGCCGGAGGGTTCTCCGCGCCGAAGATCCCGGAGCCGACGAAGATGCCGTCACAGCCGTGGTGCATCATCAGGGCGGCGTCGGCCGGCGTCGCGATCCCGCCGGCCGCGAAGTTCACGACCGGGAGCCGACCCATCTCGGCGGTCTCGTGGACCAGGTCCGCGGGCGCCTCGTGTTCGCGGGCCCACTTTTCGCGTTCCTCGTGGGTCTTGCCCTCGATCTCGCGGATGGCGCTTTTGATGTTGCGCTGGTGGTGGACCGCCTGGTTCACGTCGCCGGTGCCGGCCTCGCCCTTCGTCCGGATCATCGCCGCGCCCTCGTCGATCCGGCGCAGGGCCTCCTGAAGGTTGCGCGCGCCGCAGACGAACGGGGCGGTGAAGTCCCGCTTGTCGATGTGGTAGCGGTCGTCGGCGGGCGTCAGCACCTCCGACTCGTCGATCATGTCGACCCCGACGGCCTCCAGGATCTGTGCCTCCTTGGTGTGGCCGATCCGGGATTTCCCCATCGCGGGGATCGACACGGATTCGACGATGTTCTGTACCTCTGCGGGGTCGGGCATCCGTGCGACGCCGCCGCGTTTCCGGATGTCGGCGGGGACGGCTTCGAGCGCCATCACCGCGACGGCGCCGGCTTCCTCGGCGATCCGTGCCTGTTCGGCGTCGACGACGTCCATAATCACGCCGCCCTTCTGCATCCGCGCGAACCCGCGCTTGACCAGCTCGGTCCCGCGGCGGAGTTCGGACAGATCAGTCTCCTCGGACATACAATCCCGTAACGGTCGGACATACTTAAGGGAATCACCCGCGCGCGCGATGGGTCGGGCGACGATCCGGCACCCATCGGGCGACGATCCGGCACCCATCGGGCGACGATCCGGCACCCATCGGGCGACGATCCGGCACCCATCGGGCGACGAACCGGCACCCATTTGCGCCCGGCACACGAGCGTCCGGTATGGCTTCGCCGCCCGCATCGTCCTCGGGGTTGCGACGGCTGCTGTCCGGCGACGGGCTGCCGGAACGGGAGGGGCTTCCCCGGTGGGTCGCGCCGCTCCCGACGTGGCTCGAGAACGTCGGGCTCCGCCTGGCGTGGGCGGTCGTCGCGATCAACCTGCTCGGAACCGCGTTCGGCTTCTGGTACTACGGCTTTCACCCGATTCCCCTCTCGGATCCGCTCGTTACCTGGCAGTTCGCGGCCGAACCGGTGGTGATGTGGCCGTTCGTCCCCGACAGCCCGCTGGCGACGCTTTTCATCGCGCTGGCGTTTGCGAGCTGGAAGCTCGGCCGCCCCAACGAGTATCTCGGTGCCCTGGCCTTCTTCGGCTGCTGGAAGCTGGGGCTGTGGACGCCGTACGTCCTCACGGCCTTCGCCGACGCGTTCCTGGCGACCACCTGGGGGCCGCTGTACGCGTTCCTGTTCGTGAGCCACCTCGCGATGGTGGTCGAGGCGTTCGTGTTGCACCGGATCTTCGACTTTCCAACCCGCGCCGTCGCGGTTGCGCTGGCGTGGTACGGGTTCAACGACGTCGTCGACTACTTCGTGCCCATCGTGGGCGACCCACATCACACCTCGCTCCCGCTCGCGGACGGCGCCGCCGTCGCCGGCACCACGGCGCTGCAGGTCGCAGCCGCGGGTGCGGTCGTCCTCACCTTCCTGGCGACGTTCTTCGCGCTGGCGACGCGGGTGGAAAAAGAGAGGCTGCGCCGCCGATAGGAGCGCACGCTTTTCACCGCTTCTCGCGTATCGGCGACGTATGAGCGAGTACTTCGACGCCGTCGCCGACCTCCCGCTTTCGATCGAGTCGACCGACCGGACGCGGCACGATCGCGACACGTCGAGCGGGTTCGTCCGGACGACGACCACGTTCCACCTCGCCGGCGCGGGGGCGGTCGGCCGCGGCGAGGACGTCACCTACGACACCGAGGACCACGACGCCCTCGCGGAGGCGACGTTCGACCTCGCGGGCGGGTACACGGTCGCTTCCCTTTCGGCGCACCTCGACGATGTCGACCTCTTCCCGACGAAGGAGCCCGAGCGGGAGCCGAGCCGCCACTACCGCCGGTGGGCGGTCGAGTCCGCCGCGCTCGATCTGGCGCTCCGACAGAACGACCTGTCGCTCGCCGAGGCGGTCGGCCGCGACCCCGCCCCGGTCCGGTTCGTGGCGTCGATGCGGCTGGGCGAGCCGCCGACCACCGACCGGCTCGACGCCGTTCTCGATACCTACCCCGGGACCGAGTTCAAACTCGACCCGACGCCGGAGTGGGACGCCGACCTGATCGACGCGGTCGCCGCGACCGACGCGGTCCGGATCCTCGATCTGAAGGGGCTCTACGAGGGGACCCAGGTCGACGCCGACCCCGACCCGACGCTCTACGAGAACCTGCTGTCGGCGTTCCCCGACGCGATCATCGAGGACCCGGGGCTCACGCCGGAGACGCGGCCGCTGTTCGACGGCGAGGAGCGGCGGGTCTCCTGGGACTACCCGATCACGGGCAGTGCGTCGGTCGCGGACCTCCCCTTCGAGCCGTCGTGGCTGAACGTCAAACCCTCCCGGTTCGGGACCGTCGAGTCGCTGTTCGAGACCATCGAGTGGGCGGAGGAACGCGGCGTCGCCCTCTACGGCGGCGGCCAGTTCGAGTTGGGGGTCGGCCGCGAGCAGATCCAGCTTTTGGCGTCGCTGTTCTACCCCGACGGGCCGAACGACGTCGCGCCCGGCGGCTACAACGACCCCGAGGTCCCCGCGGACCTGCCGACCAGCCCGCTTTCGGCGCCGACGAACGGCGTCGGGTTGGCGTGGGACTGATACTGTTGGCTATAACTACCTGAAGATTTTCGACACCCCGGGGTGTCGAAATCCGTCACGGGACGGTAGCCGACAGTATGAGACGGCCGGTGTCTCGAACGACAGCCACGTCGGGAACGGGACCGATGATTGCCGGGGGCGACTTCACAGCTGGGGTGGTTATCTCACGTCGTGCAACCGAACCGCGGCGATGCGTATATCACGATCCCGACAGGCGGTAGCCGTCGGAATGCAGACACCCCCAGCTCGTCGCGTCCCCCTCCGCCCGTCGCTCCGCATTCCATCCCCGCCCTTTTCAGTCTGGAATCCGATACGTTCGAGCGGAACCCGCGCGACAACCGTAGCGACGACCGAGTGCGACCAGTTGCGCGAACTTCGGATCGTGAAACCAATCCCACACTCGTACGTACCCCGGAAATCAACGGAGGTGTGAACTGTGAGCAAGGAATGGGAGCCGGAGAACGTGTTCGAGGTGCTCGGCAGCGAGGTTGCCCGGCAGATTCTCGCGTTGGCTAGCCTCCGACCCCTATCAGCCGCCGAACTCGCCGAACACTGTGACGTCTCGGAGCCGACGGTCTACCGACGGGTCAACGCGCTCCAGGAGTACGATATGCTGGACGAGCGGACGGAGCTCAATGATGATGGCCACCACACGAAGCAGTTCAAAACGAATCTCGACGAGGCACGATTCCGGGTTGAGCAGGGGGAGTTCGAGATCGATATCCAACTCAAGAAGGACTACACTGACAAATTCACGGACTTCTGGAACGATCTGGAGAAGGGGGCGGAAGACGTCGAAAAAAACGCGAACACTGACTCTCCTCACCGCGATGGTTCGTCTTCTAATCTCAGTGGTGGGTAGATATGGCTGAACCGCCGGAGTTCTGGAGTTTCCTCGTTGTCAACTCACTCCTGTTCATCGCCGGAGGGGCGCTGACGGCACTCAGTTATCGAGCCTTCCTTCGTATCCAGGAACACAGCCTCCGTCTCGCATCGGGAGGCTTCGCGCTCATCACGTTCGGTGGACTCCTCGACATCATCTATCAGCTCGGTATCCGCCGGGACTACCGGCTCGGCGGGCGTGAATCGCTCGCGCTTCAAACGGCCGACAGCCTACTGATCACCGCGGGACTCGTCGTGATCTTCTACGCCCTCTCCCGATACTGATACTGTCGGCTATAGTCGCGTGACGGATTTCGACACCCCGGGGTGTGGAAAATCTTCACGTAGTTATAGCCGACAGCATGACTGGACACTCTGAAAGCAGGCCGCGGCCGGGTCCCGGACTCGGTCGGCCGCGGTTCGTGGGGCCGGTCGGTCGCTGTCGGTGCATACGGTTTCGGTGGCCGGTCGCCCTCGGCTGTGCCATTCCGTCGCGGGCACGGTCCGCGGGTTGAGCTCGACGACGACCCGCCGAGACGTCCACGCTGCTGCGCTCTTCCCGACGACCCCCGCAGTTTCGCCGTCTGTAAATCTCCGTCCGCTTCATTACTGCCATCCCGTAACATCGCACGCAGACGATGAACGGACGAACCCTGGTTACCGGTCTCGTCGTGGTAACGCTCCTGGTGGGCGCGACGCCGACGGTCGCGCTCGCACAGGGGGTTTCGGAGCCACAACCGGTACTGTTGAACCAAGACACGACCCATATCGCGGACATCACTGTCGACGGACAACAGTACAGCGTCTACCGGCAGGAGAACGTCTTCCCCTGGGCCAGTGGCATCGACATCTACACCGACAGCGGGCGTGTCACCTCGGAATCGACCGCCGAAGCGGTCCTTACGGAGCTCGCCCAACGACGGACCGCTCGGGACCTCGGAACGGAGGACGTCGGTCTGCTCCGCACGACGTCGCGGAACATCAGCGCGGCCGCGTCAAACGTGTCGTCGGCGGCCACGTCGATCGACGAGACGCTCGTGTATCTGGACCGAATGCGGACGGTCAGCGAAAACGGGACGACGGTCTACAACGCGTCGGTCGAGGCTGCGCCCAAGATCGCCGAATACAACGAAACCGCACGCGAAGCGCTTCCCGAACTCCGTTCTTTCGGGAACGATTCGGCCGCGTACCGATCGAACGCGACGGCACTCGCCGACCTACTCGAACAACGGGAAAACGGGACTGACGTCGATCCACAGCGTCTCTACGCCCAATACACGGCGACACTCGAAGCGAAAGAGGACGCTTCGGACCACCTGGGGTACGGGGGTATCAACGGGCGACTCTCCGAGATAGCCCGGACGAGCGAGACCATCGCGACGAACGTGTCGTCGGTCCCCGAACGCGGAAACGAGACGGCCAGACGCTTCTCGCGGGTCCACAACGAGTCGACCGTCGCTGCAAACCGGACCGCCGCGCTCGCCCTTTCGGACTACGAACTCGATGAGATACGGGACCGGGCCGAGTCGCTCGAAGCGGAGTGGATGGAAGACTGGAACTCGCGGCAGAAGCCCGCAGCAACTGTCTACCAGTCGATCGGAGCTATGGTGGTCGGGATCGGCGCGATCAGTGGATACGTCACCTGGCGTCGACGCTGATTTCGCCTCTCAGCACCCTTCGGAACGCTGACCGACTCCGGGTGGACACCTCTCAACAGCCTGTAGGGTGCCGTCGGGACACGGGGTTGATGAACGTCGAGAGACTCCCGCTTGATCACCCCTGCGTCGTCTCGACCGCTCCGCGTGTCCGGGCGGGTCCCGTTCACCCGTGAGAGGCCGTCGATGAAACCTCTTCCGAGACCCGTATCAGTCTTCGCCGAACCCCTCCTCGAAGACGAACGTCCCGTTCCGCTGGACGACTTCGCCGTCGACTTCGATCACCGACTCGTCGCTCATATCCACGATCATATCCACGTGTTCGGCGCTCTCGTTCGTCTCGTTGTCCTCGCCGACGGTCTCCGGATAGGCCGACCCGACGGCCATATGCACCGTATCGCCCATCTTCTCGTCGAACAGCATATTGTAGGAGAACTGGTCGATCGCGCGGTTCATACCGATCCCGAGTTCCCCGAGATATCGGGCGCCCGCGTCGGTCTCGAAGATGCCGTCGAGGACGTCCGCGTTGCGGCCGGCGCTGTAGGATTCCACGCGGCCCTCCTCGAACCGGACGCGGACGTCCTCGATCTCACGGCCCTGGCGGTACAACGGCATATCGAAATGTACCTCGCCCTCGACGGACTCCTTCACGGGGGCGGTGAACACCTCGCCGCCGGGGAGGTTCTTCTCACCGTAGTCGTTGAGCGCGGAATTGCCGGCGATCCGCATCGTCACGTCCGTCCGCTCGCCCGAGCGGATCCGGACCTCGTCGGCGTCGTCGAGGATCTCGACCATCCGCGCCTGGTGTTCCCGCTGGGCGTCCCAGTCGAGCCCGACGGCGTCCCACACGAAGTTCTCGTAGGCCTCGGAACTCATCCCCGCGAGCTGGGCGTTGCCGGAGGTGGGATACTGGGTGAGACAGAACGTCCTCGACAGCCGCTCTTCGAGGACGGGCTTCATCGCGCGGCGGTAGGCGGCGTTCGTTTCGGGGTCGACGTCGGCCGTTTCGGTGGCGTTGACGTCGCCCAAGACCGCAATGTAGGCGTCCATCTCATCGTACATCGCCAGCAGGTGATCGGGCGTCTCGAAGTCGCCGTCGTGGTTCCGGAGGAACGCCCGCTTCGCGCGGGCGTTGCGCCGTAGCGAGACGGGGTGGGCGCCACGGTCGGCGCACTCCTCGTAGAGCGCGACCACGAGGTCCGAAGCCGCCGCGGGGGCGCTGATCACGACCTGCTCGCCCGCCTCGATCCCGGCGGAGTGATCGACGACGGTCCGTGCGTGTTCGCGGACGCGTGGGTCCATACCTCACCCTACGGCGTCCGAAGCAAACCCCTTTCGACGGCGCCTCCCGTGGGTCCCACCTCACGGACGCGGTACGGTTACTTCCCCAGCAACCACCCGCGCTCGTCGACCCGGCCCGTGAGGGAAGCCGGCTTTTCGACGGGAGCGGACACGAGAACGTCTCGGTGAACGCACAGAACGGCGTGTAAGCCGGGTTGAAACCCAGCGTGACGACATAGCCGTTAGCAAGCGCCGTCTCGGAATGCAGTTCGAGAACCCGCCCGCTCCGGTAGGACTCCCGGCCGGTGGTCTCGTCGCGAAACGGAACGAACGCGGGCTCGTTGCCGTCCGGCCGCTGTCCGTATCCCCGGAGTACGTGCACTCGGCAGTCGAACCCGAAGGTGGCGGTCCGGACGTACCGGATCTCGTCGCCGACGGTCGTCTCCATCGGTACCGGTTCGGGAGCGTCGTGGATGGCAACGGCCACGTCAACCTGGTAGCCGGCGCCGGGATCGAAGTAGTCCGGTCCCGAGAACGCCTCCCGGTGCTCCGGCGAGATCGGCGACTGCGGACGCATAGTCAAGAACTCGTCTTTCCCGGACCGGTTCGTCCGGGGGTCTATGAGGCATCCGTCGGGGAAGCCGCCCGGGTCGACGTCGAAATCAGCATCGGCGTCCGCGCCGGGCGTGTGTCGATCGTTCACATCGGTCTCACACTGTCGGCTATAGTCCCGTGACGGATTCCGACACCCCGGGGTGTCGAAAATCTTCACGTAGTTATAGCCAACAGTATCAGGAGCCACGCCCCGGGACCTCCGACGGCCCGCCGGACGCCGGGGCCGAAGCCGACGGCGACCTGCCAGAAGCACTCGGGCGGAGCGGATTCGACGGCTGACGCCCTTCTACGGCTTTAGTCGTGGGAGGAATCCGATCATAAGCCGTACTATAGTAGCGTTTGCAAGTCTTCGCTCACTCGATGGCACGACGGCGTGCGATCGGACGTGCAACCAGTTGCAAACGCTACCGTATTATTAAAAGGAACTCTCGGTTTCGATAAATAACCCCGCCGCCGACACCGGCGACCGAGTCCTCGTTCGCGTCCAGGAGGCGAATTTAGTCCGTTCAGCCCTCTCTGCGAGGATTCACGCCACCGACGTGAATATTTATATTGCCAGATATTTTATTGAACGACAATAATGGTCGTTGAGCCTATAACTATTAATCTCGTTGCCGCAGGCTTGGCGAAGGGGGCGGCGACGGGGGGAGAGAAAGTCAAGGAAGTATTAAAACAGCCCGAATTTTCCGACGATTTGAGCGAGTTGAGCACGGAATTTAACAAAATTCTGCGGGACGAACTCATCACGCAACTCCGGACGATACACCCGAACGTCTCCGAAGCGGATATCAGAAAAAACTGGGACGTCGTTGCCGACGAGTTGGGTGAAGTCCAGTTCGTCTTCGAGTCCGAGACCGACACCGTCCACCGGATCGCTTCCGCTGTGACCACGGGACTGACCGAGGGGGCCGGAATCTCGGGTGTCGATGTCGAAGATGTCGAACCGATCGTCGCCGACGTCTACCGACGGGTACTGACGCAGTTCAACCACCAGGTCGCCGGGACTGAACTCGCAGACGTGCTCAGCCAGGAGGCCGACCTCGAGTTGTCCCGGAGCGTCAAGGCGATGAACGAGCGGCTACAGGAGTACGAGCGACGCCTCGATAGGGTGCAACAGGCGGAACTCAAGAACCAGGGGTTCGTCCACCTGTCCGACACGTACTTTACTCGCTACCCTCCGGCACAACCCGAGAAGTGCTGGCGAACGGGGTTCGAGCTCCCGGAGGTGAACGCCGGCTACGCTGTCAGCCGCGAGGCCGGGAGTTCTGACGGCGATCGGTTCAAACTGTCGGAGAAGCTGACGGAGTCCCTGAAGGAAGGGACCGACTGCGCCTTGTTGGGCCCGTCCGGGTCCGGGAAGAGTACGGTTTGCAAGGAGGTCGCCTGCCAGTGGTACGAAGAGAGGAGGGGCGACGTGTTCTACCGGGAAAGCGACCGCTCGGCCAAGCTGAACGAGCGGGGGATCTTGGAGGAGCAGATCGTCCAAGCCGAGGGGTCCACTCTCGTCGTCGTTGAGGACGCGATCCGGGAGGAAGCCAAAAACATATTCTATCTGATAGACCGGTTCCGGAACGACGATTCGGTCGCGTTCCTCCTGGACTCGCGGGACAGCGAGTGGCACCGGCCGGACATCGAGTGGCCGACCCACCGTCTCCGCGAGATAAAGGAGAGCGATCTCGAGATACACACGTTGCCGCGTATCGACAGGCGGGAGTGTGAACGTATCATCGAGCACTTCGAGCGGACCACGGACTCGACTGTCCCCGACTCTCCTGACGAGATATACGAGGAAGTCGCATCCAGCACGGGGGTCGGTGAAATGCTTCAGCTGTCCTATCATCTGTCCTTCTACACGCTCGAACCCGAAGTCGGTGATCAAAGCGAGAAGGGGGTCACATCGCTCGCGAACACGGTGCAGAACGTAATTATGGAACAGGAGAGCTCCGACGACGATCACCTCTCGCTCAAGTTCGGCATCCTCCTCAACCTGCTGAACGCGGCGGACGTCGGGGTTCGGACCGAGCTGCTCTACGTGCTCGCCGAGGACGAGGAGGACCACCGGCGGATAAACGAGCTCCTCAAGCAGTACGAAGGGATACTGGTGTTCTCCACGGACGAGGAAGTGATAACCGACCAGACAGGTACGTTACGGACGACCCACGAGTTCTGGTCGACCTTGTACCTGCAGGAACTCCCGGAGATCATCGGCGAGCGGGACGCCAGTTGGGAGTTCTTCGGGTGTCTGAAGGCCCTTTTCGGGATCTTCGACAGCGCGGAGGAACGTCGACAGATCAGACGACGGCTCCGGCAGCGGAACATCGCGTTCTTTGAGCAGATCGATGACCGCCCGCGTGCGACCGCCGACAACATCGTCGAGAGTATATATAGACTCGGCCAACGGCAGCCCGGACTCTCACGACTGTACGGGGAGACGGGTCTCGACGGAACTGATCACCTACCCGACGTCTGTACCCCTTCGATAGCGCCCAAAAGTGCCCTCTGGAAGGGGGTTATGCACTTCCGCAGCGGCAACTTCAAACTCGCCAGCGACGAGTCCGAGGAAGCCAGCCGGCTACTGGAGGACATCGACAACATCCCGGAAGGCGAAAAGAAGCAGATCAAAGGCCGCTGTTGGAACTGCATCGGTGCGAGCGAGCGGGAGCGCGGCGAGATAGACAAGGCCCGTCGACACGTCGAGGAGAGCATCCGGATGTTCGAGGAGGTCGACGACGACTCGGGCGTCGCGTCCGCCAGGTTCCATCTCGGCCGGATCCACTGGGTCGAAAGCGACTTCGAGTGTGCTCTCGACCAACTCGAACGGGCACTGGACGTGTTCCGCGACCGGGAGGACAGCCGTAGTATCTCGACGACGCTGAACACGATCGGATTGGTCCACCGCGACCTGAGTAACTTCGACGAAGCCGAGCGCCGACTCCAAGACAGCCGCGAGAACGCGAAGGAGGCCGGTGACGAACGGAGCGAAGCACGGGCATTGAACCACCTCGGGGAGGTCGAACGCTACCAGAGTAACTACTCCGACGCCCAGAGTTACTACAAACAGGGGCGCAAAAAGGCACGCAAAGTCGGGGACATCCACTGTGAGGCGTGGCTCGTCCACAACCTGGGAACGATCAAGAAGCGCCAAGGGGAGCTTGACGAGGCGCTCGAGCGGTTCGAACAGGCCCGTACGATCAAAGAGGAGATGGGGAACAAGCGGGGTATTGCCATCTCATCCAACTACGCGGCCACAGTCCATTCCCTGAAGGGAGAGTACGACGAGGCGCTCGAGAAGGTAGACCGGGGCATCGAGATTCTCACCGAGATCGAAGACGACAGGCGACTCGGCGAACTGGTTCGGACGAAGGGCGTCGTCGCCAAGAACCGCGGGAATCTCGACCTTGCCGAGCAGAAGATCTCCGAGAGCCTGTCAATCTTCGAGGATCTGGACGAGCGGAAGTGGCGGGCCGACTCGTTGATCGAACTCGGAAGCGTCCTCGTCAAGCGGCTGGAACTCGATACTGCGGAGGAACTGTTCCGCGAGGCCCACGAGATCAAACAGGAGATCAGCGACGAAGCGGGTACGTCGAGAGCGCTGGGCGGATTAGGATTGGTCTCCGAGTACCGTGGTGATTACGACGAAGCGGTCCGCCGCTACACCGAGAGCGGAGCCATCGCTCAGGAGGTCAACGACGTCGAGAGCAGGGCGTACGTCCTGAGTCGGTTGGGGTCGGTAGCCAGACGGCGGGGACAGTACGAGGTCTCGAGAGCCTGTCTGGAGGAGAGCAAACGTCTCTTCTCGGAGATGGGGAACACCCGGCGCAAAGCGCGGGTGAACAGACTCCTCGGTGATACCGCGCTGGCCACCGGACGGTACGATCGAGCGGAAGAGCAGTATCTCCGTGCACTCGATACTTTCGAGGACATCGGCGACCGGTACGGTCGTGCACGGTGTCACTTCGGACGCGGCAAACTCGCACTGAAACGCGAGGAACCCGACTCGGCGAGGGATCTCTTCCGGAAGTCGATGACTCACTTCGAGAGCGCGGGCGCGACGACGAGAGGTCGGCGTCTACTGCAGGGTCTCGACGACGACCTGGAGGACGTACGGGAGCTTTAGACGGACACACTGTGAACCGCCCGGGGGTCGTTTCGAGGCGTCCCGGGACAGAACGGATCGGCGCATCATCGAACCAGATCTCGTCGATGTCCGCGGTCAAACCTGATAATCGTACGCGAACTGGTTGAAATTCTCGTAGCCGTCCTCGGTTACAACGATCATATCCTCGATTCGGACGCCGCCGTAGTCGTCGTCGTACAGTCCAGGCTCGACCGTCAGCACGTATCCCTCCTCAAGCTCGCCCGCCCCCTGCACGAGCCGTGGCGGTTCGTGTAAGTCGAGGCCGATCGCGTGGCCTGTAGAGTGCAGCAGTCCCCTGTCGACGTCACCGTCCCGGATCGTGGGGTAGCCGGCGGATTCGAACACGTCACAAACCGTGTCGTGTACCGACTGACCGGTCACACCTGCACCCTCCGACAGCACGTTGAGCGCCGCGTCCATCGCCTCGCGGGTCGTTTCGTACATCTCCTGGAACTCCTCGGGCGGTGTTCCTTTCACGAACGTCCGACTCATATCGCCCCAGTATCCCGATTCGTGCTGCGGGAAGATGTCGAGCAGAATCGGCTCGTCCGGACGCAGTATCCCGGACCCACGATCGTGGGGGTCGGCGCTCCGTGTCCCACACGCAACGATCGCTTCGTCCAACGCACACTGTCTGTCCATCAGGAACTCACGGATGTGATTACGCAGTCGTTCGGAGGTGAGCCGTTCGTCGCCGTAGAACAACTCCCCGTCGACGACTGAACTCTCCCGGATGATCTCCTGTGCCCGTTCCATCGACCTCTCGGTGGCCCGCTGAGCATCCCGGAGGTGTGCGAGTTCCGACTCGGACTTCCGTTTCCGTGCCTCCATCACGACATCATCGACCGTGCGGACGGAGAACCCCTCGTCCTCCAGCCTCTCGGCGAGGTATAGGTCGAAGTCCCTGGGGACTCCGATCCGTTCGATCTCGTATTCGCCGACGAAATCCGCGATGATAGACGCCTCCGCCTCGATATCGTCTCTGACGTCGCCGCTGACGAACTCCGCGGTCGACCGGACCTCGTCCGCGGTCGATTGGTTCTCCGCTTTGGCCTTCTCGACCGGAGCGACCAGCAGGATGGACCGGTTCTCGTACCGCAGGTAGGTGAACGGATCAGAAGCCTGGAATCCAGTGAGGTACTTGTGGTTCGTGTCCGAGCCTTCCTTGTATTGGACAAAAGCGTTGAGTTCTTCTGTAGTGAGAATCCGATCAAGACGGTCCTCAACGGACATTTCGCCCATACCCCTTTGTCGTGAGATGGTAACTTAATTGTACTGATACCATCGTCCGCTGTATACGTCAGGATGATTCTCCCCACTCGTCCCAGCCCCCGGAGGCACGCGCTCGCCCGCCTCGATTCCGGCGGAGTGATCGACGACGGTCCGTGCGTGTTCGCGGACGCGTGGGTCCATACCTCACCCTACGGCGTCCGACGCAAACCCCTTTCGACGGGTCGACGTCGCCCCCGCGGGCCGTCCCGGCTGAGCGGCGAGGGCGGACGACCCGGGCGACGCCCGGACCGCCGCCCCGGCTCGGGGGTCGCGACCGACGGTTCGGGCCCGCCTCCCCGGCCGCTCTCTACCCGCCGTCCGGTGGGTCGCCCCGTCCCGCTTCCAACCCCCGGCTGATCGTGTCGATGATCAGTTGGGTCTCCGACTGCGAGAGACCGGCCGTGATGTCCCCGAGTTCGGCGCTCCGCTCCGAAACGTCCGACGTGAGCGCCTCGAACTCCTCGCTCGACGCGAGCGCCGAGGCGTCCTTCTCGCCCTCGAGCGAGGCCTGTTTGACGTTCTGCCGGATGTACTCGCGCGTCTCGCGTTCGATCGCCCCGAGCGCCTCGAGCCGCCCCACCGCGTCGTGGAGGTCGTGTATGTCGACCGGCTTGAGCAGGTAGTCGTCGAACCCCATCTCGATGATGTCCCAGTCGGGTTTGACGGCAGTGAGCATCGCGACCGGACAGTCGTACCCCCGGTCACGGAGTCGCGCGAGAACCTCACCCCCGGACGGCCCCGGCATCTTGCGGTCGAGAAACACCGCGTCCACCGACTCGTCGACGACGTCGAGCGCTTCGTTGCCCGAGTACGCCGTCACGACCTCGTAGTCGGTCCCCAGTATCTCGGCGTACTGGTCCGCGAGCCGCGTCTCGTCCTCGACGAGTAGTACGGTTTCGATGTTGTATGGCATATGTCGTTAGTCCCCGTCGGAGCTGGAGTCTGTCCACTCGTCTTTCCGTTTGTTGCCCTCTATCATATCACTTGTTATACTCGATATGTTGCTGATGACGTCGTCCTTCGTCAGCACCCCCTCGACGGTCATTCCGTTGACGACGGGTAGACAGTTCAGATTCGCCCGCTGGAGCTTTCCGACGGCGATCAGGACCGTCTCGTTCGGCCCGACTCTGGACTCGAGCCCCCGGGAGAAGCCGGATATCGGGATCTCGCTCACCGGCGCGTCGGTCTTGTAACACGCCATCAGCGCCTTCCGCCGCGTCACCATCGCTGCCGGCTCCCCGTCTTCGACCACGAACACGTGGTCGACGCCGTTGCCGAGCATCAGCCTGACCGCCTCGTCGAGCGTCCGGTTCCGGGGAACCGTCTCGACGTCCTCCGTCATAACGTGTTTGACGAGCATCAGTTGTTCGTGTGTGGTTGATCGGCGGGCTGTGCGGCCGGTAACACCAGCTTCGCGACGGTCCCGCGGGGCTCGTTCTCCGCGAACCCGAGGCGCCCACCGGAGACCGTCAGGACCCAGTGCACCGCCCAGAGCCCGAACCCGCTCAGGTGGTCCAGTTGTCTCTCACGCTCGGCGCTCAGGACCTCGATCGTCTCCTCGGGGATCCCGGGTCCGTTGTCCTCGATACGGAGTTCGACCTCGTCGTCCGCCTGCCGTCGAACCAGTGCGACCCTGATCTCCGGCGTGTCCGCGTCGTTGTGCTCTACCGCGTTCGTGAGCACGTTCCTGACCGCCCGTTCGATCAGGCTATTGGTCACGACACGGGCGGTCTCGGGCAGGTCGTCCGACACTTCGAGGGCCGTCCGTTCGGCGCGCAGTACCTCCAGTTGCTCCCGCACGACCTCACAGATGTCGACGACTTCCTCGTCCACCTCCCCGGCTTCGAACGTCCGCTTGAACTGTTTGACCTCCTGTATCAGCGACAGCGTCTCGTTCACGGTCTGTTCGGCGGCGTCGAGCTGCTCCTCGGCGGCGTCGAGCTGCTCCCCGGCCGCGTCGTTCGTCCCCTCCCGTCTGGCTAGTTGGATCGAGAGGAGGATCGTGTTCAGGTTGTTCCTGAGGTCGTGTCTCATGATCCGTTGCAGCACCGAGAGCTGCTGTTTCTGCCTTTTTCTCTCCGTGATGTCGCCGGCGACGCCGACGAACCGCTCAATCCGCCCATCGTTGTAGACGGGCCTCAGCGTCTGATCGACCGTCCGACGCTCCCCGTCGTTCCGGCACATCGTGAACTCCGCCCGCCAGGTCTCACCGCGGACGAGCGTGTTCACTATGTCGTCGACCGACACCTCGGATTCCGCTCTACTCGCCAGCGGGAACGTCTGCTCGTCGACGAGGTCGGCGGCGTCGTATTTCGTCTGCGCCTCGAGGGCTGGGTTGACGTACTCGACGGTACCATCCCTGTCCATCCAGTAGATCATACGGCCGGCGTGCTCGACCGCCTCCCGGAACGTTCTGAGCCGACGTTCACGCTCCTTTCGCTTCGAGATGTCACGCCCGATCCCGACGAGGCCGGTCAGCCTCCCGTCCTCGTCCTCCAGCCGCGCCCCGGTGAACTCGTGCGGGATACGCTCGCCGTCGGCGGTAAGCAGGTCCGCCTCGACGGTGTCGCCGTCGGCAACGAGCACGTCTTCCTTGAAAGGGAGCTCTTCGCCCTCGAACGTTGCCTGGATGGCGTCGGCGATTCGCTCCCGCTCTTCCTCGGGGAAGACCTCGACCGCGTCCATTCCCTCCAGTTCCGGCTCGCTGTAGCCGGTTACCCTGGCAAACTGCTCGTTCCACCGGCACAGGCTGCCATCGGCATCGATGACGTAGAACAGGTCGTCCAGCGCGTCGAGGGCCTGATCGATGAACTGCCGTTCCTCGACGAGCTCCCGCTGGTTCCGCTTCAGCTTCGTCACGTCGTGCATCCGCAACAGGTGTCCTCTGATCGCTCCGCCACCACGGTCGAGCGGGAGCGTCTCCACCTCGTAGTGCCGCTCCCCGTTCCGATCCGTCCGGCGTATCTCCGTCCGCTGGGTCGATCCGTCGCGTAGGTCCACGGCCGCCGCAATGTCCGGAAACGCCGTCTCGATGCGAGAGCCGACGACGTCGGTCGTCGCGTCCGCCAGTGACTCCGCTGCTGGGTTGATATCAACGACTCGCGCGCGCTTGTCGACCACGATGACGGGGCTGGTCATCCGCCCGATCAACTCATCGCGCGCGATCTCACGGGCCAGCGGCAGCGTCTGGAGAAACTGGTCGCGGAAGGCCGCGGCGATCAGCACAGTCCCGCTCAGCGCGAACGCCGCCGGTGTCAGGTCTACCGTACCCGTGACCCCGACAAGGTACAGAACGTTCACGCCGAGCGGAACGGCGGCGGCCACTGCCAGCACAACTGCCTCTGACCGGTACGCCCTGTCGGACCGGAGTGCTAGTATACCGATGAACCCGGTTCCGAGTCCTACCAGGGCGTAGGACTGTACCGTGTGCGCCCAGAACAGCACACCGGGGGTTGTCTGTATGACTGCGAGCTGCCCCCGTGACACGACATCGACCGACGACCACAGTAACCCGTGGTGTTGGTTCGTGAACCCAGCCACCGCCGTCAGGGCAGGGATGACCCCTAAGGCAGCGAGCTCTCGTCCCGTCGGGACCCGCAGTCTGCCGGTGTACTGCACAGCGAACACGAACCACGCGATCGAAACAAGCCCAACCGCGGGATACGTTAGACTGTACACGAGACGTTTCACCACAGGGACAGTCGTACCGAGCCCGACCACGTAGGTCAAACACCACCAGGTGACCCCGAACAGCAGCACGATCAGCGACCGGGCGTACCGATACTCACGGTGTCGCCAGGCTATGATACTCAGAAGCGTCGACGCAACCGCGCCGACGAGTATCGGGATGTGAAACACGGAGAACTGCCACGGCCCCATCGTGAGGTCACCCTTCGGACCTACTAGTCACTGAATCTACTAATACCGTTTGGACGAAAAACAAGGTTTGATAACTGGAGTGTGGTCGTAGAGCGGCTTCGTCTCAAATATGAGGGGCGCGCTGAGACGAGACGTATGCGAGATGTATCCCTACTCCCCTGGCGACCAGTCGCGTTCGCCGGCCCGGACCGCCACGTCGAGCCAGTTCTCCTCGGGCGGGAGCGGACACGAGAACGTCTCGCTGAACGCACAGAACGGCGAGTACGCCAGGTTGAAATCCAGCGTGACCACGTCGCCGTCGGCGAGGTCGTCCTCGGGGTGGAGTTCGAGATACCGGCCCCCACGGTAGGACTCCTGGCCGGTGGTCTTGTCGCGGAACGGCACGAACACGGCCTCCTCGTCGTCGTCGGGGCGCTGCTTGTAGCCGTGGAGTTCGAGGTCCTCCCCGCCGAGCTCGAAGGCGAAGGTCACGATCCGGACGTACCGGACCTCGTTGCCGGCGGTCGTCTCCATCGGCACCGGCTCGGGGTCGTCGTGGACGGCAACCGACGCCGCCACCCGGTAGTCGGGGTCGGGATCGAAGTACTCGAGCCCCGAGAACGCCTCCCGGTGCTCCGGCGGGATCGGCGACTGCGGATGCTCGGCGAGGAAGTCGTCTTTCTCCTCGCGGTTCGCCCGGAGGTCGGCGACGTAGCCGTCGGCCGGGTCGTCCTGCGTGTCTACCATACCTCCCGTTCACTGTCCGTACCGTAACGTCTAACGGTCCGACGACGGGCCTCGGATCCGATCGATCCGTCGGGTCGAGACGACGCCTTGCGACGGCTTACGTGTCGGCCTCCGCGCCGTAGCCGTGGCCGACCAGGAGCGCAACGGCGTTCGCCGCCAGCAGCGCGGCGAAGGCGGCCGGCTGGCCCCCTTCGAGGCCCCCGACGAGCAACGGGAGGTAGAGGAACGGCAGCGCAACCGCGACCCAGAAGGCCACGAACCGGAGCGGGGCCGCGAGGTGCGCGAGCGGCTGCGAGAGCTCCGCGGGCGGCGATCGGATGAGCTCGCGAACCCGACGTGCGCGGTCGGAGTCGAACGGAGGGCTGAAACTCGACATCTACCCCGACATACAGTCCGGGGGATCATATAGCCGCCAGAGCGTTGTCGTGGTTTCACCCGAATTTAGACAGTTTTCGCGACGTTTTATGCTCTCCCGAACCGGTAAAGAGCGTTTGTCGTCCGGAACCGCAGCCCCGATCGCGGAGTAAAGGGCGTTTGTCGTCCGGAACCGCAGCCCCGTGATCGCACCCGGGGTCTACTGCGCCGAGCGCGGACGCGACCCCAGTACGACTACACTTCGCCGGAGTCGTCGCCACGAGCCGGACAGCCCTGTGTGACACTCACAGGCGTGCTATCGCCCGTCTCCCGCGGCTTTTAGTGCGCGGACGATAACCCCCGCCTATGACTGACGACGACCTCCCGCCACGGTCGGTCGACAGTAACCTGTTCATCACCGTCTCGGGGCCGCCGGGGTGCGGCGCCACCACGGTGTGTGAGGGGTTGTCGACGGCGCTCGACTGCGGCTACGTCTCCGGCGGCGACATCTTCCGGGAGCTGGCCGACGACCGGGACATGTCGCTGTCGCAACTCATCGCGAAGACCGACGAGACCGACGAGATCGACCGTGCTTTGGACCAGCGGCTCCGGACGATCGCCGAGAAGTGGGGTGCGTCGAACAAACCGTTCGTGCTCGAATCCCGGCTCGCGGGATGGCTCGCGGGCAACCGCGCGGACCTGCGGATCTGGCTCGACGCCCCCGACGAGGTGCGCGTCGAGCGGACGGCGGGCAGAGAGGAGATGGAAGCCGAGATGCGCGTCCGGGAGGTCAGCGAGGCCGGCCGGTACCGGTCGTACTACGGCATCGACATCAACGACCGCTCCTTCTACGATCTGGCGATCAACACCGCCCGGTGGAGCCCCGGAGCGACCCTGGAGATGATCCTCACGGCGATCGAGGAGTACGACCCGGACGTCGACGAGGGCGCGTTCCCGACCGAGGACGTCGACCTGTAGCGGGGGCCGCTGGCACCCGAGCGGCCGGTCGCTGTCCCGCTCACGACCGCGACACCAGTCGCCGGAGCCGCGGGAGCTCCGCCCGGATCGCCCGCCGTTTCACCAGCACGAACCCCGCGAAGATGACGACGAAGCCGACCGCGGTGGTGATCGTCGGCACCTCCGCGAGCACGACCCACCCGACCAGCGCCGCCGAAATCGGCGCGACGTACGAGACGAGGTTGATCTGGATCGGCCCCAGTCGGTCGAGCAGGTCGAAGTAGATGAGGAAGCCGAGCGCGCTCGCGGCCACCGAGAGGTAGCCGAGCGCCGCGACCGCCTCGACGGTCCAGGCCACCTCGGCGACCGACTCCCCGACCCCGAGGCTCACGCCGTGCATTATGAGCGCCCCGCCGACCATCGCCCACGCTTCCATCGTCTCGATCGGCAGCGACGCCCCGATCCGGCGGGTCAGTACCGACCCGAGTGCGAACGCGGTGGCCGCGCCGAAGATCAGCAGTTTCGCAACCGCGCCGCCGGCGAGCAGGTTGCCCGGATCGGGGTTCGAGAGGATCACGACACCGGCGAGCCCCAAAAACAGACCGACGATTCCGACGAGCGTCAGCCGTTCGTCGGGGAGGAAGAGACGGGCGAAGCCCGTCGTGAGCACTGGACTGAGGCTGACGATCACCGCCGCCGCCGCGGAGGTGACCGCGGGGTCGGTCTCGCCGACGAAAAGCAGCGTGTGGTAGCCAGCGATGATCAGCGTCGCCCCGACCGCGACCTGTGCCCACTGGCCCCGGCCCTGCGGGATCGGCGTGTCGGTTGCGTAGCCGGCGTAGCCCAGCATCAACACCCCCGCGATGTCGTATCGGAACGCCGCAAACAGCACCGGCGGGAAGTAGGTCAGCCCGCTCTTTATCGCCACGAACGCCGAGCCCCAGACGGTCGCTAAAAGCAGGAAAAGCGACAGGTTTCGGTACCGGCTCACAGCCGGACTCCGGTTCCGGCCGCCCTCAACGTTTCGTTCCTGGAGCGGCGGTTTTTGTTCTCCGGCCGGTCTTTCCGACCCGATGGACGAGTTCACCTACCGACCCCCACCGACGACGAGGCGTTTCTGATAACCGACGCACTGGACGAACGCCGGGGCGAGGACCCGTTCTGATCGGTCGGTGCTGCCGGCCCGCCGAAAGCCGCGGCGGCGACCCGCTACGCCCCACCTGCCCGGCGCTCGTCGCGGAGCGCCCGGAGCACGTCCTGGCGGGCCACGATCCCGACGAGTGCGTCGCCGTCGACCACCGGCAGCCGGTTGACGTCGCGCTCCCCGTCGGCGAGCAGATCGAGCAGGTCATCGAGCGTGGCGTCGCGGTCGACGGTCAC
Organism: Halobellus ruber; assembly: GCF_014212355.1. Classification (NCBI taxonomy): domain Archaea; kingdom Methanobacteriati; phylum Methanobacteriota; class Halobacteria; order Halobacteriales; family Haloferacaceae; genus Halobellus; species Halobellus ruber. Next base: position 295,907 of record NZ_JACKXD010000001.1, read on the forward strand.
CAGATCCGTGGTCATCACCGACCGGACCGGCTTGTCGGTGTTCCGCAGCAGGTCGATCCCCAGGTCGAGGTCGTCCCACGACACGTCGACGGCGTAGGTGAGCGTCTCCAGGAAGGGTGGGAACCCGACCGGGATCCACAGCGTCCGGTCCTCGGTCTGGAACAGTCCGACGAGGTCGCGCTGGGTCACGATGCCGACCAGGCGGCCGTCCTCGACGACGGGGAACCCGTTGAACTCCGCGCGGGCGAGCCGGCCGAGCACCTCGCCGATGTCGTCGTCGGGAGCGACCGTCCCGACGTCGGTCGTCATCAGGTCGCTCGCCGTCAGCGTCGGGGTAGGGGCCATACCGTGCCGTTCGTCGGCTTGCCGTCTAATCCTGTCGATGGCGGGAGCCGGGGGCATTTGCGGGATATCTTTATGAATCCCCGCTCGCAAGCGGACGTATGGCCGCTCACGGCCGGTCGACGCTCCGTGACCTGTTCGACGAGGCGCCGACGCCACACATCGCCCACCCGCCGCGAACCCACCACCGCCATTTCTACGTCGCAACCGACGGCTCCTACCGGCGGGACGGCGGCGGGCTCGGCGCCGTGATCGAAACCCGGGACGGCAGCCGCGTGGCCCGCGTCTCCGTCCCCGACGCCGCCCCCGACAACAACGTCGCGGAGTATCGCGCGCTCCACCTCGGGCTCGACGTCCTCGCCGCCCGGACCCCGGACCACGCGCGGATCGGCGTCCTCGTCGACCACGACGAACTCGCGGCCGCGGTCAACGCCGAAGTGCTGGCCGCCGGCGGCGACGCCGACTGGCGCCCCACGGGTCGCGGACAGGTGCCCCCGGGCGGGGAGTCCCACTGGCGGGGGATCCGCGCCCGGATCGCGGGCTTCGCGGAACTACGAGCCGCCCGCATCGACGGCCGGGAGAACCCCGCCCACCCGCTCGCGAACGCACCCGAGGACTACGCGCACGTGAACCGTCGCGCCGACCGGTGTGTGGTGCCCGGATCGACGGATCCGGGCGGCCGCGCTGCCGCCGAGGAGGGCGACCCGCAGTACCCGCCGCCGTCCCGGCTCGGCGGGGAAGCAAGCGACTGAGGCGAGTTCGGTTCCCGTCCCGAACTTACTGCTGGGCGTCCACGACGGCGACGCCCGCGAGGTTGACGATGTCTTTCACCTCGTCGCCGCGCTGGAGCACGTGCACGGGCTTGTCCATCCCCACGAGCATCGGCCCGATGGCCTCGGCGCCGCCGAGTCGCTGGAGCAGCTTGTACCCGATATTCCCGGATTCGAGGTTGGGGAAAACGAGGACGTTCGCGGGCTCGTCGAGCTGTGAGAACTCGTAGGTGCCGCCGAGGATGTCCTCGACCACCGCGGTGTCGGCCTGCATCTCGCCGTCGACCGGGAAGTCGACCGTGTCGTCGGCGTGGAGCTCCGCGACCGCGTCGCGGATCTCCCGGGTGTCTTCGTTCTCGACGCTCCCGAAGTTCGAGTAGGAAAGCATCGCCGCCCGCGGCTCGACGTTGAACCGCCGGGCGAGTTCGCCGGTGTGGCGGGTGATCTCCGCGAGTACCCCCGCGTCGGGGTCGAGGTTCACCGTGGTGTCGGCCGCGAAGATCACCCGGTTTTTGAACGTCAGCATATAGACGCCGGCGGCGTAGTTGGCGTCAGGGGCGGTCCCGATGATCTCCAGTGGGGGCCGGAGCGCCGAGGGGTAGTGGTGGGTCAACCCCGTCAGCATCGCGTCGGCGTCGCCGCGCTCCACCATCACGCTCGCGAAGGCGTTGCTGTCGCTTCGGATGCGGTCGTGTGCCTCACGCCTCGTGATCCCCTTCCGCTGCCGGAGGTCGTAGAGGTGCTCCGCGTACTCGTCCCACCCGCCGCTCCAGGGGTTTGCGACCTCCGGGTCGAACTCCAATCCGAGTTCGGCCGCGGTGCGTTCGATCACCTCCGGATCGCCGACCAACACCGGTTCGGCGATTCCCTGCTCGGACATCTGGTAGGCCGCGCGGATCATCTTCTCGTCGCCGCCCTCAGCGAGGGCGACCCGCTTGGGGTCGGATTTGGCCTTGTTCAGGACGACCCGCATCATCTCCCGGGACTTCCCGAGCCTGGCTTCCAGCCGCTCCTCGTAGGCCTGGAGGTCGACCTCGGTCCGGGCACAGCCGGCGTCCATCGCGGCCTCCGCAACTGCCGGCGCGACCTCAAAGAGGACCCGCGGGTCGAGCGGCTTCGGGATGACGTAATCGGGACCGTACTGCAGCGGCTGGTCGCCGTAGGCTTTCACCACCGCGTCGGGGACGTCCTGCCGCGCCAACTCGGCCAGCGCCTCGGCGGCCGCCCGCTTCATCTCCTCGTTGATTTCGGTCGCGCGGACGTCGAGGGCGCCGCGGAAGATGAATGGGAACCCGAGGACGTTGTTGACCTGGTTGGGGTAGTCTGAGCGGCCGGTCGCCATGATCACGGTGTCGTCGCGGGCCGCCTTCGCCGCCTCGTAGCCGATCTCGGGGTCGGGGTTCGCCATCGCGAAGACGATCGGGTTCTCCGCCATCGACGCCACCATCTCCTGGGAGACGATCCCGCCGACCGACAGCCCCACGAAGACGTCGGCACCCTCCATCGCCTCCGCGAGGGTGTCGGCCGCGATGTCGGCGGCGAACTCGGCTTTGTACTGGTTGATCCCTTCCCTGTCGACCCCGATGACGCCCGAGGAGTCACACATCACGATGTTCTCCTCGGGGACGCCGAGCGAGGTGTAGAACCGCGCGGTCGCGATCGCGGAGGCGCCCGCCCCCGAGAACACGATCCGGAGGTCGTCGAGGGCCTTCCCGGCGACGTCGACGGCGTTCAGGAGCGCCGCCCCCGAGATGATCGCCGTCCCGTGCTGGTCGTCGTGGAAGACGGGGATGTCCATCTCCTCCCGCAGCCGCTTTTCCACCTCGAAGCACTCGGGGGCCTTGATGTCCTCTACGTTGATCCCGCCGAACGTCGGCTCCATCGCCCGCACCGCGGTCACGAGTTCGTCGGGGTCGTCGAGGTCGAGTTCCACGTCGAAGACGTCGATGTCGGCGAACCGCTTGAACAGCACGCCCTTTCCCTCCATCACCGGCTTCGACGCCTGCGCACCGATGTCGCCGAGACCCAACACGGCGGAGCCGTTCGAGACTACGCCCACGAGGTTGCCCTTCGCGGTGTACTCGTAACTCCGGGAGGGGTCGGCGTCGATGTCGCGACACGGCGCCGCGACGCCCGGCGAGTACGCGAGCGAGAGGTCCCGCTGGGTGTTGGTGGGCTTCGTCGTGGATATCTCGATCTTTCCGGGCGGCTCCGCCCGATGATACTCTCTGGCGTCGTCGTCGAGTCCCATACCCCCGGCGACAACGCGGGCACAAAAAAGGCTGTCTGTCGAACTTTGGTTCGACGAATGACGAACACCGTCGGCCTCGCCGCGGGCCGCTACTCCCCGCCGAGCCGGCGGACGGCGTGGCGTTCCACCGTGAACGGGCCGTCACACGACGACACCGTCCGAGTGGGCCACTCGCCGGTCCGGGTCAGCACCTCCACGCCGTCGTCGGTGACGAGCACCGTGTCCTCGGATTTCGCCCCCCGGACCGTGGGGTTGTACGCGTACGCCATCGGCGCCTCCACCCGCTCGTCGCCGCCCGGGGTCGCGATCCACTCCCGACCCGAGAAGCCCGCCGCACCGCCCTGGTGATGTTTCCGCCACTCGCCGGCCTCCCCGAGGTCGTCGTAGGCGCCGGCGATCGCGTCGAAGACGTCGCCGGCGGTGCCGCCCTCGCGGGTGGCTTCTCGGGTCGCCTCCATCGCGGTCGCCTCCACCCGCATCGCGGCGTGGTGGCGGTCCTCGAGCCAGTCGGGGGCGTCCTCGAACGCGACCGCCCGGGTCGCGCTGGCGTATCGCCCCCCGCGCTCGGCGGTCACCGCCAGCAGGGCGTAGCTTCCGAGTTCCGCGCGGGAGGGGGTGAAATGCCGGTACGACTGCGCGCGCTCGGCACCCCCGACGAGAACCACGGGCGATTCGATCTCCCGGGTTTCCAGCGCGACCCTCAGCCCTGCGGCGACCTCGTGTTCGGTATCGTCCGGCCGGAGTTCGACCGCGACCCGCTCTACGGCCGCCGCCACGTCGCGGCCGAGCGCCCGGTATCGTTCGACGTCCTCCTGTGAGAGCGGGCGGCGGAGCCGCCCCGCGTCGACGGTATCGAGCCCCGGCACGTCGAAGTCGGCCGCGCCCGACCCGGGCGTCGCCGCCGCGACCGCCGAGGCCAGCGACGACTCGTACCACGGCGTCGATTCGACGTCGAACGCTCGGGGCACCTCCTCGTCGGCCAGCCGTTCGGCCTCGATGTTGTCCGTGATCACGACGAACCCCCTCTCGGGAAGGTAGCCCGCGGCCGCAACCCCGACGTCGGCGTCGCGGTCGACCACGTTGCGCCCGCCGGTGAGCCACGCAAAGGAGTTGGGCTTCCCGAACCAGACCGCATCGAGCCCCTCGCGGTCGAGAAACGCCGACAGCCGCTCGCGGCGGTCGGCCAGCAGTGCGTCGGTTCCCCCGTCCGTGTCCGAATCGTCGGTCCCGTCACCCGGCGTGGCCCCGGTCATACTCTCACCCTGTCGCCAGCCGCACTTGAAACGTGACGGAACCACCGGCTCCCACGGGCCGGCGACTGCCGACAGCAACCCGTAAGTGCCTCGGACTCCGACCCCCGAATATGAACACGCGTCTCCGCCGGCTCGTGGGCGTTTCCGCCGCCCTCACGGGTGTGCTGATGGTGCTGGGGATCTACACCGCGGCGACGGGTGCGGGGCTGACCTGCGCGGGGCGGTGGCCGCTCTGTGACGGCTTTCTCGGCCTGTTCCCCGCGAACTGGAGCAGCTTCATCGAGTGGTTCCACCGCCTGGTCGCGATGGTCGCCGGGTTCGTGATCCTCGGCACCACGATCGTCGCGTGGCGCGGCGGCGCCGACCGCCGGGTCCGGCTGTCGCTGGCGGCGGCGACGATCCTGCTTCCCTCCCAGATCGCGCTGGGCGCGCTCACGGTCACCACCTACCAGTGGGCGGTGTTGCTCGCACACTTCGGCACCGCGTCGATCATCTTCACCGGCGTCGCCCTCGCGGCCGCCTGGACCTACGGGACCGACGCCGCCGACGCCGCCCGGGTTCGGACGGCCCTGACGGCGGCGGGCGGCCTCCTTCCGGTACTTCTGGTGTTGGCGCCGCACACCTTCGTGACGTTCGGCCCGACGGTCCAGGCGGCGTACTACCTCGCGGGGCTTGCGACCTACGCCGCACTGCTGACCGCGGCGGTCTGGTCGGCGGGCGCCGGTCGGATCGATGCCACTCGTCGCGTCCGGTACCTCGCGGTCGCTGCCGCGGTCGTGGTCGTGTCGCTGCTGGTCGCCGGCCGACTGGTGTACGGCGGGACCCTCCAGTACGTCTCGGTGGGCGGCGCCGCAACGGCGCTCGGACTCGTGGCCGCCGCACGGTACTGCCTCCGCGACGCCGGCGGCGGCCGCGGCGCCCGTGGCGTTCCCACGGACGACTGACCTCTCGGGAGGGACGGCGTACGCCTCCCCGATAAGACACTTACCGGATCCCGGTTTCACTCCGGTATGACGAACGTCCCCGGCGCCGGGTTCGTCGCCCTCCTCGTGGTTATCGCCGTCCTGATCGCGCTGCCGCTTCTGGCCGGCGTGGGCCTGGCCGTCGCCGGAACCACCGGGCTCCGGATCGAACTGAGCCTCCTCGCGGTCCACGCCGTCGGGATCGTCGGCGCCGTGATCGCGCTCGTCGTCGCCGCCCCGCTCGGCCCGGCTCCGTCGCTCCCGGCTGTGGTCGGGCTGCTCCGGTTCACCGCCGGAGCGCTGGCGGTCGGACTCGCGGTCGCGGGCATCGCCGAAGGCGGACCGATCGCGGCGGGGGCGGTCCTCGCCGTCCTTGCCGGCGACCTCACGTGGCGACGCGGGGTGTGGTACGCGACCGCCGGCTACGCGGGCGGGGGCGTCGCCGGCGCGGCCGCGGGGCTCGTGTCCACCGGCCGGGCCGAAGCCGCCGCGGCGGGGGCGGTCCTCGCCGTCCCCGCGGCGCTGTGCGGGGTCGTCCTCGAACGGGCGGCCGCACGCTCCGAGCGGGTCTCGTCGACGGCCTGATACGGGCCGCCCCGGTCGGTTCCCGGCCGTTGCCGGCGCAGGCGACGACCGCCCCGTCACGCCGATCCGTACGGCACCGGCCGTCACATGAAGTCCGACAGCCCCGCCTGCCCGTCGTCGTCGGCTGCGTCCTCCTCGCTCCCGCCGTCTTCGCCGGTCTCCTCGCTCCCGCCGTCTTCGCCGGTCTCCTCGCGGTCGAGCACGTCGGCCTCGGCAGGGTCCTCGACGCCGTCCCCGCCCGCGAAGGCCCCCTCGGCGTTGTCCTCGAGTCGCTCGGCCCGGAGGTCGGCGGCGTCCTCGACGATCGACTGCACCTTGTTCGTGGTCTCCCCGCTCCCGGTGACGTAGGCGACGCCGGCCTCGTCGAGGTCGTACCACGCCGCCATCGCGACGGTCAGCTCCCGGGGCTTGCAGTGGTGCGTCACCGCCGAGAGGAAGGGGAGCACGTCGAGGCGGGCGGTCGTCATCGAGAAGCCGCCCGATTCCGCGATCGCCCGGACCACCTCGTCGCGGGTCGAATCCCGGGTCGACCGGTAGGGGGCGCCGCCGTACCGCGTCCACCCGCCGTAGGTGCCGTCGCGGGCGGCCGCGACCCCGCCGGCGAGGTTGTCGGTGGCGTACCGCCACCACGTGTAGTCGTAGTCGGTGGCGTACACCCGGCTGGTCCAGACGTCGGCGTTCGCGAGGAACTCGTAGGCCCGCGCGAGTTCCCGGCCCTCGTACACCAGCGACACCTTGTCCTCGACCCACTGAAGCAGGTCCTCGGGGGTCTCGTCGACGTCGTAGGCGGTCCGGAGCGCCGCCTCCGCGGACTCCTCCTCTTTCAGAACCGTATCGAGGAACTCGAAGAGCCCGACCGCGCGGTTCCGGGAGCCGGTGGTCACGTCCTCCAGTGTGATCCGGCTGCGGTCCTCGGCGGTGACCTGGAGGTCCTTGATCGCCGCCCGGAGGTCGCCGTCGTTCGCCTCGGCGATTCGCTCTAGGGCCTCCTCGTCGAACTCGATTCCCTCCTTCCGGAGGATGTCCCGGAGGACGGGGACGATCGACCGCGCGGAGACGTCGCGGAACTCGATCTCCCGGGCGGCGTTCCGCAGGCCGTTCGACATGTCGTAGTACTCGTTTGCGATCAGGACGATCGGCTGGTTGGCGTCCTTCAGGAGGTCCGTGACCGCGCGTTTGCCGCCGCGGTCGTACTGGTGGTGGATGTTGTCGGCCTCGTCGAGCACGATCAACTGGCGGCCGTCGCTCCCGGTTCCGCCCCCCGAGCCGCCGACCGAGCCCGCGAGCGTGGCGTTCCTCGAAGCCCGCCCCGCGAACCGCTCGATGTCGTCGGCGGTGCGCTGGTCGGAGGCGTTCAGTTCGACGACCTCCCACCCCATATCGCTCGCCAGCGCGTGAGCCGCGGAGGTCTTGCCGACGCCGGGGGCGCCGTGAAGGACGACCGGCTCGCGGTGGTCGTCCCACGTCTCGGCCCACTCCTTGAGGGCGTCGCGGGCCTTGTTGTTCCCGCGGACCTCCGAGAGGGTCGACGGGCGATACCGTTCGGTCCAGTCGGTCATCATCCGACCTTGGCGTGACCCGGATTTAGTGGTTGCGGGGCCGTCCGCTCCCCGACGGCTGTCTGACCTGAACAGAAGACACGTACGTGCCGGATGCGAGTGCTGAGCGTGCCCAGTCCCGTATCCTCCGCGGCGACGACCTCCTCGCTCATACTGTTGGCTATAACTACGTGAAGATTTTCGACACCCCGGGGTGTCGAAATCCGTCACGGGACGATAGCCGACAGTATCAGTCCCGACGGCCGCACGCTCGGCGTCGCCGCGGTCGGCGGCGTTCTCGCGTATCTCGTCGGGTACGCACTCACGTACGCCGCGGTCGGGCAGGAGGCCTCGAACTCCCTGGCCGCCCGCGTGCTGGAGATTGCTACCGACGACCCCGGCACTTGGCAGCTCGTCGGGTGGGTGTTCTACAACGCCCACAACGTCGCCGTCGAGGTGCCGGGGCTGTTCGGCTCGACCGCGGTCACCCTCGTCGGCGAGACGTTCAGCTCGGCGCTGTTCGTGCTCCCGCCGGTCGTACTGCTCGTCTCCGGCGCGGCCGTCGCCGTCCTCGGCCGCGTCGAGCGGCCGACAGCCGGCGGGGTCGCCGGCGTCGCGGTCGTGGTCGGCTACCTCCCGCTGGCGGCTGTTGGCGCGGTTCTCGTCGGCATCGACATCGGCGACGCGACCGCCGGCCCGACGGTTGCGGCGGCCGTGCTTCCGTCCGGGTTCGTCTACCCGCTGATCTCCGGTGCGATCGGCGGCGTGGTCGGCAGCGTCGCGGCCGGTCGGCAGTCGCGGCGGGGCGCTCTCCGGGTCGCCGTCGCGCGTCCGGTTCGTCCGTCCGCCTCAGCCGTCGGTTGCCCGCCGCGCCCGCCACAGCCGCGTCCCGGCGACGAACGCCGCAAGCGGGAGCAGCCACGCCCGGAACCCCGTCATCGCCACCGGGAAGAGGCGCTCGGTGCGTTGCGATCCGCCGCCGCCACCACCGCTACCGGACTGTTCGACCCCCAGCGTCGGTTCGGCGTCCAGCACCGTCCGGAAGTCGAAGTTGCTCGTGGTCCGGCGCGCGTCCGGTTCGTCGGGCGAGAGATCCACGAACGTCTGCACCCACCCCCGATCGGTCGAGTAGAACAGCCGGCCGTCGACCGTGTAGAAGGCGTCGTGGATCGGGTAGAAGACGTTGATCCCGCCGACCACGAGGTCGGGGACGATCCCGGCGCCGAACAGACACACCACCGCGGTGGACGCCAGGAGAACTCCGCGGTCGCCGTACCGGCGTCGGAGCACCGAGTCGGGACCGCGCCGGAGGTCGGCCGCAAGCGCGACGAGGAGGATCGCGGGCAGGAGGACGGTGTGGCCTACCGACCGATGGGCGCCCGACAAGATCGGCTCGAGCGCCACGTCGAGGTCGGGCAGGGCTGTCGCGGCTGCGACGACCGCGACGCTCCGGCCGTCGAACTCCGACCCGAGAAGCCCCGCGGCGATAAGCAGCGCGAGCGACACGTGGACCAGCGTCGAAGGCACGACGGTACCTGACGCGTGCCCGGACTTGAACGTTCCTGCGGTCGGTCGGACCGCCCCGGTACGCTTTTGCGGCCGCCTCCCGCACCCGAACGTATGTGTCGACAGACCCCGACGCCGGGGGGTGGTGGGCCGTGACGGGGGTTCCGAAAGACGAACTCGCGCGCCGGATCGCGGGCGAGATCACGCTGAGCGACGATCCAGGGGCGACGCTCCGGAAGTGGCGCACCGACTTCGACGTCTCCCAGACCACCCTCGCAGACCAGCTCGACGTCTCCTCGTCGGTCATCTCCGACTACGAGAGCGGCCGCCGGGAGAGCCCGGGAATCGGGGTCGTCCGCCGGATGGTGGAGGCGCTACTCGACATCGACGAGGACCGCGGCGGCGGCCGGATCCGCCAGTACGCTCGGGTCATCACCGCCGGCTTCGACAGCGACATCGTGCTGGACCTCCGGGAGTATCCCCGGTCGGTCCTGCTGGAAACGCTCTACGAGGCGATGGACGCTACGGAACTGGTGCGCGGCGACGAGGACCGGATCAGCGGCCACACCGTCATCGACAGCATCGAGGCGATCACCCGCCTCTCCTCGGAGGAGTTCTACCGCCTCTACGGCCAGTCGACCTCGCGGGCGCTGGTGTTCACCGGCGTCACCCGCGGGGAGGCCGCGCTGGTGGCGATGCGGGTCGTCAACCCCACGCCGACCGCGGTCGTCCTCCACGGGCTGACCGAGGACGACCTCTGGGAGCACGCGCCAGCCCTCGCGACGATCGATGGGCTGTCGCTTGCGATCTCGAACCGCGACCTTGACGAGACGCTGGAGGATCTGCGGCAACTGCCGTAAAATCGACGCGATAGCGCTCGATGCCGTTGTAGGCGGCTCCCCCGATCGTGTTTGATCGAGCTATTGCTGTGGCTGAAAAGCCGCTATCGGGCGGGTATGGAAGGGGCCGCGCTCTCGACGAACCCGGACGAAGCAAGGACCGCAGGAGCGAACGGAGTGAGCGACGAGGACCACAGCGAGTCCTGGGAGTCGAGAGCGCGGGGGCTTCCGGGGTCGCAGTCGTCTCGTTCTCTCCGACTACGTTTCCGCTACTGTGGACTACGTTCTGTTATTCCACGTACTCGTACCGCCGTTCGTTCATCCGGCCCCACCCGGTGAACACGAACTCCCCGTCGGGCTGGGTGAACGCCTCGACTTCGACCTCCTTGTCGTGGTTGTGGACGTCGTGAACGAGTTCGTACTCCTCGAAGGAGAGGTCGTAGCGGCCGTTGAGCTGGTCCTCGACGTCGATCGGGGCCACCGCCGCGCGCCACCCCTCCCGGACGGTCTCGGCGTGGATCTCCGCCTGCGCGCCGGAGCCGTAGGAGCCGACTAAGAGGTGCCCCCCCGCGAGGTCGACACCCTCCTCGGCGGCCGCCCGGAGCGCCGAGAGCCGCGCCAGGTGAACCGAGCCGGTGTACCAGTTGCCGACCTGCCCGGAGATGTCGACGGTGGGGTCGATCGCCCGGTCGTACCACTCCTGATACCGGCTCGTGCCCTTCAGATCGTCCATATACGTCCGGATCGCCTCCTCGTAGGCCTCCCGGGAGTCGAAGTCCGCCTCGCGGGGTTGCATCCCGATCTCCGCAGCGAGCGCCTCCTCGACGTCGGTGTCGCGGGTGATGTGGCGGTAGCCCAAAAGCGCCGCCTTCCGGACCATCCCGGGGTACGGCGTGTGGAACGGGAAGTACGCGAAGTCCTCGGGGTGGGTGTCGCCCGCGGCCGACTCGTAGTCCTCCAGGGCCTCCCGCATCCGCGCGAGGTACACCTGGATCGAACGCTTGCCGTCGACGCTGGGGAACTGCTGGTTCGGCTTCAGGAAGTCGGTCTCGTCGGCGCTGCCGTACCCCTGTTCCGTCGAGAGCGCGACGATGTCGGGCTCGGAGTCGATCAGCATCGCGACCGCACCCGCACCCTGGGTCGCCTCCCCGGGGTCGCCCCGCTCGTAGAGCGCGGTGTCGGTGGCGATCACCAAGGCCGCGCGGCCGCGGTTCCGCCCCGCCCGGATCCAGTTGTACGCGTCGTCGATGCTCTGGGTTCCCGACAGGCAGGCGAACTTCCGCTCGCCCTTGTTGGCGTGGTGGAAGTCGCCGTCGTAGACCGATTCGAGGCAGCCCGCGATGTACGTCGACACCGGCTTGGAGTTGTCGAACGCCGACTCCGTGGCGACGTCGATCCGGCCGATGTCGTCAGGGGAGAGCCCCTTCCGGTCGAAAAGCGCCTTCGCGGCGTTCGCGCCCATCGTGACGATGTCCTCGTAGACGTCCGGCAGCGAGGAGTACTCGATCCCGATCCCCTTCGTGTACTTGCTGGGATCCTCGTTTTTCGCCGGCGCGAACGTCTCCGCGAGGTCGAGCCGCAGCTTGCCCGTCCGGATCTCGATGGCGTCGATGCCGACGGCTGTCATAGATTCGGGTTTCGCGGCCCGTCATATGGGTTTGTCGATGGGTTGTTCGTCGTTCGTCGAAAAAGAGACGAACAGCGGTAAAGCCAGTAAGCGAGCCTATTCTCGGATCCGGTTGGGAAGTGGTAGGTACACTACGGCAGTATGAGGGTGATCAGTCGTCATCGTCGTCATCTTCTGGGGGTTCGGGCTCGGGTTCGGGTTCGGGTTCGGGCTCGGGCTCGATGCCATCGTCAATACACTCCAAACCGCGCGTCGGTTCGGGGTTCGGGTTCGGATCCTGATCCGCGCCCTCCGACCACTCGTAGTTGTATTCGTACTCGTAGAGGTAGTTCCCAATCTCGTACGTATACTCGTACTCGTACGTGTACTCGTACTCCCCATCATCATCGTTCTCGCTCTCGGACTCTGATTCCGTCTCGCTCTCCTCGACGTCACGACCAGTACACCTCTCAACGATATTCTCCGTGCTTCCGTCGTCGTTTGACTCGTCTGAGGGCGGCGTCGAGACGTCGCTCTGCTCAATCTCACCTTCTCTATCGACAGCGTTGATGTTCCCGCCTGTGTCGGAGATGATCCGGTCCTGCGCTGCCACCGTCGCCTCCATCCGGAACAGCACCGTATTCGAGGGATTGTCGACTAGTGTGACACTCACTAGACTGCCGGGAGCGTAGCTCCGCGAGACGTTCCACCGCTCGCCCGGTTCGAAGACGTCATTTCCACCCGAGAGCGTCCCGTCGCTCCAAGCAACACCCGTCTCGCTCCCGTTCACCCGGACGGTCAGTTGCAGGTCGTCTCCCGGTAGCGAGTCACCGCCTTGGTGCGAAAGGGCGATTCCGTCCGTGCTGATTTCGCTCGTGACGGCCGCGTTCGGCCCGCCCGTGGATTGCGTGACCGTACCCACCGCGTACGCGCCGCCGACGCTGACGGAGATGACGACGACGCCGACGAGGAGAACCACTCCGATAGACTCGCTTTGGGCACGGTCACTCATTTAGCGTATCATATTGATATCCTTTCAGGTATTAGCCTACCGCCGTTAGTATAGAGCGTGATAAAGAGAGACGACGTGTTCTCACGATGCCGTAATGGTGTACTCCTGCGTCGTTCCATCACCGAATGTGAGGGTGATAGTGATGTCTTCTCCAGACATCTGACGTTCGCTACCGCCGTTGTTCACGAATGGTCCAATGACGAATTCCGTGTCGCTTCCACCGGATAGTGTCGCTTCGGACGAGAACTGCTCGCTCGAACTGCCGATCACAACGTCGGTTGTGACTTCTCCAGTTCGATTTGTCGACACTGCGGGGTTACTTGGACTGCCCTCAACACGCACGGCGGACGCAACTGACGTGCTGTCTACCGAGATGTCCGTCACACTCACGTCTGCAGAGCCAGTATTCCGAAGGGTAAACTCGACGCTCTCATCCTTGTTTCCGCTGCCTTCGTCAGTCGCCTGTCCGGAGTTGTCGACGTACTCGATCCGGTCACTGCTTCCCCCTCCACCCAACGACACCACCGTCACGTTAATTCGAACCGACTCGGGTTCCTCCCCGCTGAAGTTTGACCGATCCACGGGCGTTTTGAAGCTGAAATTGACACTATCGGTGCGGGGCGATGGAATCGAGCCAGGGGCGGAGTACTCGTAGACGATTCGTCCCCGTCCATCCGAGGTACCGTCGGCCGGGACGATGTCGGCGTTCGCGCCGTCGACGGCCGCTTCGACCGTCACGCCCGAGACGGGGTTGTTGTACGAATCCCTGACCTCCAGGACGATCCGTCGCGTCCCGCCCGCGGTGACGCTGTCGGCGCCGTCGACGACGGTCAGATACTGCTCGCTAGTGTCGCTCACGTCCGTTCCGACGCCGATCTTCGCCATACGGAGGCGGTAGGTCCCCGGAACCAGGTCAACCGTCAGCGTCCCGTCGGTCACGTTCACACCATCCCTGTCGTCGTCGACCTGTCCGCCGTTGCTCTCGTACTGGTCGGCGAGCAGCCGCTCCCACTCGTCCTCGGAAAGCTCGGTCGTCACCTCAATGTCGATGTCTCCGTTAACCGCGACGATCCGGTCGCTGGCGCTCACCGGCGTCGGACTAACCGATACCGCCTGCGTCCCGCTCTGCCTGTACGAGCCATTAAGCGCAACGACGTAGATCAGGTTTCCCTCCAACAGCCGCTGGCCAGTCACCGCCCGAGCGCCAGTGTCGCTGCCGAACTGGTTGTACAGCACTGAGTCCGCGTACGTCGTCCGCGGTGCGGACTGATAGACGTTGTAGTCCGGACGATAACTCAACCGCTGCGTGTCGTACACCCGGTCGGTTCCGTCCCAGTAGTCCGCCGTCTCGCCGTCGATCGCCGTCGCGTTGACGAGCGTCACGTTCCCGCCGGGCTCGGTCGCCAGTCGACCGCTCGACGGCGGGGGGTTCACCGCGACGGTTCGGGTTGGGTAGCGCGTCCCCAGCGGCACCGTCGTCGGGCTTGTCCGTTCGGTCGACGCGGTCCGCAAGATACCGTTCCGGAGATCCTGGAGGCTCTCCTGAACCTGCTGGCTGTGGTCGAACTCGACACGCCCGTTCTGGTCGGGGACGACGGTGGCCTGATACACCGACAGCGAGATCACCAGAAAACCCAGCAGTATGACCGCGCCGATCTGGACCGTGACGGCCCTGTCGTCCCCCCCGAAGGTCATACGTCGAATGGACGAGAGCCGGATAAAAACGTGCCGCCGCGGCGGTGCCGCCGCCTCAGTCCTCTTCCTCTTCGACCACTTCGGGGTCGCTCATCGCGCTCTGGAGGCTGTCGAGCCCGTTGACCCACTCCGAGACCAGCCCGTACTCGATCTCCTCAACAACCGACATATCCAGGTCGTCGCCCGCGATGATCCGGGTGCCCGCCTGGACTAAATACCCCAGCGCGGCGTCCATATCCTCGTCGGCCTCCGCGGCAGCGGCGGCCTCGACGTACTCCGCGATCGGCGCCTCCTCGGCGACGCCGGCGGCGATGTACTCCTCGGCGGCGTAGAAGACGCAGACCAGACTGGTCTGGACGCCGTCGACGAGGATCTCCTTGTCCTCGCGGGCGGCGTCGTCCTCGATCGAGAGCTCGGGTTCGGCGAGGACGATCGACCGCACGCGGTCGAGTTCCTCGACTGCCTCCTCCTCCGCTAACCGACCTTCCTCGTACGCCGAGACGATCTTCGCGACCGCGATGGCGGCGTCGTCCTGGAGGTTCAGGAGGAGCCGTGCCGAGTCCTCGTTCTCGGGGTCGATCTCCTCCTCCTCGACGCGGGCGAGCCAGTTCTGCCAGCGGTCTTCAGTGTAGTAGGTTTCCTCGGCGTCAGCCATACACCACCATTTCGGTCGGGATTCAAATGCCTTTCCTGTCGAACGTCGGGCGCTCGGCCGGAACGTCGGGGGTCCGCGGCGGACGCGGCCGCGAGAGTGAGACCACTACCCCTCCAGCGTCCCACGGGTGTCGATCCCGTAGACCAGTTCGGGCGTCCCGACGTGTGCCCGTTCGACGGCCTCGTCGTGACCTTCCTCCAACAACCACCGCACGCGGCGGGGGACGGTCTTCGGTCCCAACACCGCACCCGGCCGGTCGGGCTCGTCCACGAAGTCGGTCTCCATCAGAAACGGCTCGCCCGCGTCGGCCGCGACTTCCAGCCGGTCCTTGTCGCTCATTACGCTCGGCGTCGGGCCCGCGAGCCGGCCGCCGGCGTAGTGTTTCACCACCTCGTGTCTCGGCAGCCCGCGTTCTTCAGCCCACTCAGCCACCCCTGTCAGGTCGTCTGTGGCCTCGGTGTGAAGCTGGACGGCGCAGTCCAGTTCCGCGCCCAACTCGAAGGCGTGGCGCATCACGTCGTTCGACGCTTCCCACACCGCCGCCGAAACCTCGTAATGCGGGCGACCGGATTTCAGCGCGAGCGCCGCCCCGTCGCGAACGAACTCGGCCGCGCGGTCCAGCCCCGAACACATCAGCTCCGCCGCCGCGTCGGGTTCGAGACCCCGGTCGTCGACCAGCCGGGAGACGAGCCCGGGGTGGACGCCGAGGACGGGCCAGGCCCGCCCGGGCAGGATCCCGCTTGCGGCGTCGACGACCTCGAGCGTGGTTCCGAAGACGCGATCGAAGTCCGCGGCCGACTCGGGCACCGGCCCGAGGTGCCAGGAGGGTTTGTTCACCACCAGGAGGTGGGTCCCGCCGAGCCGGACGAAGTCCTCGACGGCGTCGAGGCCGCGGCCGTTGTCGGGATCGAGGTGGAGGTGGTTGTCGAGCACCGGCGAATCGAGTTCGTCCATAGGGGATAGATGCTCGCCGCCCGGAAAACCGGCCCGCTTTCGACCCCGGGTCCGTCAGGAGTCGTAGCCGACGAGCGTCGGCCCCTCGCCGTCCTCGCCCAGCGTGACCCGGCGGGTGGCGGCGTTCCGGAGGGCGTCGGATCGCCCGAAGGAGCCGGGCGCGATCGCGAACGTCCGGCAGCCGTGGGCGTTCGCGACCTCGATTGCGGGCTTGAAATCCGTGTCGCGGGAGGCGACCGCGACGACGTCGGCGCGGCCCTCGATCGCGAACTCGGTCAGGTCGACCGCCAGCCGGACGTCAACGTCGCCGCTCGTGACGACCACCTCGAACCCGCGAGCCTCCGCCGCCTGGATCAACCCCGGGGTCGCGTGCTCGTCGAGGTACAGCCGCATTGCGGTCACCCGCCCGGCCCGCTCTGCGGCCTCCCGGAGGTCGTCGAGGTCGACGTCGAACTCCTCCCGGAGGACGTTCGGCCCGTCGACGAACAGACCGACCCGGGGGTCCTCGGACGCGTCTCCACGCGGGTCGGCGAACAGCCGCTCCAGGAGGTCCATACGCAGCTTTCTGTCGGTGTACGCATAATCCCGACGGTGTCGTACTGTCGGCTGTAACTACGTGAAGACTTTCCACACCCCTGAGGTGTCGGAATCCGTCACGCGACTACGGCCGACAGTATCAGTCGACGGGCCCACTCGTAACGAGAACCGGCGTAGAGACGTTACCCATACATCATCCTTATACACCTATTAGACTGGATTTATCAAGCAAAAATCCGTTCAAGTGAACAGTATGAGTTCGAAAGCGGAAACTATCGGTGATGTGTTCACTGTCGTGCGGCCGATGAACGCCCACGGGGCAGTGACGGTACGCTCGGCGACGACTAACGCCACGTACCACCTGGTTGCCCACGCCGACGAGTCGACGCGGCGCGCGCTCTCGTCGCTCGCGCCTGGGGAGTCAGTCAGTGCCGCGGTCTCCCGGATCGGCGGGCGGGGCAACGGGTTCCGCGTCGAGGCGGCGACGCCCCGACCAGCCGGGGCGGGCCCGAACGGTATCACGGCCGGAGACTGAAAGTCTACGGTTTCATTGCGGACTCGCTGCCGGCTCCGAAACGCGAACCGACCCCGAGTTTCATCGGTGATAACTGGTGGGCAGCCTTATTATTCGACACGTTCGGATGCGGGTGTATGTGGAAGCTGATACGGAGTCGCTACGGAACGAAACTCGCGCTCGGGTACGTCACGACCGGAGCGTTCGTTGCGTCGGTGGGCTTTCTCACCGGCAGCGTCGCCGCCACCGTGTTGGCGACGCTCTCGGGGCTGCTGGCGTTGGGGTCGATCACCGGGACCGCGACGCTCTCGGCCGCCCAGGAGATCGAACGGGAGGCGCAACGCATCGCCGACGGCGACCTCGACCGTGAGATCAAAAACGAGCGGACCGACGAGTTGGGTCGGATCTACGACGCCGTCGACACGATACGGGTCTCGCTGGCCGAACGCATCTCCGATCTGGAGGCCGCACGGGAGGAGGCCGAACGCACCAGCGACGAGGCGACGCGGATGGCCGACGACTACCAGCGGATCGCCGAACGCTACGCCGCGACGATGCAGCGGGCCGCGGAGGGCGATCTCACGCAGCGCATCGACGTCGACACCGAGTACGAGTCGATGACGACGATCGGCCGCGAGTTCAACACCACGATTGAGCAGCTACAGGCGGCGCTGGCCGACGTCGACGCCTTCGCCGAAACAATCCGCGACGACGTCGACGAGATGCGGACCCGCGGAGCCGCAGTCGAGGACGCGGTCGACGGCGCGGTCGACACCGCCGACGACATCACCGAACGGGCGCAGTCCCAGCGGGCACAGATCGAGACCGTCACCCAGGACATCGACACCCTGTCTGCGACCGCCGAGGAGGTCGCCGCCACGGTCGACGACCTCGCAGAGCAGAGCGACGACGTGACCGCGACCAGCGCCGACGCCCGAACCGCCGCCAGCGACGCGATCG
Organism: Halobellus ruber; assembly: GCF_014212355.1. Lineage (NCBI taxonomy): Archaea > Methanobacteriati > Methanobacteriota > Halobacteria > Halobacteriales > Haloferacaceae > Halobellus > Halobellus ruber. Next base: position 313,886 of record NZ_JACKXD010000001.1, read on the forward strand.
ACGAGATGGAGGACATCCAAGCGGAGATCGACGACGCCGTCGACCAGATCGAGGCGCTGGCCGACAGCACCGACGAGATCACCGAGATCGTCGATATCATCGGCGACATCGCCGAACAGACGAACATGCTCGCGTTGAACGCCTCGATCGAGGCCGCCCGCGCGGGCGACAGCGGCGGCTCCTCGGGCAACGGGTTCGCCGTCGTGGCCGACGAGGTCAAACAGCTTGCGGGCAAGACCCAGGCCCGCGCCGACGAGATCGGGGCGATGATCGAGGAGGTCCGCGAGGCCACCGGCGACGCCGCGGAGTCGGTCCGGACGACGCGAACGCGGATCGAGACCGGCACCGACACGGTGGCCTCGGCGCTCGAAGACATCGAGGACATCGCCGACTCGGTCGCAGAGATCGACAACGGCATCGTGGAGATCCGCGACGCGACCGCCGACCAGGCGGAGACGCTGCAGACGACCGCCGCCTCCGTGAACGAAGTCGCGGAAGGGAGCCGCGAGACCGAGGCGGCGGCGGGCGACATCGCCGAGCGGATCAACGAACAGCAGGAGGCGGTCGACGACATCACGGCGACGCTCGGGACCTTCGAGCGGAACGCAGGGGAGCTCGCGGCCCAACTGGACGCGTTCGACGTCGGAACGCTCGACGGTAGTGTGGCCGGGGGGACGCAGGCCGCCGCGGCGCCCGACGGGGGTGATCCCCGATGAGCACCCACGTCACCGCGGCGTACGCCCTGGCGGTGCTCGGCTTCGTCGTCGGGGTCGCGCTCGCGGCCCGGCTGGCGACCGTCGACGACGTCGACGTCGATCGGGGGAAGTTCGCCTACCTGCTGATCATCCCCGGGTTCGCGGGACTGAGTTACGTCCTGATGGCGCTGAACGTCGGCGTCATCACCGTCGGATCGGAGACCATCGTTCTCCCGCGGTACGTCGACTGGCTGGTGACGACCCCGCTCCTCGTCGGCTACGTCGGCTACGTCGCTGGCGCGCCGCGCCGGTGGATCGCGGGCGTGATGGCGGCCGACGCGGCGATGATCGTCACCGGCGGGGTCGCGACCGTCACCACCGGGCCCACGAAGTGGGCGTTCTTCGCGGTGTCGGGGACGTTCCACCTGTCGCTGTTCTACGTTCTCTACCGCGTGTTCCCCGGATACGCGCAGGCGTTCGCCAAACGGCGCGGGCTGTTCAAACTGCTTCAGAACCACGTCGGGCTGCTGTGGCTCGCGTACCCGCTGGTGTGGGTCGTGGGCGCGCCCGGCCTCGGGTACGTCTCCGCCGCGGGCATCAGCCTCGTCGTGGCGTACCTCGACGTGGTCGCGAAGGTCCCGTACGTCTACTTCGTGTGGAACCGCCGCTACGCCTTCGACCGCGACGCCGCCGAAGCGGCGGTCGGGTCGGCGTCCGCACCGCCGTCGTCGGGGACCGGCGCGGGCGGCACTCCGACCGCGGACGACTGACGACGGCGCCGAACTGAACGCTATTCCGGGCGCTCGGTTGCGGTCTTGCACTGACTTCGACGGCGGAGCCGCAGCACGCGTCAGGCCGACACTCACTGTCGCGGTATCGCGCTTCTCGCCTTCGTCCCGATCATACGCCGTGGCGACGACGACTCCCGACGCGGCCACGGCGGCGCGCTCCGGGAGCTCTCGGACCCGACGGTCGCGTTCGCGTTTCGACGGCGGCTGGCTGGTTGGCAGGGAGTGCGCCCTCGCGTTCGGCCGGCACGCGCTACTCGTTAGATTCGGCTGGACGGCCGGGACACGCGCACGATACTCGGTTTGCTATCGCGGAATACGATTTATTACCGGCGCAATACCCCGTCAGGGGCGCCGGAAGCGTCCGACGCCGCGGGACACATATCAAAACCTTTCTCGCGCCGCGTCGACGCTCACGTATGGCACTCCGGCAACCTCCGCTCTACGATCTGCACGCCGACCGGGCGACGTTCACCGACTTCGGCGGGTGGGAGATGCCCGTCGAGTTCGACTCCATCCGGACGGAGCACGCCGCAGTCCGGGAGTCCGTGGGGATCTTCGACGTCTCGCATATGGGCGAGGTCGTCGTGGACGGCCCCGACGCGACAGAACTGATGCAACGGCTCCTCACGGCCGATATGGCGTCGCTCGACCCCGGCGACGCCCAGTACGCGGCCATCACCGACGAGGCGGGGATCATCCACGACGACACCATCGCCTACCGGCTCCCGGACGACGGGGACCCCCGCTACCTGTTCGTCCCGAACGCGGGCCACGACGAGGAGGCGTACGGCCGGTGGGTCGACCGCCGCGAGGAGTGGGGACTCGACTGCGAGGTGCGTAACGAGACCGACGCGTGGGCGATGGTAGCGGTCCAGGGACCGGACGCCCCCGACGCGGTCGCCGACGCAACGACCGTGGATCCGGCAGACCTCGGCCGCAACGAGATCGCCGCGGGTGCGGTCGACGGCGTCGAGTCGTGGATCGCCCGCACCGGCTACACCGGCGAGGACGGCGTCGAGATCCTCTGTCCCCCCGAGGACGCGGCGGCTGTCTGGTCGGCGTTCGAGGGGTGTCAGCCCTGCGGGTTGGGGTCGCGGGACACCCTCCGGACCGAGATGGGATTCCTGCTTTCGGGCCAGGATTTCGACCCCGACGCGGAACCGCGGACGCCCTACGAGGCCGGCATCGGGTGGGCGGTCGACCTCGACACCGGATTCGTCGGTCGCGACGCCTTGGCCGAAGCGGCCGAGACGGGGCCCGAGGAGGCGTTCGTGGGGCTGAAACTCAGAGAGCGCGGCATCGCCCGTCACGGTCACGACATCACCGTCGACGGTGAGGTCGTCGGCCACGTCACCAGCGGGACGATGAGCCCGACGCTCGGCGAGCCGATCGCGCTGGGGTACGTCCCGACGTCGCTGTCGGAGCCCGGCACCCAGGTCGAAGTCGTGGTCCGGGGCGACGGCAAGCGGGCCGAGGTGGCGTCGACTCCGTTCATCCGGGACAAATAAATGCCCGCACAGTAGAGGATGAACGATAGATGTTTGAAACCCCGGACGATCGTAAGTATCGGGAATCACACGAGTACGCAACCACCGACGGCGAGACGGTGACCGTCGGCATCTCCGATTTCGCGCAGGACGAACTGGGTGACGTGGTCTTCGTCGAGTTGCCGGCCGCCGGCGACGAACTCACGCAGGGCGAGGAGTTCGGCGTCATCGAGTCGATCAAGGCGGTATCGGACCTGTATGCGCCGGTATCCGGCACCGTAAGCGAGGTCAACGAGGCGCTGTTCGACCAGCCGGAGTTGGTGAACGAATCGCCCTACGGCGAGGGGTGGATGCTGAAGCTCGACGGCGTCGACGACGCCGACTTCGAGGCCCTCCTCACCGCCGAGGAGTACAGCGAGCAGACGGAGTGAAGTGTATGCAGCCCTGCATTCCGACTAGTTACGTATGATCCGCCCACACACCATCCGACCGGTATCGATCGGAGGCACGCGATGACCGACGCCGGCCGACACGAGCGCGTCGACGGCACCCCCTACGCGCCGCACACGCCCGAGCAGACCGCAGCGATGCTCGAGGCCGTCGGCGCCGACAGCGAGGCCGACCTGTTCGACGTGCCCAGCGAGGTTCGGTTCGACGGCGACCTCGGGATCGAACCGCGGAGCGAACGCGAGCTCCGCGGGGAGCTCTCCGAGACCTTCGCGCGCAACGACGACCTCACGGAGTTCCTGGGTCGGGACCACCACACCCACTACGTCCCGAGCGTGGTCGACGACCTCTCACAGCGCGCGGAGTTCCTGACCTCCTACACCCAGTACCAGCCCGAGATCGCCCAGGGGTTCCTCCAGGCGCTGTTCGAGTACCAGTCGCTGGTCGCCGAACTCACCGGGCTGCCCGTCGCCAACTGCTCGATGTACGACGCGGCGTCGGGGCTCGCGGAGGCCGCCCGGCTCGCCGGCCGGGTCCGGTCGATTTCGGGCACCCGCGTCCTCGTGCCGGAACTCCTCCACGAGAACAAACGCGCGGTACTCGACAACTACGTCGACGGGACCGACCTGGAGGTCGCGACCTACCCGATGGACGACGGAAACGTCGATATCGACGCGCTCTCGGGGCTCGTCGGCGAGGACACAGCCTTGGTCTACGTCGAGAACCCCACCGTCCGAGGCACGATCGAGGAGCACCTCGACGAAGTCGGGACGATCACCGACGAGGCGGGTTCGCTGTTCTGTCTCGGCACCGATATGGCCGCACTCGGGCTCCTCGAAGAACCCGAGAGCGTGGGCGCCGACGTCGTCGTCGGCGAGGCCGACGCCCTCGGACTGCCGACCGCCTACGGGATGGGCCTGGGGCTTTTCGCCACTCGGGAGTCGTTCCTCCGGCAGGTCCCCGGACGGCTCGTCGGCGCCAGCGAGGACGAGTCGGGCCGACGCACCTACACCCTGACGCTGCAGACCAGAGAGCAACACATCCGGAAGGAGCGTGCGACCTCGAACATCTGCACCAACCAGGCGTGGATCGCGCTGCGGACCGCGATGCACCTGGCGTGGCTGGGTCCCGACGGGCTCGTCGACCTCGGCAACCAGTGCGTTCGGGAGGCTACGTCGCTCGCCGGCGACCTAGACGAGCTTGCTGGCGTCCACGCGCCCGTCCACGACCGCCACCACTTCCGTGAGTTCGCGGTTCGGACCGACCAGCCCGCGCCGGCGGTCGCCGCGGACCTCGAGTCCGAGGGGTTCGCGGTCCACGTCCTCGACGACCACCTGCTGCAGGTGTGCGTCACCGACGTGAACGCGGCGGCGACCGACGAACTGGTCGCCGCGTTCGAGGAGGCGATATAAATGAATCACGATCAGGCACGCTTCGGCGACGACGACCGCTACGAACCGCTGCTGTCGGAGACCGGCACCGCGACCGTCGATGTCGGCTCGGAGTCGCCACTTCCCGACGAGTTGACCCGCGACGAACTGGAGCTGCCGACGAGTTCCGAGCCGGAACTGTCCCGGCATTACACCCGGCTGTCGCAGATGAACTGGAGCGTCGAAACCGGTCCCTATCCGCTCGGGTCGTGTACGATGAAGTACAACCCCTCGTTCACCGAGGACGTCGCGGCCGACCCGAACGCCGCCGTCCACCCCGAGCGCTCCGACGAGACCATCCAGGGGAGCCTGGAACTGCTCGCGGGCCTGCAAGACTACCTCGCGCGGATCGGCGGGATGGACGCGGTGACGCTGCAACCGCCCGCGGGCGCGGCCGGTGAGTTCACCGGGATCACCATCGCGAAGGCGTACCACGAGTCCCGCGACGACGACGACCGCTCGGAGGTCATCGTCCCCGCCTCCGCGCACGGCACCAACTTCGCGACCGCCGCGATGGCCGGATACGACGTCGTCGAACTCCCGTCCGGCGAGGACGGGCGGGTCGACCTCGACGCCCTCGAAGCCGCCGTCTCCGAGCGGACCGCGGCGCTGATGCTCACGAACCCCAACACGGTGGGGCTGTTCGAGCGCGACATCGAGGAGATCGCCGAGGTGGTTCACGACGCCGGCGGCCTGCTCTACTACGACGGCGCGAACCTCAACGCCCTGCTGGGTCGGGCCCGGCCGGGCGATATGGGCTTCGACGTGATGCACTACAACGTCCACAAGACGTTCGCGACGCCCCACGGCGGGGGCGGCCCGGGCGCCGGCCCCGTCGGCGTCCGCGAGGAACTCGCGGAGTTCCTCCCCCGGCCCCGCGTCAGGGAGCGAAACGGGGAGTACGAACTGTACGACCCGGAGCGGAGCATCGGCAAGGTCCACGGCTACCAGGGCAACTGGCTCGTCCTGGTGAAAGCCTACGCCTACATCGCGCGGCTCGGCGACTCGGGGCTGGAGGACGCCTCCGCGAAGGCGGTGTTGAACGCGAACTACCTCGCGGAGCAACTGGAGTACGACATCCCTTACGGCCCGTTCCACCACGAGTTCGCCGCCACTGCGGGCGACCGGGACGCCGCCGACGTGGCAAAGCGGATGCTCGATTACGGGGTCCATCCGCCGACGACCAAGTGGCCGGAGTTCGTCCCCGAGGCGATGCTCACCGAGCCGACAGAGGCCGAAAACAAAGCCTCGCTCGACGACCTCGCGGCGGCGTTCAACGCCGCGATAGCCGACTCCGACGAGGAGCTGGCGGCGGCGCCGTCGAAGACGACCGCCCGGCGGATCGACCAGGCCACCGCCGCGCGGAACCCGCGGCTCTCCTGGCACGCGCTGGACGACACGGAGTAGCCGCTTCCTACGACGACGCTTTCGCGGTACTGATCCCGTCGATCTCGATGAACCCGTAGCCGCAGTCGTCACAGCGCCACTTGGTCTTCTCGCCGAGCTGGATCTTCATCGACGCCGTCCGCCAGAAGGTGGATCCATCACACTCCGGACAGTCGTACTCGCGTTCGAGGCTCATACTCTCATTTCGGTTCGACCCGGTTTGAAAATACTGGTTCGACCGATAAACCGACTGTCGCGATACGAACTCGTAACGCTCGTCGAGTGGCGTCCCCGCCCGGAAGACGCCCGACGGCCGTCAGCGAAGCCGTCGGACCGGCCCGCCACGGGCCGGCAATCGTTCACTCGGTTAATCAAAACTTCTGAGGCAGTGGAATCACTCCGAGTGTATATTGGTTCCACGCCCCACCTCGACCCGTGTTCGAACGGATAGAGGCCGGGTACTGCGGCTGCGAGGACGCCGCAAACGGGGCAACGTGACCGACCTGCCCCGGCGACGGGCGGTGGGCGAGCGGCAGCCGCTCGGACCGCGGCTCAGTCGTCGCCGCCCGCTTGGACGATCACTTCGCCGGTGCTGTGAACGGTCACCCGACGACCCTCGAAGTACAGGGAGACCGTCACGGTATCCGTGTCCGTGGCCCCGTCGGATCGAATCAGCGCATCCAGGGCGTCGGGGTCGACGGAGTCGTGCAAGGGGCCGATGGTCACCGGATCACAGCCAGTCGCGGCCGCGACGGATTCGATGACCGCCGTCGCCGGGTCCGTCGACGACCACTCGTAGCGGGTGCGTATGGGCTCGGTCATCGCGTCAGTACGCCTCCGTGTGGGTTCGTCGGCCGTATCCGTCCACGCCGTCGAAGCATCGTGCTGTACCCGTCGTTTCGGGTCCTCCGTGCCGTCGTCGATCATCGCCAGCCTGCCGGCAGGCGTGTCCGACCAGACCCAAAGCGACTCGAAGAGGTTCGCGCCGGGCACCTCCTCGCGGATCCGTTCCTGGACGGCCGGTGACACGCCGCCGAGGTGGACCGTCACGCCCCGTGCTGCGGCAGCGCCGAGTGCGCCGACGAAACCCAGCCGCTCCAGGGAGATGAACGTGGCACGTCGCCGGTTCCAAGTCCGCCAGCGGCCGCCACGTCGAGTTCGCCGAAAGCGACGCCGCTATCGTCGGACCCACCGTTCAGCAACCGACGGCGCTCGACGCGGTCGAGAGCGTCGAGACACTCGTCGAACGATGCCGCCGGAATCTCCCGGCTCATACGGCGAGTGCGACGGCTGTCGAGATAAAATCGACTACCTCTCACGTGGATCCGTCTCCGGTATTCGAGTTCTACCTCTACGCCAATGCCTCACCCGTCCGCTTCGACCTCGGGTCGCTCGGCGGCCGCGCGGAGTTCCCGTGCCCGCTCGGAGGAGACGTCGAGGTCGGGCACCGACGCGGGGTTCCCGTCCTCGTCGAGCGCGACGTAGACGAACCGGGACTCGGTGGTGAGCTCGCGGTCGCCGGACATCGGGTCCTCGCTGAACACCCTGAGGAACAGGTCGATGCTCGTCGTTCCGGCGTCGTAGACGTACGACTCCACGAGGGCGACGTTGCCGCGGGGGATCGGTCCGAGGAAGTCGACGCTCTCCATTCGCGCGGTCACGCAGGTCCGGCCCGCAAACCGCATCGCCGACATCGCGCCCACCTCGTCCATCCACTTCACCACGTTGCCGCCGTGGGCGATGTTCCGGTGGTTGGTGTCGTTCGGCTGGACCAGAACGCGGTTCTCGATGTACGTCTCCTCGAGGGGGATCATACACGGGCGTTGCAACACCGCGGTAATCGTTCTGTCGCACTCCGCCGCCGGGTCCGCTGTCAGCCGCGGGCCGACATCGCCGCGTGCCGGGAAGCTTACGGGCTTCGGCCCCCGAATACGAACGTGGACGGAGACGGACTCGTCGTCGGGCTCGCGGCGGTGTTCGCGGGGACCACCGTACTTTTGACGACCCTCGCGTTCGCCTACCAGCCGTTCCTGCTGCTTTTCGCGCTGCCGTTCGGGATCGCGACCTACTTCCTGTGGTACCACGCCAGCGGCCGGCTCACCGACCGGGTCCGACGGACCGCCGGCCGTAACCGGGCCAACGCCGCGGCGGAGAGACCGGGCGGCTTCGAGGGGTTCGGCCCCGGGCGGCGGGCGGCCGGCTCGCGGAGCGACCGCGCCGGGACCGGATCGCGCGGCGGCCAGCGGACGGATCCGAACGAGCCGAGCCTCGCGGAGGCCTACCGAACGCTCGGGGTCGACCCCGGCGCCGACGAGGAAGCGGTGCGGGCGGCCTACCGCGAGCGGGCGAAGGCCACGCATCCGGACGCCGACTCCGGCGACGAGGAGGAGTTCAAACGCGTCACCCGCGCGTACAAGCGGCTCGTCGACGACTGAACCCGGGCGTGTCGCCGCCCCCGAGCCTGCCCGGGGTGCTCCGGACCGTTCCGGAGCAGTACTGTGACACGAGATGTCACACCACGAAAAGGGTTTTGTCGGATCGCTCCCGACCAGAGGGTATGAGCGCTGACCGGGCCGTTCTCGAATCGGCCCTCGAGCGCGGCGAGGAGGAGGGTGGCAGCGTCGAGTTCAAAGAGCGGCTCTCCCGGGAGCTTCACCTCGCCGACGGTCGGCTGGAGAGCCTCGCGGCGCAGCTCCGCCACCGGGTGCTCTCCGGGGACGGCACCGCGACGTACGTGATCGGCGTCACCGACGACGGCGGGATCGCCGGTATCCCGCCCGAGGCGTTCTCCGAGTCGATGGACGTGCTCTCGATCCTCGCCGACGAGGCCGACGCCCACATCGAGGGCGTCGAGACCTGGGGCGTCGGCGACGACGGCGACCGCGGGCTGGTCGGCGTCGCGACGCTGCGAAGCGGCGGCCGGCTCGCCGACGACGACCACATCGTGGTCGGGACCGCCGGCCACGTCGACCACGGGAAGTCGACGCTCGTGGGCTCGCTCGTCACCGGCACCGCCGACGACGGCCAGGGGGGCACCCGCGGGTTCCTCGACGTCCAGCCCCACGAGGTCGAACGCGGCCTGTCGGCGGATCTCTCCTACGCCGTCTACGGGTTCACCGACGACGGGGCGGTGCACATGGACAACCCCCACCGGAAGTCCGACCGCGCCCGGATCGTCGAGGAGTCCGACCGGCTGGTCTCGTTCGTCGACACCGTGGGCCACGAGCCGTGGCTCCGGACCACGATCCGGGGGCTCGTCGGCCAGCGGCTCGATTACGGGCTCCTGGTCGTCGCGGCTGACGACGGCCCCACGAAGACGACCCGCGAACACCTCGGGATCCTGCTGGCGATGGAACTCCCCACCATCGTCGCGATCACGAAGGCAGACGCCGTCGACGAGGATCGCCTCGACGCCGTCGAACGGGAGGTCGAGGGGCTGCTCCGCGACGTCGACCGGACGCCGCTTTCGGTCGACCGCTACGGCGTCGGGACCGCAGTCGATGAACTCGGCGACTCGGTCGTGCCGATCCTGCGGACGAGCGCGGTCACGATGGACGGGCTCGACGACCTGGACTCGATGTTCGAGCGCCTCCCGAAGACCACCGTCCACGACCGTGACGACTTCCGGATGTACATCGATCGGACCTACTCGGTCGCCGGCGTGGGGGCGGTCGCCTCCGGTACCATCGACTCCGGCAGCGTCGAACCCGGCGACGAACTCCTGCTCGGCCCGATGCCCGACGGCTCGTTCCGCGACGTGGAGGTGCGCTCGATCGAGATGCATCACCACCGCGTCGACCGCGCGACCGCGGGTCGGATCGTCGGGATCGCGCTCAAGGGCGTCGAGGAGGCCGAGATCGAACGGGGGATGGCGCTGCTTCCCGGCGACGCCGACCCCACGGCGGTCCGGTCGTTCGAGGCGGAGGTGATGGTGCTGAACCATCCCACGCGGATCCGCGACGGCTACGAGCCCGTGGTCCACCTCGAAACCGCGAGCGAGGCGGTGATCTTCCACCCCGAGGGCGGCCAACTGCTCCCCGGCGACACCGGCACAGCGACGGTCGAGTTCAAGTTCCGGCCGTATCTGGTCGAGGAGGGCCAGCGGTTCGTCTTCCGCGAGGGCCAATCGAAGGGCGTCGGCACCGTTCTCGACGTCGGGGACGGCGACCGGGAGCCGTAACGTTTCAAGACCGGCGTCGATCTCGTCGCCACGCAGCCGCACCGACTGTGGTGGGTCTATGTGCTGACCGTCGGAGATTCTGTCGAACGAGAGCGTAGTTCCGGGAGCCACGCGAGCTACACCGACGCAGGTGGCATACGAGACGCCGCACCCGCCACGAAAGCTAAGTAGCGTACCACGAACGGGGGCGTATGCTCGTCGAAGAGGCGATGACGACCGACCTCGTGACGTGTCCGGTCGGGGAGTCGGTTCAGGGTGGCGTCGAACGGATGCTTCGGAACCGCGTCGGTAGCGTGATCGTTCGCGAGGACGACGTTCCGACGGGCATCGTTGCGGAGACCGACTGTCTGCACGCGGGCTTCGTCACCGACGCCCCCTTCGGGGAGATCCCCCTCAGGAAAGCGATGAGCAGCCCGCTGAACACGATCCGGCCCGAAAAGACGCTCCGACGGGCGACCGAGCGGATGCACGACGAGGGGGTGAAGAAGCTCGTCGTGGTCGACGGGATGGACCTCGTCGGTATCATCACCACCCAGGACGTCATCGAGGCGTACCACGATCTCAAGGCCGACATCCACGACCTCGTCAACTCCGACCGCGCCTGGTCTCTCGACGGCTGAGGATCCGGATCGGACGCCGGACCACTGCCCAGGCGTGCGGCACACCTTCTCCACGCTCGGCACCTCCGTCCCGGCAGCTTTCGCGCGTTCGACCTCCCCTGCCAACGCGTCGGAGCATCCGGTCGGCGACTCACGACCCCGACCACGGGGGCGACCGCAGCTCCGACAGCGCCGCGACGCGGTGATCGGGGACGTCGCGGTCGCCGCCGCTCCCGTCCGCCACCCCGTCTCCGGTTCCGTCGGGTGCGTAAAGCACAGAGCGCAGCCCGGCGGCGTTCGCGCCGGCGACGTCCGACCGGATCGAGTCGCCGACGTGGACCGCGCTACCGGGATCGACCCCCAGCGCGTCGAGCGCGCGGTGGAACGGCTCCGCGGCGGGCTTTGCGGGGGTGTCGTGGCCGGCGAAGACGACCGTCTCGGCGTAGTCGTCGACGCCGGCGGCGTCGATCTTCCGTCTGGCGGAGTCCGCGGGGCTGTTGGTCACGACCCCGAGGCGATACCGCTCCGAGAACGAATCGACCACCTCGTGTGCGCCCGCGACCCACTCCACGTCCCGGTGGTCCCGCTCGTCGGCGTAGACCGCGGCGACCCGCCGCCCGAGATCGGGGTCGCGGCCGCGGTCGGCACACAGCGCCGCGAAACACTCCCGGCGGAGCTCCGCGACCGAATCGGTCTCGTCGGCGAACCGCCGGAACTGGTCGTAGTACGCCTCGACCGGGAAGACCGGCTCGACGCCGACGGCCTCGAACGACTCTTCGAGGAGCGCCGCCGACGAGCGCCGGTACCGGAGCAGGGTGTCGTCGAGGTCGAACAGGACGGCGCGGATCGCGTCGGTCATCGAGGGACGCTCCGCAGGCATCCTGCAAGGGTGTTTCGACCACCGTCCGCGACGTTGAAGTTTCGCGATCCCCCACCGGATGGTAATGGTATCATTCGCCGCGCTCGTGCTCGTGGGACTCGTCGGCGGCGTCCAGCTTCTGGAGACCGTACTCGACGGACTGAACCTCAGGTACGGCGCCTCGGCCGTCCGCGACGCCGAGGCGTGGGTCCGGGAGGCGCTCGACGTCGACGACCCCGGGGAGATGCTCGCCTACCAGCGTTCGAAGACGATCCTCTCGGACGTCCGATCGTGGCTCGGGGTCGCGATCCTGCTTGCGGTCGTCGTCTCGGGACTCTACGGCGACATCGCCGCACGGCTGTCGGCCACCGGGCTGCCGAGCGTCGCGCAGGGCGTGGTGCTCCTGGCCGGCGCGGTGCTCGCCGGCCGCGTGCTGTCGGCGCCGTTCGACGCCTACGAGACGTTCGTGATCGAAGAGCGGTTCGGGTTCAACAACCAGACCGTGACGCTGTGGCTTCGGGACCTCGTCGTCGGCACGGTCGTTGTGCTCGCCTTCGGCGGGCTGATCGCGGGGGCGGTACTGCTCGCGGTCGACGCCGTGCCGACGCTGTGGCCCGTCGTCGGGTGGGCGCTGGTGGTCGGCTTCTCGCTCGTGATGATGGTCGTCTACCCGCGGGCGATCGCGCCGCTTTTCAACGACTTCGACCCGGTCGACGACGGCGCGCTCCGGGAGGCCGTCGGGGACGTCTTCGAGCGCGCGGGCTTCGAGTGCGAGCAGGTCTACGAGATGGACGCCAGCCGGCGCTCGTCGCACTCGAACGCCTACTTCGTCGGGTTCGGCCGGGCGAAGCGGGTGGTGCTGTTCGACACCTTGGTCGACCAGATGGACCGGGAGGCGATCCAGGCAGTGTTGGCCCACGAACTCGCCCACTGGAAGAAGGCCCACATCTGGAAGCAGGTCGCCGCCTCCGCGGTCCAGATGGCGGTCGTGTTCGCGTTCCTGTGGTGGGTCACGACCTCGGGGTGGGTCTACGCCGCCTTCGGGCTGCCGACGGAGACGTACGCCGCGCTCGGGATCGGGTTGCTGTACGCCACGCCCGTCCTCTCGCTGACGGCGCCGCTCACGAACCGCCTCTCGCTCGCCCACGAGCGGGAAGCCGACGACTTCGCCGCCGAGACGATGGGCGGCGCGGCGGCGATGACGCGGGCCTTGGAGACGCTGGCGGG